>DATLGD010000093.1:0-2972 GCA_035540755.1 Mycobacteriales bacterium | reverse complement strand
TGCGCCAGGAGCCCCCGGCCGACCACCCGGTGCTGCGCGAGCACCGGCTCGGCGTCGGCCTCTACGACCGCGACGGCGGCCGGCTGGTGCTGCGGAAGCGGCTCGACGTCACCGTCGACGGCGAGAGCGTGCCGCTGGCCGACGGCGCCGACCTCGTCCTGCCCAACGACGACGACCGCACCTTCGCCAAGGTCCGGCTCGACGCGGCGTCGTCGGCGGTGCTGCGCGAGCACCTGAGCGGCCTGGTCGACCCGCTGGCCCGCGCGGTCGGCTGGTCGTCGCTGTGGGACGCCGTGCGCGACGCCGAGCTGCCGGCCCGCGACTTCGTCGACGCGGTGCTCGCGCACGTCGGCGCCGAGACCGACCCGGCCGTCGTCGAGACCCTGCTGGCTCAGGCCCGCACGGCGGCGGTGCTGTACTCCGCCGAGCCGCGACCGCAGCTCCAGCGCATCGCCGGAGCCTGCTGGGAGGCCGCGTGGCGCGCGGAGCCCGGCGGCGACCTGCAGCTGACGGCGGTGCGCGCGTCGGCGTCCGCCGCCGTGGAGCCGGCGCGGCTGCAGCGCCTGCTCCACGGTGAGGAGCTGCTGCCTGGTCTCGTCGTCGACGTCGAGCTGCGGTGGCACCTGGTGACGCGCCTGGCCGCGCTGGGGGCACTCGACGAGCAGGCCCTCGACGCCGAGGCCGGGCGCGACCGCACGGCGGCGGGCGTCCTGGCCTCGCTCACCGCGAAGGCGGCACGGCCGGCGGCCGCGGCGAAGGACGAGGCGTTCACCCGCGCGGTGCAGGACGCCGCGCTGTCGAGCCACGAGGCGCAGGCGCTCGCGGCCGGGCTGTGGCAGCCGCTGCAGGAGGCGGTCTGCCGCCCGCTCGTCGAGCGGTACGTGGCGGCAGTGCCGCAGCTGTGGAACGAGCGGACCCCGGCCGCGGCCGAGGCCTTGACCCGGGGCCTGTTCCCCTCGACGCTGCCGTCCGGCGACGTCCTGGCCGCGGTCGACCGCCTGCTGGCTGCCGATCTCCCGGCCGGCGCGCAGCGAGTGGTCGTCGAGCAGCGCCACGACCTGGACCGCGCGGTCCGGGCCCGCGCCGCCGACGCCTGACCTGCGGACCGGTCAGCCGGCCGGGCGCTCGCCGGCGGCCGGAGCGCGCCGCCGCAGCGCGGCCGCGGCGTCCCAGAGAAGGAGCAGGACCACCACCGCCACCAGCCACCGGTAGCGGCCGTCGACGGCAGCGGCGGCCAGCACGATCGCGCCGCTCACGACCCAGACGACGCGCAGCACTCTTCTGGAATGCCCCTCGAGCCCCACGGCGTGCAGTCTCGGCTCACCGGGTCGGCGCTGTCCAGGACCGTCACCCGATCGCCAGCGCCTCGCAGACGGCGTCGGCCCACTGCCGGTAGCCGGCGTCGTTGGGGTGGAACCCGTCGGCGTACAGCCCGCGGTAGGGCGGGCCGGTGTGCTCCCACAGGTCGGCCACGCGCAGGCCGCGCGCGCCCGCCCGCTCGCGCAGGTGCGCGTTGACCGAGCGGGTCTTGCGCTCGAAGACGCCACGGGCGACGGTCGCGACCACAGCCCCGGCGGGCAGCAGGTCGCACAGGTCCTCGACGTCGCCCATCCACCGCCCGAGCGGTGTGCCGAGCGCGTCGTTGCCGCCGACGACGGCGGTCACCAGCGCAGGCGGGCGGTGCGCCAGCAGCTCCTGCGCCCGCGGCCACTGGACGTCGACGACGTGCCGGGTGCGTGCCCCGGAGTGCGACAGGTTGACGACCTGCCACGTCCGGGAGTCGGCGTCGGCGAGCCGGCGGTGGACCTGCCCGACCCAGCCGCGGTCGTGGGCAGACGCGCCGACGCCCTGCGCCGCGCTGTCGCCCAGCACCAGCCACACCGGGCCGTCGGCCGACAGCGCGCGGGAGTTCGCCTCGTCCCACGCGGTGGCGTACTCGGCCACCTGGCGGTAGCTGCGCCGGAACAGCAGGTGGCGCAGGCCTCGACGTGCCGGGAGAGCCGTCGTCACACCCCGAGCCTGCCGGACGGCCGCGTCGACGTCGACCCCGTGCACGCGTCGGCCCCCGCACCCGGGAGGTGCGGGGGCCGAATTCTGAGGAGGCCGGGTCGAAGGACCGGGCCGGGGTGCGTCAGGGAGCCGGCGCCTCGTCCTCGCCATCGATGGCGCCGTCCTCCTGCTCGCCCTCGCCGCCCGGCTGCACCGGGTCGGTGACACCGGGCTGCGTGCCGGGCGCGTCGTCGGTGATCTCGTCGTCGCCGCAGGCGGCGAGGGCGGTGGTCAGCGCGGCAGCGGACAGGACGACGGCGGCGCGGCGGGGGACTCGCATCAGAGGCTCACTCCAGAGAGCTGGTGGGTCGTGCGGACAGGATTTGCGTGCCCGTCCTCGGGCGACCGAACGGGCCGTCACCGGACCGTCGGGCACCTGTCACGGCACCGTGGTGCGATGTCCGGCCGCTGCCACCCGGCTAGCCTGTGGCCCATGTGCGGCATCGTGGGGTACGTCGGCGCCCAGCAGGGGCTGGAGGTCGTCCTCGACGGCCTGCGCCGCCTGGAGTACCGCGGCTACGACAGCGCCGGCGTCGCCGTGCTGTCCGACGACGGCGCCCTCTCCGTCCAGCGCCGGGCCGGCAAGCTGAGCAACCTCGAGGAGGCGGTCGGCGGCGCCTCGCTGCCGGGCACGCTCGCCATCGGTCACACCCGCTGGGCCACGCACGGCCCGCCGACCGACCGCAACGCCCACCCGCACGTCGACTGCAAGGGCGACGTCGCCGTCGTGCACAACGGCACGATCGAGAACTTCGAGAAGCTGGTGGCCGAGCTCGACGAGCGCGGCCACGAGAGGCGCAGCGACACCGACACCGAGGTCGTCGCGCACCTGGTCGAGGAGCGCCTGGCCGACAACGGCGGCGACCTCGCGGACGCCGTCCGCTCGGTCTGCCGCGTGCTCGAGGGCTCGTTCGTGCTGGTGG
>DATLGD010000092.1:0-8377 GCA_035540755.1 Mycobacteriales bacterium | reverse complement strand
TTCGTGCCGACCGACCAGCTCGACCTGGTCACCCGCTACGTCGGGGGAGAGGCGCCGTCGCTCGACAAGCTCGGCGGCAGCGACTGGGCCAAGCGCAAGGGGCGGGCCCGCAAGGCGGTGCGCGAGATCGCCGCCGGCCTCATCCAGCTGTACAGCGCGCGCATGGCCGCGCCGGGGCACGCGTTCGGGCCGGACACGCCCTGGCAGCGCGAGCTCGAGGACGCCTTCCCCTACGTCGAGACGCCCGACCAGCTCGAGGCCATCAACGAGGTCAAGGCCGACATGGAGAAGCCGTCACCCATGGACCGTGTGGTCATGGGTGACGTGGGCTACGGCAAGACCGAGATCGCGGTGCGCGCCGCGTTCAAGGCGGTGCAGGACGGCAAGCAGGTCGCCGTGCTCGTGCCGACGACGCTGCTCGTGCAGCAGCACTACGGCACCTTCCGCGACCGCTTCGCGCAGTTCCCGGTGAAGGTCGCCGCCGTGAGCCGCTTCAACTCCGACCGGGAGCAGAAGGAGGTGCTGGACGGCGCACGCGAGGGCACTGTCGACGTGGTCATCGGCACGCACCGCCTGCTGTCGAAGGAGATGCAGTTCAAGGACCTCGGCCTGGTCATCGTCGACGAGGAGCAGCGGTTCGGCGTCGAGCACAAGGAGTTCCTCAAGCAGATGCGCACCGCGGTGGACGTGCTCACCATGAGCGCGACGCCGATCCCGCGCACGCTCGAGATGAGCCTCACCGGCATCCGCGAGATGTCGACCATCCTCACCCCGCCCGAGGAGCGCCACCCGGTGCTGACCTTCGTCGGGCCGTACGACGAGAAGCAGATCAGCGCAGCCATCCGGCGCGAGCTGCTTCGCGAGGGCCAGGTCTTCTTCCTGCACAACCGGGTGGAGTCCATCGACCGGGTCGCCAAGCGCCTGCGCGAGCTGGTGCCGGAGGCGCGCGTCGCCACCGGCCACGGGCAGATGTCGGAGGACGCGCTCGAGCAGGTGATGGTCGGCTTCTGGGAGAAGCACTTCGACGTGCTGGTGTGCACCACCATCGTCGAGAGCGGCCTGGACATCCCCAACGCCAACACGCTGATCGTCGACCGCGCCGACAAGTTCGGGCTGTCGCAGCTGCACCAGATCCGCGGCCGCGTCGGCCGTGGCCGCGAGCGCGCGTACGCCTACTTCACCTACTCGCCCGACAAGCCGCTGACCGAGACCGCGTACGACCGCCTCGCCACCATCGCGCAGAACACCGACGTCGGCGCGGGCATGGCGGTCGCGATGAAGGACCTCGAGATCCGCGGCGCGGGCAACCTGCTCGGCGGCGAGCAGAGCGGCCACATCGCGAGCGTCGGCTTCGACCTCTACATGCGCCTCGTGGGCGAGGCGGTGGCCGACTTCAAGAAAGGCGTGTCCGGCGACGCCGAGGAGGAGGTGCTCGAGACCAAGGTCGACCTCCCGGTCGACGCGCACCTGCCGCACGACTACGTGCCGAGCGAGCGGCTGCGGCTCGAGGCCTACCGGCGCCTGGCCGGCGCGCAGGACGAGTCGCAGCTCGCCGCCGCCCGCGAGGAGCTCCTCGACCGCTATGGCTCGCTGCCCGACCCGGTCGAGCGGCTGTTCGCCGTCGCCTCGTTCCGCCTGCACGCCAGGCAGTTCGGGCTCACCGAGATCAGCGCGCAGGCGAACCACGTGCGGTTCGCGCCGCTCGTGCTGCGGGAGTCGCAGACGCTGCGGCTGCAGCGGCTCTACCCGCGCTCGATCGTCAAGCCGGCGGTCTCGACCGTGCTCGTGCCGCGCCCGACGACGTCGCGCATCGGCGGTCAGCCGCTGCGCGACGAGGCGCTGCTCGACTGGGTGAGGCAGCTGCTCGACGCCGTGCTCGGCGACGACCTCAGGGCCGCTGCCGGTACGGCTGCGGCCGCCGGCACTCGCTGACCCGCCCGGCCGTTCTGGCAAGGTGGACGGACCGCTGCACCCCCTGTGGAAGGACCTCTCGTGACCCGCACCTCCCGCCGCCCGACCCTCGTCCTGTCGGTCGGGCTGGCGCTCGCGCTCGTGGCCGGCTGCGGCGACTCGCCGGCCCGGTCCGGCGCCGCCGCCACCGTCGGCGACGAGCGGATCACGACCGAGGAGCTGCAGTCGATCGTCGACCGCGGCCTGACCGACCCGCAGGCGCAGGAGCAGTTCGGCGCCGACCGGGCCGACTACCAGCGCCAGGTCCTCAACCGCATGGTGCGCGCCCTGCTGCTCGAGGAGGCCGCCGAACAGGAGGGCGTCGAGGTCACGCAGGGCGACGTCGACGAGCAGATCGAGCAGTTCGCCGAGCAGGCCGGTGGCCGCGAGGAGCTCGAGGCCCAGGCCGCGGCCGGCGGCATCGCGCCGGAGGACCTGCCGCGCTTCGCCCGCGAGGTGGTGCTCGAGATCTCCTTGGGTGACGCCCTCACCGAGGACCTCGACGTCCCGCAGGCCGAGCTCGAGGCCGTCTACGAGCAGAGCATCGGCCAGTACCAGCAGGTGCGCAGTCGCCACATCCTGCTCGAGGAGGAGCAGCAGGCCCGCGACGTCCTGGCGCAGGTGCAGGCCGACCCGGCCGCCTTCGAGCGGCTGGCCGCGGAGCTCTCGACCGACACGTCCAACGCCGAGCAGGGCGGGGACCTCGGCTTCCAGCCGCGCGGCACGTTCGTGCCCGAGTTCGACGAGGCCGTCTTCACCGAGCCCGAGGGCGAGCCGTTCGTCGTCCAGACGCAGTTCGGCTGGCACGTCGTCGAGGTGGTCGAGCGCCGCACCACCTCGCTCGAGGAGGCGACGCCGGAGCTCGAGCGCCGGGCCCTTGCCGAGCAGCGCACCGAGCGTGTCGACGAGCTGCTGCGCGAGACCGCCGAGCGAGTCGGCGTCGAGGTCAACCCGCGCTTCGGGCAGTGGGACGGCGAGGCCGTCGAGGTCGCGCCGTCGCCCGACGACGACGGCCTGTCGAGCCCGGAGCCGGAGGAGCCCGCCATCGGCGGCCAGCCGGGAGCCCCGCAGGGCGGCGACCCGGGTGCTCCGCAGGGCGGCGACCCGGGCCAGGCGCCCGAGGGCGTCCAGCCCGAAGCCCCGGTCGAGTCCCCGGCCTCCTGAGCCGGTGACCGGCCGGCCGGGGGAGCGGCTGCTCGAGGTCGTGGCGGTCATGGACCGGCTGCGCTCGCCCGGCGGCTGCCCGTGGGACGCCGCGCAGACGCACGAGAGCCTCATGCCGTACCTGCTCGAGGAGGCCTACGAGGCCTACGCGGCGCTCGAGGACGGCGACTCCGGCGCGCTGCGCGAGGAGCTCGGCGACGTCCTGCTCCAGGTGGTCTTCCACGCGCGGGTGGCAGCGGAGCGGGTCGGCGGCTGGACCATCGACGACGTCGCCGCCGACCTGGTCGACAAGCTCGTGCGGCGCCACCCGCACGTGTTCGAGGACGTGTCCGCGCACGACGCCGACGCCGTCGAGCGGAACTGGGACGCGCTCAAGGCCGCCGAGAAGGGCCGCACGTCGGTCACCGAGGGCGTGCCGCTGTCGCAGCCCTCGCTCGCGCTCGCCGCGCGGCTGCAGAAGCGCGGCGGCAAGCTCGGCGTTCCCGTGCCGCAGTACGACGGTCTCGGCGGCGAGCTGTGGGCGCTCGTCGCCCGGTGCCGCGAGGCCGGCGTGGACCCTGAGCAGGCGTTGCGGTCGGCGGCCAAGCACTACCGCGACACCCTCGCCGGGCTCGAGGAGCAGGTGCGCGCCGAGGGGCGCGAGCCGGCCGACGTCGAGCCGCAGGAGTGGTCCGACCGCTGGCCCTCCTGACCGTCCGGAGCCCTCCCGACGGTTCCGCCGCCCTCCCGACCCGCCGCAGCCACTCCACCCCTCTCCGCCAGGAGCCCTCCCGACGGTTCTGCCCCGCCGCGAAACCGTCGGGAGGGCTCCTGCCGGGGGACGGGCGGCGGCCGGGGGGAACGACGCGGACCGGTGAGCGAGCCGGCGGCGGGTCTCCCGGGCAGGCGCGCGACGGGTCGTTAGGCTCGCCGCGTCCGCCCGTCCCCTGCGCACCAGGAGAACCGTGTCGTCCATCGACGCCGTCGGCGCCCGCGAGATCCTCGACTCGCGCGGCAACCCCACCGTCGAGGTGGAGGTGGCCCTCGACGACGGGACCATCGCCCGGGCGGCGGTGCCGAGCGGCGCCAGCACCGGCCAGTTCGAGGCCGTCGAGCTGCGCGACGGCGACGCCGGCCGCTACCTCGGCAAGGGAGTCACGGCCGCGGTCACCGCGGTGCTCGACACGATCGGCCCCGAGCTGGTCGGCATGGAAGCCACCGACCAGCGGCTCGTCGACGCCGCGCTGCTCGACCTCGACGGCACACCCGACAAGAGTCGCCTGGGCGCCAACGCGCTGCTCGGCGTCAGCCTCGCGGTCGCCAAGGCGGCCGCGGAGTCCTCGCACCTGCCGCTGTTCCGCTACGTCGGCGGGCCGAACGCGCACCTGCTGCCGGTGCCGATGCTGAACATCCTCAACGGCGGCGCGCACGCCGACACCAACGTCGACATCCAGGAGTTCATGGTGGCGCCGATCGGCGCCCCGACCTTCGCCGAGGGCCTGCGCTGGGGCGCGGAGGTCTACCACGCGCTGAAGAAGGTGCTGAAGGGCCGGGGCCTGGCCACCGGCGTCGGCGACGAGGGCGGCTACGCCCCCGACCTCGGCAGCAACCGCGAGGCGCTCGACCTCATCCTCGAGGCGGTCACGGCCACCGGACTCACTCCCGGCAAGGACGTCGCGCTGGCCCTCGACGTCGCCGCCACCGAGTTCTTCGACGACGGCAGCTACGCCTTCGAGGGCGGCCGCAAGAGCGCCGACGAGCTCGTCGACTACTACGCCGACCTCGTCGCGAGCTACCCGATGGTCTCCATCGAGGACCCGCTCGACGAGGGCGACTGGGAGGGGTGGGCGCGGCTGACCGCCGTCCTCGGCGCCCGCGTTCAGCTGGTCGGCGACGACCTGTTCGTCACCAATCCGCAGCGCCTGGCCGACGGCATCAACCGGCAGTGCGCGAACGCGCTGCTGGTGAAGGTGAACCAGATCGGCACGCTCACCGAGACGCTGGACGCCGTCGACCTCGCCCACCGAAGCGGCTACCGCTGCATGATGAGCCACCGCTCGGGCGAGACCGAGGACGTCACCATCGCCGACCTCGCCGTCGCGACGAACTGCGGCCAGATCAAGGCCGGTGCGCCGGCGCGGTCCGAGCGGGTCGCGAAGTACAACCAGCTGCTCCGCATCGAGGAGGAGCTCGACGACGCCGCGCGCTACGCCGGCGCCACGGCCTTCCCGCGGTTCCGCCCGGCCGAAGGCGCTGTGTAGGGCCGTGACACCACCCCGGCGCCCCCGAGCCGGCCGGACGACGCGTCGTCCGGCGGCTGCCGCGCGTGGCCGTTCGACCGCCAGCGGCCGGCCGCTGCGGCCCGCCCGGCCGGGCGCTCCGACGGTCGACCCGCGGGCGGGCCGACCGTCGACGCCGGCGCTGCGCGGCGGCAGCCCGGTCACGACGCGGGCCGCGATCCTCGGCCTGGTCGTGTGCACGCTGGTGTTCAGCGCTGCGCTCCCGCTGCGGACCTACTTCGCGCAGCGCGCCGAGATCTCCTCGATGGAGCGGGAGCAGGCCGAGACGCGCGAGCGGGTCGAGGCGCTCGAGCACGCCAGGCAGCAGCTCGAGGATCCGGCCTTCGTCGCCGCCGAAGCGCGCCGCCGGCTGCACATGGCGCGGCCCGGCGAGGTCACCTACGTCGTCATCCCGCCCGAGGGGGAGGGCCCGGCCGATGCGGCCGAGGGCGCGGCGCCGCCCGCGGGCGGTCCGGAGGCGCCCTGGTGGGCGCAGGTGTGGGCAAGCGTCGCCGAGGCCGACCAGCCGGCGGCCGACGAGCCGGCCGCGCAGCCGGGCCCCGCCGCGCCGGCACCGTGAGCGACCTGCGGCCCGGTGACCGGGAGGCGGTCGGCCGTCAGCTCGGCCGCCCGCCCCGCGCCATGCGCGACGTCGCCCACCGCTGCCCGTGCGGGCTCCCCGACGTCGTCGAGACGAGCCCGCGGCTCGAGGACGGCACGCCCTTCCCGACGCTCTACTACCTCACCTGCCCGCGCGCGGCGTCGGCGATCGGCGGCCTCGAGTCCAGCGGGATGATGAAGGAGATGACCGCCCGGCTGGCCGACGACCCGGAGCTGAAGGTCCGCTACGAGGCGGCGGCGGAGGACTACGTCGGACGGCGCGATGCGCTGGGCGTGCTCGAGAAGGTGCCGGCGCAGGGCGGCATGCCCGACCGCGTGAAGTGCCTGCACGTGCACGTCGCGCACAGCCTCGCGGTGGGGCCGGGCGTCAACCCGTTCGGCGACGAGGCGCTCGAGCAGCTGCCCGAGTGGTGGTCGCGCGGCCCCTGCGTCGAGGTGCCGCCGGACCCCGGCAGCTCGTGACGCGGGTCGCCGCGCTCGACTGCGGCACGAACTCGCTGCGGCTGCTCGTCGCCGACGTCGACGACGGCGCCCTCACCGACGTGCACCGCGAGCTGCGCGTCGTGCGGCTGGGCGAGGGCGTCGACCGCACCGGGGTGCTGGCTCCGCAGGCGCTGCAGCGGGTGCGCGCCGCGCTGGTCGACTACGCCGCGACCTGCCGGTCCCTCGGCGTCGAGCGCACCCGGATGGTGGCCACCAGCGCGACCCGGGACGCACGCAACCGCAGCGAGTTCACCGCGCTCGTCCGAGAGGCCCTGGGCACCGAACCGGAGGTCATCAGCGGCGAGGAGGAGGCGGCGCTGTCGTTCGACGGGGCCACCCGCGGGCTCGACGCGGCAGAAGGTCCGTTCCTGGTCGTCGACATCGGTGGTGGCTCGACCGAGGTGGTGCTCGGCACGACGGAGGTCGAGGCCGCCGTGTCGGTCGACCTCGGCTGCGTCCGGCTGACCGAGCGGCACCTGCGCGACGACCCGCCGTCCGCGGCGCAGGTCGCGGCAGCCCGGCACGACGTCGACGAGGCGCTCGAGCGGGTGCGCGACGCCGTCCCGGTCGACCGCGCGCGGCTGCTGGTGGCGCTCGCCGGCACGGCGACCACCGTGGCCGCGCACGCGCTCCGCCTGCCGGCCTACCTGACCGAGCGCACCCACCTGGCCCGGCTCGACGCCGGCACGGTGGTCGCGGCCTGCGACGACCTGCTCGCCATGTCGCGGGCCGACCGGGCCGCCCTGCCGTACATGCACCCGGGCCGCGTCGACGTCATCGGCGCCGGAGCGCTGGTGCTGCGCGGCGTCGTGCAGGAGGCGGAGGCCTCGCAGGTGCTCGTCAGCGAGGCCGACATCCTCGACGGCACAGCCTGGTCGCTGGCGTGATCCTCCCCGGCAGCGGGCATCCCACTGACCGGGCCACTGCCTCGACCCCGGTCGCCCGCAGCACGGCCGACGTCGCGCGGCTGGCGGCCTCGTCCGGCTCGGTCGAGGAGATCGACGCGCGGTCGTCGGTGTGCCGGGCCTGCCCGCGCCTGGTGGCCTGGCGGGAGGAGGTCGCCGTCACCCGCCGGGCCGCCTACGCCGACCAGCAGTACTGGGGCCGCCCGATCACCGGCTGGGGTGACGCCGCGCCGCGCCTGCTCGTCAGCGGGCTGGCACCGGCCGCCCACGGCGGCAACCGCACCGGCCGCATCTTCACGGGCGACCGCAGCGGCGACTGGCTGTTCGCCGCCCTGCACCGGGCGGGCCTGGCCAGCCAGCCGGAGTCGGTCGACGCGCACGACGGCCTGCGGCTGCGCGGCACCCGCATCGTGCTGCCGGTGCGGTGCGCGCCCCCGGCGAACAAGCCGACGCCGGCCGAGCGCGACACCTGCACGCAGTGGCTGGCAGCCGAGCTGCGGCTGCTCCTGCCCACCGTGCGGTGCGTCGTGGTGCTCGGCGGCTTCGGCTGGACCGCACTCGGGCGGGCCCTGGTCGGGGCCGGCGTCGAGGTCGGCCGGCTGCCGGCCTTCGGGCACGGTGTCGAGGCGGCGCTGCCCGGTGGGCTGGTCCTGCTCGGCTGCTACCACGTCAGCCAGCAGAACACCTTCACCGGCCGGCTCACCGAACCGATGCTCGACGCCGTCTTCCTGCGGGCGAAGGAGCTCGTGCAGGCCGTGTGAGCCACTGGAACTGTCGGAGGTGGAAGGACCATCAGGCGTGCTGACCTCACCACCGAGCAAGATCAGCGAGGAGCAGCTGCTCGCGGCGGTGCCGTGACGGAGTCGCAGCCGCGACAGCGCGCACCGTCGCCTCACGCTCATCCTCGCTTGAAGCCCCCGTACGGTGAGGTGGGCCCCCGTAGCCCAACTGGTCCAGAGGCCGGAGCCTTAAAAGCTTCGTCAGTGCGGGTTCGAC
>DATLGD010000091.1:0-6947 GCA_035540755.1 Mycobacteriales bacterium | reverse complement strand
GCGCTGCGCTCGGCCGCCGGCGCGTAGCCGGCCGAGCGCAGCGCCGCCAGCACCTCCTCGAGCTCGGCGGGGGAGACGGCGACGGTCGGGGCGAGCCGGCGCAGCCGCAGTGACGCAGTCGAACGGGCGGCGAGCACCTCCGACAGCAGCGCCTCGTCCTCGCACCGCAGGTAGGAGCTGGCCATGCCGGCGCGCAGCCGGCCGTGCCGCCGCGCGACGTCGTCGACGAGGTAGGTGAGCGACTGGGGCACAGGAGTTCTCGACCGCACCCGGAACAGCTCGTGCAGGTCCGACGGCGACCGTCCGGCGTCGAGCGCTCGCCGCACCGACGACTCGCTGACCCGGTAGACGGTGGCGCCGCCGGTCGACTCGACGTCGGCGACGGCGGCCAGCTCGCGGGCGAGGTCGCGCTCGAGCGGGCCCGGGGCGACGACGGTGAGGTCGGGCTGCACGAGGACGTGGTCGAGCGGTGGCGGCAGCAGCTGCTCGAGGGCGGCGGTGGCGCCGGCGTCGTCGCCGTCGAGCAGCCGCCGGGCGAAGCCGGCCAGCCCGCCCCGGCCGGTGACGCCGAGCGCCTCGGCCTCCTCCAGCACCTCGGCGTGCACGCGGTCGCGCCAGCGGCCGCCGCGCCGCGGAGCCGTCCAGACCAGCCGCTCCTGCAGGCTGTCCCGGGTCGGGGCGGTGCCGGCGGGGGTGCCGGCCAGCGCCTCGAGCACGCGGCGCCGGTCGGCCGGCAGGCCGGGGCGCTCCAGCTCCGGGCCGAGCGGCGGGAGCACGCGGTCGCGGTCGTCCCGGTCGCCGATCAGCCCGGCCATCCGGGGCATGGCCAGCCAGCCGGCGGCCAGTGCGGTCCAGCGCCGCTCGGGCGGGAGCGCCGCCCAGGTGTCGAAGCCGGCGGTGGGCAGCAGCTCGGGCTCCAGGCCGGGCGTCGCCTCGAGCAGCGACGCGGCTGCGGCGACCTCGACGAGCAGGCCCGCGGTGCGCTCGTCGACGTCGAGCTCGCGGGCGGTGCGGCGCAGGTCGCGCACCCCGACGCCGCCGGCCCGCAGCACGGCCGGGGGCGCGGCCGCCCACAGCTCGAGCAGCGCCTCCACCCGGGCCACGACCTCGCCGGCGGTGTGCGCGGCGGCGGCGTCCACCGGGCCGGTGCCCGGCTCCTGCAGCACCAGCTCGGGCGGCTGCGGCGACAGCGGCCCGAGCGCGCTGCCGCGCAGCGCCAGCCCGACCTCGCGCGGCAGCTCCACGGTGTGGGTGTCGACGGCGACGAGCAGCCCGCGCGCGAGCAACCAGCGCACCGGGCTGTCGGCGGTCTCGGCCGTCACCGGCCGCCGGGCGTCGCGGACCTGGCCGAGCGGCGGGCCCTGCGACAGCGCGGCGAGCACCTCCCGCTCCGCCGGACCGGCGGCGTCGAGCACGGCGCGCAGGCGCCCGGCGTCGGTGAGGAGCGCGACCAGCTCCTCCAGCGGAGACTGCGCCGGCAGGCCGTGGGCGCGCGCGACGTCCTTCAGCACGAGGTCCGGCCGCATCCGCAGCAGCGCCTCCGCCGGCCGTCCGAGGCCGGCCGGGTGCGTGCCGAGGACCTCGCGCGCCGCGCCGACGACGCGCAGGTCGTCGTCGTCCCCCCAGACCAGAGCCAGCGCGCGCAGCCGCTCGAGCCCGCGCGCGACGTCGACGGGCGGGGTGCGACAGAGCTCGGCCAACCGGTGCGCGGTCGGCGGCGCGGCGACGAGCAGGCCCTCGAGCACGCCGAGCGCGAAGGCGTCGAGCTGCTCGAGCGCCCGCAGCACCGACAGCCGCACGCCGGCCCGGGCCGCGAGGACGCCGACGTCCGGAGGCACGGGTACGGCGAGGTCGGGCCGGGCCTGCAGCAGGCCGGCGAGCTCGTCGTCGGACCAGCCGCGCAGCTCGTCGGCCAGGCTGCGCGCCGGTGCCTGCCCGCCGCCGTCCATCCGACCGAGGCTAGCCGCGCAGCGGGCGCGCCGCCGGTCGTGTGACGGCGGGGGAGCGGGGAACGCTTCCCGCCATGACGAGCGAGAACGACGACCTGACGGCGGACGAGGGCGTGAACGAGGGCTCCGCGGACTCGACGGAGGAGTCCGGCGGCGCCGGGGTCGCGGGTGCCCTCGCGGCGGCGTCCGAGACCGGGCGTCCGAAGGACGAGTACGACCCGGCGCCGCCGCTGGACACCGCTCTGCCGCAGACCCGCACCGACGAGGACGGCCAGACCGGTCCCGGTCAGGAGCTGAGCGCCGGCGAGGGCTGACCGCCCTACGCTGCCGGGGTGACCGCGTCCCCGGAGCTCGACGAGGTGCTCGACGTCCGCCTCTCGGCGCTGTCCGGGCGGCTCCAGCAGCTCGGCGGGGTGCTGGTGGCCTTCTCCGGTGGCGCCGACAGCGCGTTCCTGCTGGCCGCGGCGGTGCGCGCGCTCGGCGCCGGCAGCGTCGTCGCCGCCACGGCCGTGAGCCCCAGCCTGGCCGCCGCCGAGCTCCCGGCAGCACAGGCCTTCTGCGCCGGCCTCGGCGTGCGGCACCTCACGCCCGGTACCGACGAGCTGTCCCGCCCGGGCTACTCGGCCAACGGCCGCGACCGCTGCTTCCACTGCAAGGCGACGCTGCTGGACACCCTCCTGCCGCTCGCCGCGCAGCACGGCCTCCCGCACGTGGCCACCGGCACGAACGCCGACGACGCGGTGGCGGGCTTCCGGCCGGGCATCCGCGCCGCCGCCGAGCGCGGCGCCGTCACGCCACTGCTCGACGCCGGGCTCACCAAGGCCGACGTGCGCGCGGCCTCCGCGAGGTGGGGCCTGGTGACGGCGGACAAGCCCGCACTGGCGTGCCTGTCGAGCCGCATCGCCTACGGGGTGCAGGTCACCTCGAGCGCGCTCGCCCGGGTCGACCGGGCGGAGACGGCGCTCCGGCAGCGGCTCGGCGCCGTCCGCGACCTGCGCGTGCGCGACCTCGGCGACGACGCCGCGCGGGTGGAGCTGGACCCGGACGCGCTCGCCCGGTGCGACCACGCCGCGCTCGAGGCCGTGCGGGTCGAGGGGTTCGACCGGGTCACCCTGCAGGAGTTCCGCTCCGGCTCGATGAACCTGCTCTAGGAGGACCGCCGCCGATCGGCGCGGATGCCGCGCAGGAGGCCGACGAGGGCCAGCCCGAGCCCGAGGGGGGCGAGCGCCGTCAGCACGGCGAAGGCGTCGGCCGGCCGGGTCTGGAGGAACCAGCCGCCGACGACGACCGCCACGGCGAGCACTCCGAGGGCGAACAGCACGCAGCCCACCTGGAGCAGCCGGTCGCCCGGGCGGGTGCCGCCGGTCGAGGCGTGCCGTGCGTGCTCGTTCACGGCCGCCAGCCTACGGCGGCTGCGGCTAGCCTGGGCACTCCGCTGCACCCGCTCGAGAGAAGGTCGTCGTGCCCACCGGCAAGGTCAAGTTCTACGACAAGGACAAGGGCTTCGGCTTCGTGTCCCGTGACGACGGCGGCGACGTCTTCGTGCCGAAGTCGTCGCTGCCCGAGGGTGTCGACGAGCTCAAGGCCGGCACCCGCCTGGAGTTCGGCGTGGCCGCCGGCAAGCGCGGGGAGCAGGCGCTGTCGGTGCGCGTCCTCGACGCTCCGCCGAGCCTGGCCAGCGCGCGCCGGTCGGCCGACGAGCTGCAGGGCATGGTCGAGGACACCATCAAGCTGCTCGAGGCGCGGGTGCAGCCGTCCCTGCGCCGGGGCAAGCACGTCGACCGCGAGACCGGCCGGCGGATCGCCTCGATCCTGCGCGCGGTGGCGGCCGAGCTCGAGGGCTGAGGCAGCTACCGGGTCCGCACCGAGAACACGCCGAGCTCGGCCGGCACGCCCTTGACCGAGCGCCAGGCGAAGGTCTTCTTGCGCCGGGCGGACAGGGCCTGGCGGTCGAGCCCCCACAGCGTGGTCTCGGAGACGAGCACCTCGTCGGCGGAGGCCTTCTCCACCAGCCGGGCCGCGATGGTGACGTCGACGCCCAGGTAGTCGCCGCCGATGGCACGCGGCCGCCCGGTGTGCAGACCGGCCCGCAGCCGCGGCTCGTACCCGTCGAGGTCCACGTCGCCGAGCCGGGTCTGCGCCGCGCACAGGGCGTCCCAGGCGGTCTGCGGGGTGGGGAAGACGGCCATCACGCCGTCGCCGAGCCGCTTGACCACCTTGCCGCGGTGGGCGGCGACCGGCGGCTCGATGGCGCTCGCGACCCGGCGCAGCAGGACGAGGGCCTGGTCGTCACCGACCTGGAGCGCCCAGGAGGAGAAGCCGACGAGGTCGGTGAACAGGATCGTCACCTCGCGGTCGCCGCGGCCGCGGCCGGTCTTGACCAGGGCGGCCTGCCAGAGCTGCAGCGCGCCGAGCCCCAGCTCGCGGGTCGTGCGCGGCTCGTCGGGCAGGACCTTGTCCGCCAGGCGGGCGAGGGTCGCGGCGCTGTCTCGGCCGGTCGAGGACAGCGGGTCGCCGAACGCGGAGTCCCCCGGCAGGCGGTGGCGCGCCCGGCGCACCGCCTCCACCAGCCCCTCGTGCCGGTCGAGCGCCTGCAGCCGGGCGAGGCGCCGGCGGCCGCCGGCGGCCCGGTCCTCTTCCACGGCCGCCGGGCCTAGCGGGGCACGAGGTCGAAGGTCCACTCACCGGTCGTGCCGCCGCCCCGGACGTCCTCCGGGTCGATGGCCCGCACGGTGAGGCGCAGGCCCTCCGGCCCCACGTTCGGCGCCGGGAACGAGAAGTAGTGGGCGTCGACCTGGATCTCGGACTCCGACGGCTCGCCCTGACTCCCGGGCGCCTCCAGCGTGACGTACCAGCCGCGCTCCACGACGGCCTTGTCGACGTCGACGCCGACCCGCTGGCCCGGCGTGACCGGGATCCGCGGGGTGCTGACCTCGTGCGAGCTGCAGTCGTCGCCGGACTGGCCCTCGAAGCAGTAGACGTCGGCCTCTCTCCACTCCGACGTCGTCCCGCTGACCACGGTGACGATGGGCGTGGGGCGCTCGCAACCGGTGAGGGCGAGGACCGCGGCAGCGGCCACCGAGGTCCTGGCGGCAGCGGCCAGCAGGCGGCGGCGGGCGGTCATGCGTGCTCCGGGGCTCGAAGGTGGGAGACTGTGCGGCGTGCCAGGTCTACGCAGGTTGCGCGACGTCGGGTCGAAGATATCCGGGGCGCTGGCCGCCCCGCGCCCCCAGCCCTCCCCCGAACCGGGTGAGGTCCGCCACGAGCCGCCGTCCGCCGACGTCGCCGGGTCGGCGTCCGACCCCGCCGCCGGGACAGGTCCGCAGGCCGAGGCCGCCCCGGACCCGGCCCCTGACCTCTCCACCGACCCGCAGCAGGAGACCCCCGTGACGACCCAGATCGACGCCGCAGCGGCCGAGGTCGAGCCGCTCGAGCCGGCCGGGTCCGGCGCCACCGCCGCGGCGGGCTCCGACGGCGCGGACCTGCCGACGGTGGTCGTCGCCGACGAACCCGACGCGGTCTGCGCCGCCGCGGTCGACCTCGCCCGGGCGGCTGCGGTCGAGGTCGCCGGCGACGCCGTCGGGGAGCACCTGGGCGTCGAGCCCGAACCGGCGTTCGAGGGCGAGCACGTCGTCACCCACTCCTTCGCCGCGCAGCAGCCGGGCTACGCCGGCTGGCGCTGGGCCGTCACCGTCGCCCGCGCGTCCGGTTCCGACGCCGTCACGGTCGACGAGGTGGTGCTGCTGCCCGGCGGCGGCGCGCTGCTGGCCCCCGCCTGGGTCCCGTGGAGCGACCGCGTGCAGCCCGGCGATCTCGGCCCGGGGGACCTGATGCCGCCGCCGGACGACGATCCGCGGCTGGTCCCGTCCTACGCCGACACCGACGCCGAGCCGCTGCCGTTCGACCTCCACCGCGAGCTCGGCCTCGGCCGACCGCGGGTGCTGTCGGCCGAGGGCCGCGCCGACGCCGCCGAGCGCTGGTTCGCCGGCGAGGCCGGGCCGGGGACGCCGCTGGCGCGCCAGGCTCCCGGCCGCTGCGCCGACTGCGGCTTCCTCAGCCCGCTCGCGGGTGCGCTCGGCCGCGTCTTCGGGGTGTGCGCGAACGCGGTCGCTCCCGACGACGGGCGTGTCGTCGCGCTGCTGCACGGCTGCGGCGCCCACAGCGAGACCGTCACCACGGCCGCGCACGCCAACACCACCGCGCTCGCGGTCGAGCACGAGGAGCTCGAGCTGGTCGACGTCGCGGCGCTGCCGGACCCGCCGGCGGACGACGCGCCGGCGACCGACAGCTGAGCGGCCTGCGCTAGACCCCGACGCCGCGGTCGGCGAGCCAGATCAGCGGGTCGACCGGAGCGCCGTCGTAGCGCACCTCGAAGTGCAGGTGCGGGCCGGTCGACTGGCCCGTGTTCCCCTCGCGGCCGAGGTCCTGGCCGGCGGTCACGGGCTGCCCGGCGACGACGTCGAACGCCGACATGTGGGCGTAGACGGTCTCGGCGCCGTCGGCGTGCACGACGCGGACGGTGTTTCCGTAGCCGCTCTCGGCCTGTGCCGTGACCACGGTGCCCTCGACGGCGGCCCGCACGGGAGCGCCGACGCCGGTGGCGAAGTCGACGCCGGCGTGCAGCCGGCCCCAGCGGGGCCCGAAGGGGCTGGTGAGGCGGCCGTCGCTGGGCCGAGCCGCGGCCGGCTCCGGGGCGGCCTCGACGACGGGCTCGGCGGCCGGCTCGACGGCCGGTGCGGGAGGCGGCTCTGCGGCCGCTGCCGTGCGGGTGCGCGACACGCGCTCCGAGGCCTCGCTCCGGGCGGCGGCCAGCGCGGCCAGGTCCGGCGCGTCGTCGGTGGCCGCCGCAGCCGGCAGGGTCGCGGTCGTGGCTGCGACGGCGAGCCCGCCGAGCGGCAGGACGAGGGCGGCCAGGAGCACGGCCGGAACCGCGTAGGCCGCGCGCGCTGTCCGAGCGGCGTGGCGCGGCGTGGCGTGGCGGGGCGTGCGGACCAGGGG
>DATLGD010000090.1:0-2912 GCA_035540755.1 Mycobacteriales bacterium | reverse complement strand
GTGGCCTTGGCCAGGATGTTGAAGCCGGCGAGCAGGCCGGACTCCGACAGCGACACCCCGAGGACGTCGACGCGCTCGCCCTGCGACACGAAGGGCAGCAGCACGGCGAACAGCACGAAGGGCACCTCGATGACCAGCCGCCGCAGGAGCAGCAGCAGCGGAACCTGGGCCAGCCGGGCGACGGCGACGAGCACGAGCGCGAAGACGCCGAAGGCCCAGAACTGCTCGCGCGGGGTGGCCACCACCGCCAGCACGAACGCGAAGACGGCCAGCAGCTTGCACTCCGGCGGGAGCCGGTGCACCAGCGAGGTCCCCGGGCGGTAGAGCCCCGACTCGTGCCCGGCGCCCACTAGCGACGCGTCACGGCGTGGGGACGCCGACGTCCTCGGGCCTGGACGGCTCGTCGCGACCACGGCGGACGAGCGCGAACAGCCCGAGCCCGAAGGCGAAGGTGATGCCGACGCCGAGGACGCCGGCGAGCCCGGTGCTCAGCCGCTCGTCCTCCACGCCGCGGACGCCGTAGTCGGCGAGCGGTCCGTCGCCGAGCGCGTGGCCGAGGACACGGGCTTCGCCGAGACCGCGCAGGACCACGCGCTCGAGCCCGTCAGGGTCGGAGCTGGCGAAGCCGCTCACCACGCCGGCGAGCAGCAGCGCCACCACCAGGCCGGCGAGCAGGAAGCCGTTGCGCCGGCTCATGCCGACGCCCCCGGCGTCGCCGCGGCGCCGCGGTTGACCACGAGCGTCCGGGCGGGGAGCGTCCTGCGGGCCCCGAGCACGAGGTCCGGTCGGGTCTTGAGCACCGTGCCGACCGTGAGCGCGGTGATGAGCCCCTCGCCGACCCCGATGAGCAGGTGGACGCCGACCATTGCGGCCAGCACGCTCCCGAGCGGCAGGTCGGCGTTGCCGCCGAGCGCGAACAGCAGCACGAAGCCGGCGGCCGACAGCGGTACCGAGAGCCCCGCGGCCAGGCCCGCCGACAGGACGAGCGACCCGTCCCGGCGGGGGAGGACGGTCATAAAGAGCTTGAACAAGGCGTAGCCGCCGAAGGCGGTGACCAGCCCCATGAGGGTGATGTTGGCGCCGAGGGCGGTGAGCCCGCCGTCGGCGAACAGGGCTTGCACGAGCAGGACGACGGCCAGGCACATCGCCCCCGCCGCCGGGCCGACGAGGATCGCCGCGAGCGCACCGCCCAGCAGGTGGCCGCTGGTGCCCAGCGCGACCGGGAAGTTGAGCATCTGCACCGCGAAGATGAACGCCGCGGTCAGGCCGGCCATGGGCGCGAGCTTGTCGTCGAGCTCGACCTGCGCGCGCTTGACGCAGTAGGTCAGCCCGCCGACGGCGAGGACGCCGGTGGCGATCGAGACCGGCGCGTCGAGAAAGCCGTCCGGGATGTGCACGGGCCCTCCTCGTTGCGAACCGTTCGCAACTGCACACCGTAGGCGCCCTGGTCCCACGTCGCAACGCGGACGCTCTGCCGACAGCGGTCGACGACGGGCCGCCACTCTGGCACCGTCCGGCGGACGTCGCCTGCCGAGCGCGATCCCGCCGTGCGATCGCGCCCAGCGGGTTCCGTCGCCCTCTCCAGGGGCACGACGAGTCCCAGCGACCGCCCGAACCGAACAGGAGCACCGCGTGGCCAGCACCGACGGCAGCACCAGCAGCGACCCGAACGGCACCAGCACGCCCGCCCGGCGTGCCCGCACTGCGGCCGAGGCGCGGCAGGAGCAGGGTGCCACCTCGAGCGACCCCGAGGTCCTGGCCGGGCAGATCGAGAAGACCCGCGAGGAGCTGGCCGAGACGCTCGACGCGATCGCCGACAAGGTCAGCCCCAAGCGGGTGGCCGGTCGCACCAAGAAGAAGGTCGGCGACGCCGTCAGGGACGGCGCCGAGACCGCGGCCAGCACGGTCAAGGCCGGGGCCGCCCAGCTCAAGGAGGCGGTGGAGGACACCAAGGAGCAGCTGCAGGACAAGGTCAGCGGTGACGACGCCGCGGCACCCGCCGGTCTCGGCGAGGCGCTCGAGGGCGTCGGGGCGGACCCGGGCGCGGCCGGCGCGGGCGTCCGCGGCCCGGTCCCCCCGTCGCCGGCCGGTCTGCACCCCGTGCCGCCACCGGCCTCCGGCAGCGTTCCGGGCGGCCTGCAGCTGGCCCCGCCGGCGATCGCCGGCGCCGTGGCCGCGCTGGTCGTCGCGCTGCTCGTGCTCCGCCGGCGCCGTAGCCGCCGCCGCTGGCGCTGAGCGCGGCGTGCTCCGGCCGGGAACGCCCGACCCCGTCGGGCCGGGCCAGGAGTCGGTCTGGGACTACCCCCGTCCGCCCCGTGTCGAGGCGTCCGACCGCGAGGTCGTGGTCGTGCTCGGCGGCGTCGAGGTCTGCCGTACACGGCGCGCGCTGCGTGTGCTGGAGACCAGCCACCCGCCGAGCTGGTACCTGCCCGAAGCCGACTGGCTCCCGGGCTCGCTGCGCCCCGCCGCGGCCGGCAGCTGGTGCGAGTGGAAGGGTGCGGCCAGCTACCTCGACGTCGTCGGCGGTGACCGGGTCGAGCCGACGGCCGCCTGGACCTACCGGGAGCCGGCGCCCGGCTTCGAGCTGCTGCGCGACGCCGTCGCCGTCTACCCGGGGCGCACCGACCGCTGCACCGTCGACGGCGAGCTGGTCCGCGTGCAGGAGGGTGGCTTCTACGGCGGCTGGATCACCTCCGACGTCGTCGGCCCGTTCAAGGGCGCGCCGGGCACCCGGTTCTGGTAGCCGATCAGGTCTGCGTGACGGCGCCGTCGTCGATCAGCGCCTGCACCTCGTCGGAATCGAAGCCCCAGTCCTGCAGCGCGTCCCGGGTGTCGCGCCCGACGGTGCTCGGGCCCCGCCCGAGCTGCGACGGCGTGCGCGAGAACCGCGGGGCCGGCGCCGGCTGAGGCAC
>DATLGD010000089.1:0-2259 GCA_035540755.1 Mycobacteriales bacterium | reverse complement strand
CGCGAAGTCGCGGGGGCTGGCCACCGTCGTCGTCGGGCACGTCACCAAGGACGGCGCCGTCGCCGGGCCGCGGCTGCTCGAGCACCTCGTCGACGTCGTCCTGCACTTCGAGGGCGACCGGCACTCCGCGCTGCGCATGGTACGGGCGGTGAAGAACCGGTTCGGCCCCGCCGACGAGGTCGGCTGCTTCACCCTCACCGATGCCGGCATCGTCGGCATCGCCGACCCCAGCGGGCTGTTCGTCGGCGAGCGGCGCGACCCCGTGCCGGGCACCTGCGCCACCGTGGTCGTCGAGGGACGCCGACCGCTCCCGGCGGAGGTGCAGGCGCTGGTCGCCCCGGTCCCCGAGCGGCAGAGCCCGCGCCGGGCGGTGTCCGGGCTCGACGGCGGCCGGGTGTCGATGGTGCTCGCGGTGCTCGAGAAGCGGGCCGGCGCCCCGCTGTCGTCGCGCGACGTCTACCTCGCCACCGTCGGCGGCGCGCGGCTCACCGAGCCGGCCACCGACCTCGCGGTCGCGCTGGCGGTCGCGAGCGCCTTCACCGAGAAGGCCCTGCCGGCCGACCTCGTCGCGGTCGGCGAGCTCGGGCTGTCCGGCGAGCTGCGCCCGGTGCCGGGGGTGAGCCGGCGGCTGGCCGAGGCCGCGCGGCTGGGCTTCCGCACCGCGCTGGTGCCGGCCGGCTCGGGCGGCGCCGGGGCGGCACCGGCCGGCATGACCGTGCACGAGGTCAGCGGCATCGAGGACGCCTACGAGCGGGTGGCCGCGCTGCAGGTGCGGCCGCGGCGGCGGCCGGACGGCCCGGCGCGGCGGTCGCCCTTCCCGCCGCCCGCGGCCGGACGCCGACGGCTCCCGGAGGGCACCGGCCGGCCGCGGCTGGTGCTCGCCGAGCCACCGCCGTGACGCAGCCGTGACCGTGCCTGCCCCGCACGGGCCCGCGCGCTCCCTAGACTGCGGCCACCGGCCGGGCTGACGCCCCGCCGACCCGCGCCGTCCCGCGCCGCGGGAAGAGCTGGAGGTGGGTCCGTGGCGGGCACCGACGACCGGCTGCGCGCCAGCCTGGCCGCCGTCGCTCCGGGCACCATGCTGCGCGACGGGCTCGAGCGCATCCTGCGCGGCAACACCGGCGCCCTGATCGTCCTGGGCCACGACCGCACGGTCGAGTCGCTCACCACCGGCGGCTTCAACCTCGACGTCGAGTTCACCGCGCAGCGGCTGCGGGAGCTGTCGAAGATGGACGGGGCCGTCGTCGTCACCTCGGACCTGTCCAAGATCGTCCGGGCCAGCGTGCAGCTCGTGCCGGACTCCACCATCGCCACCGACGAGACGGGCACCCGGCACCGCACCGCCGAGCGGGTGGCCCGGCAGACCGGCTTCCCGGTCATCAGCGTCAGCGCCTCGATGCGCATCATCGCCCTGTACGTCGACGGCCGGCGGCACGTCGTCGACGACAGCGCAGCGATCCTGTCCCGCGCCAACCAGGCCCTCGCCACGCTCGAGCGCTACAAGCTCCGCCTCGACGAGGTGGCCGGCACCCTGTCCGCGCTCGAGATCGAGGACCTCGTCACCGTCCGCGACGCGATGGTGGTCAGCCAGCGCCTGGAGATGGTGCGCCGCATCGCCGGCGAGATCGAGGGCTACGTCGTCGAGCTCGGCACCGACGGCCGCCTCCTGTCGCTGCAGCTCGACGAGCTGATGGCCGGGGTCGAGGTCGACCGCGAGCTCGTGCTGCGCGACTACCTCGTCGAGGGCAGCGGTCGCAAGCGGCGCACCGTCGAGGACGCGCTGGCCGAGCTCGACGCGCTGTCCGCGTCGGACCTGCTCGACCTCAGCGCGGTCGCGAAGGCAGTCGGCCACCCCGCCTCCGCGGACTCGCTGGAGGCCGCGGTGAGCCCGCGCGGCTACCGGCTGCTCAACAAGGTGCCGCGGCTGCCGCGCACCGTGGTGGACCGGCTCGTCGAGCACTTCGGCGGGCTGCAGAAGCTGCTCGCCGCCGGCATCGACGACCTGCAGGCCGTCGACGGCGTCGGCGACACCCGGGCGCGCAGCGTGCGGGAGGGCCTGTCGCGGCTGGCCGAGAGCTCGATCCTCGAGCGCTACGTCTGACCTCTCGGCCGAGGCTGGGCTAGACCACCGGCTGGGGCTGACCTGCCGGCACCGGCTGCCGGACGGCGGCCACCATGGCCTCCAGGTCGACCAGCAGCACCACGCCCCGCTCGCCGCGCAGCACGTCCACGACGTAGTCCGGCAGCACGGCACGGTCG
>DATLGD010000088.1:0-3111 GCA_035540755.1 Mycobacteriales bacterium | reverse complement strand
CCAGCTGCGCGGCCGAGCTGTGCCGAGCCAACCCGACCCAGTCGACACCGTCACCAGGCTCGGCGACGCGGGTGATCGCCCGGACCTTGGAGTAGCTGACCCGCCCGTCACCGAACGCCGCCGCCAGCTCGGGCAGCTCCTCCAGCCGGCCAGCCACCCGGACCTGCTCACGGGCGGCGCCGGGCGACAACCCGATCTGCCAGGACAGCCACTGAGCGCACGACTTCATCCCCGGACCGGCCCAGCCCTGCCGCCGGTCGAACTCCGCGATCCACGGCAGCAGCTCGGCCTGACCGGCCGCGATCCGACCCGCGCGAAGGCAGATGCCGTCGGCCAGCTCATCGACTGTGCGGTGCGAAAGAGACGTCATAGCAGGACGTTACGAGCCACCTCCGACAGAACAGACGGCGTCAACCGCGACCCCCGACGCCCGCCGAGAGCCTCCCGCCGACCGTGCCGACGGTCCTCCAGCTGGCCGGACGCGGTGGCTGGTGGTCGGCGCTACCTGTCGCCGGACCTGGCTCCGGTGACCAGCACCTCGTCGCGCAGGACGAACCGCACCGGCCGCCGATGGCCGTAACGTCCGGAGGCGTGGACGAGGGCGACCAGCTGGGGGAGACCGCTCGGCGGCGGTTGCGGACGCTGCGGCAGGCCCGTGGCTGGACGCTGGACGACCTGGCCGCCCGATCGCACGTCGGCGCCTCGACGATCAGCCGGATCGAGACGGGGCAGCGGCGGCTCGCCCTCGACCAGCTCGTCACGCTGGCACGGGCGCTCGGCGTTCCGGTCGACGACCTGCTCGCCGACGACGACGCCGGCGACGTGGTGATCCGGCCGTCGGCGAGCGGGGACGGAGGCGCGGTGTGGATGCTGAGCCGGCGTGACGACCCGTCGGGCCGGGTCGTCGCGAAGCAGCGCGTCCCGGCGAGCACGTCCGCCGACCCCGAGCGCAAGGTCCATCCCGGCCGCGACTGGTTCTACGTCCTGGACGGGACCGTTCGGCTCGTCCTGGGCGGTCGCGAGCACATCGTCGCGGCCGGCGAGGCCGCCTCCTTCAGCACGATGACGCCGCACGCCGTCGTCGGCGTCGGCGGGCCGGCGGAGATCCTCTCGATCTTCGACCACCACGGGGAGCGCGCGCACCTCGACCACTCCTGATCCGTTCTTGCCTTTGCGGCAAGAGCGCTTGTCGTTGCAGTCGATGCCGCCGACGCTGTCGCCAGGAGGTACGACATGACACAGGACAGGCAGGACCAGTACGACGTCGTCGTCATCGGCGGCGGGGCGGCGGGACTGGGCGGGGCCCTGATGCTGGCGCGGTCGCGGCGCAGCGTCGTCGTCGTCGACGGCGGGCAGCCGCGCAACGCTCCGGCTGCCGGGGTGCACGGCTACCTCACCCGGGACGGCATGCCGCCGGCCGAGCTTCTCCGGACCGGGCGGCTCGAGGTCGAGGGCTACGGCGGACGCGTGCTCGACGGGCAGGTCGACCGGGTCGAACGGCTCGACGACGGCCGGCTGGCCGTCTCGCTGGCCGACGGGCGCACGCTGACCGGCCGAAGGCTGCTCGTCGCGACGGGCCTGGTCGACGAGCTCCCGGACGTCCCCGGTGTGCAGGAGCGGTGGGGCCGGGACGTCGTGCACTGCCCGTACTGCCACGGCTGGGAGGTTCGCGACCAGGCGATCGGCGTCCTCGCGTCGGGGCCGATGTCGGTCCACCAGGCGCTGCTGTTCCGGCAGCTCAGCGACGACGTCACCTACTTCAGCCACACGCTCCCGCCGGCCGCCGAGCAGCAGGAGCAGCTCACCGCCCGCGGCATCCGCATCGTCGGCGATGCGGTTGCGGGGCTGCAGGTCGAGCAGGACCGCCTGACCGGCGTACGACTGGCCGACGGCGGCGTGGTGCGGTGCACGACGCTCGTCGTCGCGACCCGGATGGAGGCCAGGACCGGCTTCCTGGCCGGGCTCGGGCTTGCCCCCGTGGAGCACGCGCTCGGCGTCGGGCAGCACCTGACCGCCGATCCGCAGGGGCGGACCGACCTGCCCGGGGTGTGGGTCGCGGGCAACGTCACCGACCTGTCGGCGCAGGTCGGCGCGGCGGCCGCCGCCGGCGCTGCCGCCGGCGCCGCGATCAACGGCGATCTCGTCATGGAGGAGACCCGGGTCGCCGTCGACGCCCTGCGTGCCGACGCCTCGTCGGGCGCACGATGAGCGGCCCCGGCGACCCGACGGCCGAGGAGTTCGGCGCCGCCTACTGGGAGGACCGGTACCGCAGCGGCGTGGGCGCGGGCAAGCTCGACCCGAGCCCGTCGCTCGTCACCGACGCCGGCGCGCTCCGGCCGGGCAGGGCCCTCGACGCGGGGTGCGGCGTCGGCGGGGACGCCCTCTGGCTCGCCGCGCGCGGCTGGCACGTCGTGGCCGTCGACGTCTCCCGCACCGCTCTGCAACGAGGACGCCAGGCGGCCGAGGCCGCCGGCCTTGCCTTCGCGAAGCGGATCGAGTGGGTCCACGCCGATCTGACCGGGTGGGAGCCTGCTCCGAGCGCCTTCGATCTCGTGTCGTCGCACTACGTGCACGTGCCTGGCCCGCCGGAGGTCCTGTTCGGGCGGCTGGCGTCGTGGGTCGCGCCCGGAGGCAGTCTGCTCGTGGTGGGTCACGACGGCGGGCAGGGCGACGGGCACGGGTCCGGGCACAGCCGTCCGGTCGGCGCGCAGGTCCGGACGGGGCAGATCGTCTCCAGCCTCCCGGAGGAGCAGTGGGACATCCTCGCCGCCGAGGCCCGTACCCACACGATGCAGCGACCTGACGGCGGTGGCCCCGTCACGCTCGACGACGTCGTCGTCCACGCGCGCCGGCGGACCGCCCCGCAGCCCTGACCCGGCCGCGAAGCTGCGACCGGAGCGATGAGGACCGACGAGTCCGGAGCCGTGCCCCGTCTCTCGGGACATGGTGCCCGTCGGGTGGGCGGGCAGCCCGGCGATGGCGTCGGTCGCGGGGCATGCTGTGCGCATGGCTCTCGGCTTCGGCTTCGGCATCGACGTCGGCGGCAGCGGCATCAAGGGCGCGCCGGTCGACCTCACTCGGGGCGCCTTCGCCACCGAGCGGGTGCGGCAC
>DATLGD010000087.1:0-2348 GCA_035540755.1 Mycobacteriales bacterium | reverse complement strand
CCAGCTGCGCGGCCGAGCTGTGCCGAGCCAACCCGACCCAGTCGACACCGTCACCAGGCTCGGCGACGCGGGTGATCGCCCGGACCTTGGAGTAGCTGACCCGCCCGTCACCGAACGCCGCCGCCAGCTCGGGCAGCTCCTGCAGCCGACCGGCCACCCGGACCTGCTCACGGGCGGCGCCGGGCGACAACCCGATCCGCCAGGACAGCCACTGAGCGCACGACTTCATCCCCGGACCGGCCCAGCCCTGCCGCCGGTCGAACTCCGCGATCCAGGGCAGCAGCTCGGCCTGACCGGCCGCGATCCGACCCGCGCGAAGGCAGATGCCGTCGGCCAGCTCATCGACTGTGCGGTGCGAAAGAGACGTCATAGCAGGACGTTACGAGCCGCCTCCGACAGAACAGACGGCGTCAACCGCGACCCCCCGACGCCCGCCGAGAGCCTCCGGCGGCCGTGCCGACGGTCCTCCAGCTGGCCGGACACGGCCGTCACCGGACCCAGGTGCGATCATCAGCACCCTGCAGCCGGTGATCGCCGTCAGCGCCCGCCTCGCGTCGGCGGCGCCCGGCAGAAGAGCTCCTCGAGGACTCCGACCACCGACGAGGCCGCACCGGCTGTGCAAGCGCCTCGTCACCGGCGAGCACGTGCCTCCTCCGGTGTTCGGCGGCCAGCACGATTCCGTCGACTCCCCCTGAACGATCTGCCTCGGTGCCCTCTCCGGCTGTCCCACCAGGTCTGCGCTCCCTGCAGTCGACGTGGTCTGGGGACGACACTCGGCGACCGGGATCAGCGGTATCAGCCGTGGATCCGGCTGTCCTTCAGAGGCCGCCCGGCTGACCGGCGGAGGACCCGTTCCTGCTCCGCCCGGCGGCCCGGTCGAGCAAGCCCTCGGCACCGGCGAGCTCGCCCATGACGTCGGCTGCTGCCCGCTCGGCGCGCAGCAGCGCTACGCCCTGACCGGCGTAGATGCATGCGACGTCGAAGTCGTCGTGCTTCCGGGCGGTCCTCAGCTCGGCTGCCGCCACCTCATCGCCCGCCAGCTCGTCCTCGCGGCCATGCCAACGGTCGAAGAACGCGTTGCGCAGGCTGCGACCGCCGTACTCCGGTGGCCAGGCGAGGCCCTGCCCCACGTCGAACACACGGCCGTACGCCGTGCCCGTCTCCGCCGCCGCCAGGAGCAGCTCGCGGGCGCCGTGCGAGGTGGCCGCCTCGGTGCAAGCCAGGAACGCGGTCCCGACCCACGCGCCGGCCGCACCGGCGGCGAGCACTGCGGCAAGTCCGCGAGCCGTGCCGATGCCGCCGGCCGCGAGCACCGGGACCTGCACCGCATCGAGGACCGCCTGCAGCAGCGGCAGCGTGGCCACGTCGTTCCGCCCGTGGCCACCGCCCTCCCCGCCACGAGCGACGAGCACGTCAACACCGGCCTGCTCGGCGGCGACAGCCTCCTTCAGCGTGCCGACCTGCGTCGCCACGGCGATGCCGGCGGCCTGCAGCGGCGCGATCCACCGCTCGTAAGGGCCGTAGCTGACCGACACGAGTGCCGGCGCCTCACCGGCGACGACGTCGACGAGCGCATCGTCCTGCGCGAGAGCCCACGCCATCAGCCCGACGCCGAACTGGCCCGCCTCTCGCGCGACCGCGCACTGCTCCCGCACCCGCTCCGGCGACGACGTCGGGCCGACGCCGAGCATGCCGAGCCCCCCGGCGGCGGACACCGCTGCAGCGAGCCGGCCGGTGCTGACGCCGGCCATGGGCGCCGCCACGACCGGGACGGTCAAGCCGAACCGCTCGGTCAGCCAGGTGCGCATCGACCTCTCCCTCCCGTTGGGTGCTGAGGATGCCACCGAACCGGGCTTGGCCATGGAGACGTCGCGACGGCACCCGAAGCCGGCCGAACGGGCGCCGCGAACCTCCGGGAGCCGGCGGGCGGTGCCCGTCAGTCGCCGCGGAGATCGGCTCGCCGAGGGCGCGCTGGGCGGCCCACGCCGGTAGCCGCTCGTCGGCGAGACTGGAGGCACTGCCCGCTCTCCCGACTTGGAGCCTCTCGTGCCGCAAGCGACAGTCCGCTGGTTCGACCCCGAGCGGGGCTTCGGGTTCCTCGCGCCTGAGGACGGCAGCGCGGACCTGTTCGTGCACGCCTCCGAGATCATGAGCGACAGCGGGACGCGGCTGCTCCGCGAAGGCCAGGCGGTCGAGTTCGAGGTCGGCGAGGGCGACCGCGGTCCACAGGCGCGTCGCGTCCGGGTCACTGGCGACCTGGCCGCCGACACCGCCGTGGGCGTCCTGGGCAGCATCGCCTGGTACGAGCCGGGCAAGGGGTACGGCTTCGCCACGTCGGACAGCGGCGG
>DATLGD010000086.1:0-11993 GCA_035540755.1 Mycobacteriales bacterium | reverse complement strand
CCGGACCGCTGGCCGGACTGCTGGCCGGCCTGCTGCGCGGCCTCCTGCACGCCCTTGGGCAGCCGCAGCGGCAGTGGGTCGCGCACGGCCATCGGGTCGGAGCCGCGGACGACGACCACGGCCTTCAGCGCCTTCTCGAGCTCGGCGCCGGGTCCGGGGTCGGTGACCGCCGGGCCGGTGAGCATGGCGCGCAGGAACCAGCGCGGGCCGTCGACGCCGAGGAAGCGGGCCGGGGCGAGGGCCCGGCCACGGCCCTGCACCTCGGTGGGCACCGCCGCGCGCAGCTCGACGCCGTACGGGCCGTCGACCTCCTCCGCCGTGCCGCCGCCCTCGCGCAGGGCGGTGGCGATCTCCTCGCGGACCTCGAACCAGATCCCCTCGGTCCGGGGGGCCGCGAAGGCGCTGATCTGCATGGCGGACTGGCCCTTGACCAGCGTGGCCGCGACCACCTGGCCCTCCTTGCTGACCTCGACCCGCACCTCGGTCTGCGGGGGGATCGGCACCCGCAGGCCGCCCAGGTCGAGCCGCTGCAGGTCGTCGTCGGGAGCGTCGGCCTCGTCCCAGGGTCCCTGCGGCCGGGACGGCGGTGCGGCGGGAGCCTCGTCCTCCCCGTCGTCCGCCGTCGCGTCGGCGTTCCCCGCGTCGGTCTCGTCGTCGAGCTCCTCCGGCGCGTCGTCGTCGCGGTTCTTGCGGCGGAACAGGCCCATCAGTGTGTCCGTCCTGTCGTGTGCTCGTGCCCGGGCCGAGCGCCCGGCTGGAGGTCCGTGGAGGCGCCCGCCCAGCCGCCGGTGGAGCCGTGCCCGCCGGTGCCGCGCGAGGAGGCCGGCAGCTCGCCGTCGACCTCCCGCCAGGCGACCTGCTCGACCCGCTGCACCACCAGCTGCGCGATCCGGTCGAGGCGGCGCAGCACCAGCGGCTCACGCCGGTCGTGGTTGACCAGCACCACCTGGACCTCGCCGCGGTAGCCGGCGTCGATCGTGCCCGGCGCGTTGACCAGCCCGACGCCGTGTCGCGCGGCGAGCCCGGAGCGGGGATGCACGAAGGCGGCGTACCCCTGCGGAAGGGCGAAGGCGATCCCGGTCGGCAGCACGACCCGCTCGCCCGGCTCGACGACGGCGTCGACGGTGGTGACCAGGTCGCAGCCGGCATCACCGGTGTGCGCGTAGGCGGGCAGCGGCACCTGCGGGTCCAGGCGTCGTACCGCGACCTCGACCACGCACGCTCCTCCCGCTCCCGGCAGCGCCCGTCCTGGGCCGAGGACCGACCCTACTCGTCACCGGTTAGCGTCGGAGGCCGCGCCCGTGCCCTATCGAGGAGTCGCCGTGAGCTGCAGGTCCGTCCTCGTCACGGGCGCCAACTCGGGCATCGGCCTGGTCACCGCGCTCGAGCTCGCCGGCGCCGGTTACGAGGTCGTCGGCAGCGTGCGCAGCGAGGACAAGGCGGCCCACGTGCGGCGTGCCGCGGCCGACCGCGGCGTCGAGGTGCGCACCGTCCTGCTCGACGTGGACGACCCGGAATCGTGCGAGGCGGGCGTCGCCGAGGTGGCGGCCCTGACCGGCGGCGGGCCGTGGGCGCTGGTCAACAACGCCGGCTTCGCGCAGAGCGGCGCGGTCGAGGACGTCCCCGACGAGCAGGTCCGCGCCCAGCTCGAGACCAACGTCGTCGCGCCGCTGCGGCTCGCCCGGCTGGTGCTGCCGGCCATGCGCCAGGCCGGGGGCGGCCGCATCGTCAACGTCAGCTCGGTCGTCGGGCGGCTGTCGGCTCCGCTGCTCGGCTGGTACTGCGCGAGCAAGCACGCCCTCGAGGCGGTCACCGACGCCCTGCGCATGGAGGTCGAGGCCGACGGCGTGCGGGTCGTGCTGGTCGAGCCGGGGATGTTCGGCACCGACATCTGGTCCAGCGCGAAGATCGGCGGGTTCCCGCCGCCGACGCACGCCCGGTACGCCGCCGCCTACGCCCGCGCCGAGGCGCTGTCCGCACGGGGCGCGCAACGGCTGCCGGACCCCGTGTGGGTGGCCCGCGCCGTCCGCGTGGCGCTGTCGAATCCCGTCCCGCTGGCTCGGTACGTCGTGGGCGCCGACGCCGTCACCGGGATCCTCGCCGAGACGGTGGTGCCGACCGTCGTCACCGACTACCTGAAGTCCGTCGGCAGCGGCCTGCGCCGGCTGCCGGTCCGACTGCCCTTCCTCGGATGACGGCGGCTCGAGGGACCGGCCCGGGAAAGGACCCCACGGCCGAGTGGGACGAGTCGCTCGCCGTTCCGCGCTGGGCCTGGCCGGCCGGGCTCGCGCTCGGGCTGCTCCTCGCCGCGGCGGTGCACGGCGGCTACGGCGGCGCGCGCGCGGTGGTGCCCTACATCGTCGTGCCGCTGCTGGTCGTGGTCGTGCTCCTGCGCGCCTCGCGGGGCCGGGTGCGGGTGGCCGACGGCGTGCTGCACGTGCCGGGAGCGCGGGTGCCGCTCGAGGTCGTCGGGGCCGTCCGCGCGCTCGACGTCGAGCAGACGCGCCGGCTGCGCGGTCCGGTCGCGGACCTGCGCGCGTTCGTCGCGACCAAGCCGTGGCTGTCGCGCGCGGTGCAGGTACGCCTCGAGGACCCGGATGACGACACGCCTTACTGGCTGGTCGGCACGCGGCGCCCGGACGAGCTGGCGGCGGTGCTGGAACGGCTCAGATCGTCAGGGGGTCCAACCCCCGGGCGGTGAGGAGCCGGTCACTTCTCCTCGAGGGCCGAGGGCTTGTGGACGGCCTCCTTGCCGGTCTTGGCGCTCTTGACCAGGTACTGCGGGTCGTCGTCTCTCGCGCGCACGGTGCGCCCGGCGGCCTCCGTGTCGGAGGTGATCTCCTCCTCGACGGTGCCCTCGGTGGTCGTGCCGTGGGTCTTCCAGGTGACCTCGTCCCCCTTCTCGAGCTCTGCCATCTGGTCTCCCGGTCTGCAGGTGCGGATGTGCGGCGGCCTACCCGCAACCGGCCGGAGCACACGGCGCCGACGCCGGACCGATGCACGACTGCACCCGGCGGCGGAGTGTCGAGCGCCGTGGAGCGGGGCACCAGCCCCGGCAAGATCCCTGACCCCGTGTGCGGAGGACGTCGTGGAGAAGGTCCTGTACAAGCTGCTCGGCATCCTGGGCGGCGTCCTGGCGGCGAAGGGTGCGCGGGTGGTCGTCGAGAAGGTCTGGAAGAGCACCCACTCGGGGCAGGAGCCGCCGCGCAACCCGGCCATCCCGGGCACGTCGTGGGGCGAGGCGGCCACCTGGGCGGTCGCCAGCGGCATCGCGGCCGGCGTCGCCCGTCTGCTGGCCACCAAGGGGGCGGCCGAGATCTGGTCGAGGGGCACCGGCCACCTGCCGCCCGGCCTCGAAGAGGTCGGCAACTAGGACGAACAGGATGAGCGCGCTGCGTGACACCGCCCTCTCCTGGCGTGTTGCCGGCCCACGTACCGGCACCGCCCTACCGTGGCCGTCGTGACCGCCGTCCGCCGTCTGGTCGACCGGCCGGCCCCGCCCGCCGGGCACGACCTTGACGTCCTGCTCGCCAGCCGGCTGCGCCGCGGGCTGGCCGGGACGGTGCTCGACGGGCGCACCGCCACCGTCGTCTTCGACGCCGCCGAGGCCGGCGTGTGGACGGTGGCGCTGGCCGGCGGCCGCGGCCGAGTGCGGCGCGGCGCCGCCTCGTCCCCCACCCTCGTCGTGCGGGGCGAGCCGGGGGTCCTGGCCGACGTGGTGTGCGGACGCACCAGCGGCGTGCACGCCTTCCTCGACGGCCGGCTGACCGTCCGGGGCGATCTCGCCCTCAGCCTGCAGCTGGACGGGCTCTGGGCGCACGACGACGACCGTCGCCCCGAGCTGCCGCGGGCGCACGAGGTCGTCGCCATGGGCGTGCGCACCTCCTACCTCGAGGCCGGCCCGGCCGACGCCCCGCCGGTGCTGCTGCTGCACGGGCTCGGCGCCACCAACGCCTCCCTGCTCCCGGTGCTCGCCGACCTCGCGGAGGACCACCGGGTGCTCGCCCCGGACCTGCCGGGTTTCGGAGCCACGGACGCCCCGCGGGTGCCCTACAACCCGGCCTGGTTCGCCGCGTGGGTCGAGGCGTTCCAGGTCAGCACCGGCAGCCGCGGAGCCGTGCTCGTCGGCAACAGCCTGGGAGGGCGCGTCGCGCTCGAGTGCGGGCTCGCGCACCCGAAGTCGGTGCGGGCGGTCGCGCTGCTCACCCCGTCACCGGCCTTCCGTCGCCTGCGCCAGTGGGTGCCCCTGGTGCGGGTCGTCCCGCCGGAGCTGGCTCGGTTCCCAGTACCGGTCAACCACCGCCTGGTGGTCGAGGGGATCCGCGGCATGATGAGCCTGCCGGACCGGCTGCCACAGGCGTGGTACGACGCCGCCGCCGACGAGGCGCTGCGGGTGTTCCGCTCCCCCGCCCACCGCGTGTCGTTCTTCTCCTGCGCCCGCCAGATCTACCTCGAGGACGCCTACGGCCGGCACGGCTTCTGGGACCGGCTGCCCGGGCTGCTGCCGCCGGCGCTGTTCCTGTGGGGCGACCGCGACCGCCTGGTCCCGTCCTCGTTCGCCCGGCACGTCGCCGACTGCCTGCCCGACGCCGGCTCGGTGGTGCTCGAGGACTGCGGGCACGTACCCCAGTTCGAGCACCCGGAGCTGACGAACACGCTGCTGCGCGCCTTCCTCGACAGCGTGTGACCGGCCTCGACAGGGTCTGACGCCGCACCGGCACGGGTAGGCGAGGCCCGTGCAGACCTTCCTGCCCTTCCCGGACCTGCGGGTGAGCTGTCAGGTGCTCGACGACCGGCGGCTCGGCAAGCAGCGGGTCGAGACCTTCCAGATCCTGCGGGCGCTGACCTGGCCCGAGTACGCCTGGAAGAACCACCCGGCGGTGCGGATGTGGCGTGGGTTCGTCCCGGCGCTGGTCGAGTACGGGCTCGAGAACTGCCACGAGTGGGTCCGCCGCGGCTACGCCGACACCGTCGCCGAGCAGCTCGTGGCCTGGACCGGCGGCGACCGGCCGGCCGGCTCGGCCCTGCCGCCCTGGTGGGGGCTCGAGCAGCTGCACCTGTCGCACCGCTCCGCCCTGCTGCGCAAGGACCCGGACCACTACCGGCCGCTGTTCGCCGCTCTGGGCCACGGCGACGAGCCGGACGACCTGCCCTACCTCTGGCCCCCCGACGTCTTCCCGCGCTGGCCGGTGCGGGGCGGACCCGAGGGCCTGCCGCTCCCCGCCGCCGCACGGCAGCTCGGGATCGAGGAGCCGCACCCGTGGCAGGCCCGCGCCGTGGCGGCGCTCGTCGCCGGCCACGACGTGCTCCTCGTGGCCCGGCCGGGCCGGGGCGGCGCGACCGCCGGGCTGCTCGCCGGGCTGGTGCGGCCAGGCCGGACGCTGCGGGTCAGCCCGTGGGACGGCCCGGTCGCCGGTCCCGCTCCCGCCGTCGAGCCCGCGCCGGCGCGGGCGGTGGCTCCGGCGAGCGGCGCCGCAGTCGGCCGTCCCCCACCGCTTGCCCGCCCTGCCGGTCCCGCCGACCGGGCCGCCATGGCGGCCGAGCAGGCCCCGGCCGAGTTCGTCTTCGCGCACCCCGATCAGCTCGACGGGGCTGCACTCGAGGGGGTCACGCTGCTCGTGGTCGACCGCGCCGACGAGCTCGTCGCGGACGCCGACGGCGGCGCCGCGGTACGGGCAGCGCGGGAGCGGGTCCGGGCACCGGTGCTCGCGGTCGTGGGACGGGCCGACGACCGCCAGCGGGCCGGCGTGTCGGCCGGCCTCGGCCTCTCGGACCCGGTCCACCTCGGCGGGGGCTGGGACGTGCCGGACACCTTCCTCGAGGTGGCCGCCGCCGCCTCCGCGCCGGCCCGGCGGCAGGTGCTCGACGAGCTGGTGCGGTCCGGCCGGCCGGCGCTCGTCGTCACCTCCAGCCGCGAGCGGGCCGGCCGGCTGGTCACCGGACTGACCGCCGCCGGACTGCGGGCGGCGTCGTGGGCGCCGCCGCCGATGCGAGCCGCCCGCGCCGCCGCCGCGGTCGCCGCCTGGCGCGGCCGCACGATCGACGCGCTGGTGGTGCCCGTGGACCAGCTGCCCCCGCTCGGCCGGGTGCGTCCGGGGCTGCTTGTCGGCGACGGCGCCGCTGTCGACGGGCCGGAGGGCTGGCACGCCCTCGTCGACGCCGTCGCCCCGCCGCGGGCCGTGCTGCTGCGCGGCCCGGACGCGACCTCCGGCGCCGCGGCCCTCGCCGACACCCCGGGCTGCCGGCGGGCTGCCCTCCTGCTCCCCTTCGGCGAGCCGGTCGAGACACCCTGCGGCCGGTGCGACGTGTGCGCCCCGGCCGCTCCTGGCCGCTAGGCCGTCGGGCCCTCGGCCAGGCGGCGACGCAGCACCCGGACGCCCACCGCTGCCGGCAGCAGCGTCAGGGCGAGCAGGAGCAGCGACAGGTCGGCGCCGGTGGCCGGCAGGGTGCGGCCGCTGGCGACCGGCGTGGTCGTGCCGCCGGTGCCGCCGGTGCCGCCGCCAGTGCCGTCGTCGTCCTTGCCGTCGCCGCCGTTCGGCGCCTCCCCGGTCTCGGGGAGCGGCGTCCCGATCGCGTTCGCCGGCCCGGTCCAGGAGAAGACGTCGATGCCGCGGGGAAGCCCCTGGCCGAGCGAGAAGCCGCTGGAGGCGAAGTAGTAGGTGTTCGTGCCGTCGCCGTTGTCCTCGACCTTGAACACCTCGCTGGCCCAGGTGTTCGCCCCGGGCAGGCGCAGCGACGCGGTCTCCTTGAAGGTGAAGGCGCCGTCCGGGGAGACGAAGTAGTCGAGGATCTTGGTGCCGCCGTCGTAGTAGGCGACGGCGATGCGCTGCTCGCCGGGCACGTGCTCGATGACGTGGATGGTGCAGAAGGTCGGCGACGGCGTCGGTGAGCCGCCGATGTAGACCGCCTTGTCGCCCTCGGGCGTCAGGGCGTACTCCGGGTTCGCCGGGTCGCTGATGTCGAACACGTGCAGCCCGCCGTTGCCGACCGGGTTGTCGAGGCTCGGGGCGCAGGTGGCACCGGGCGGGAGGACACCGCCGCCGCGCTCGTCGGTGACCATCATGTAGCGGCCGGCAGCGGCCGTGGCCGGGTCGGGACCCACGCCCTCCGGCGTCGGGTCGGCCTCATGGCTGATCGCCACGCCCTCGGCCGAGGGCACCGCGAGGTTGGTGTTGCACTGCGTCTCGGTCGGGCGCGGGCACGCCCGGCCGGGGTGGTTCACCGTGCCGAGGAACTCGAAGCCCCGGGCGGCCGGCCTGCCCGCCTCCTCGTAGGCCGTGACGCTCTCGGCGGCGTTGGGGTTGGCCGCGGCCGGCGCGGACTTCGCCTTGAGCGCGCAGTCGAAGACGAGCGCCGAGGTCGACGTCCCCGCGACGGTCGGGCAGGGCTGCGGCGCGCCCGCGGTCCCGAACAGCGGCTCCCCGAGCACGTCGCCGGTGACCGGGTCGAACATGCCGCTGACGTCGAAGACGAGCGTCGCGTTCAGCGCTGCGCAGTAGAGCCTGCTGTCGGAGTAGGTGATGTCGTGGCAGTTGGCCGGCTCGGCCAGCGTTCCGTCGGGCAGCTGCTTGTTGGAGGACTCCGGCGGGAACGGCAGCCGGTACACCAGCGGCTTGCAGGCCGAGCGCCGCTGCTCGAGCGTCTCGTCGGTGAACCCCATGCACGAGCGGACGTCGACGACGTCGGTCCAGGTCATCGGGGCGAAGTCGGCGCCGTTGTTGTACAGGATGCCTGGGCGGTCCCGGTCGGCGGTGACGGTGTGGGACAGGCCGTTGAAGCGCATCAGGGCCAGCTCGCGCACCTCGAAGCCGTCGGTGCCGAGGCCGCTGACGTCGATCAGCTCGAGCCCGCCGCCGGGGGTGTCGTGGCAGCGGCCGACGGCGTCGGTGGTGTCGACGAGCAGCTCGGTGTCGACCAGCGGCACGGCCTGGACGTCGTGCTGCAGCCCGGTGGCGCTGGTAGCGGGGGCGTTGCAGCGCGCGGAGCCGTGGTCGGCGACGACCTTGGGCTCGGCCAGGACCGCACCGGAGCCGTCGGTGAGCTGCGCGATGCGCTGGCCGACGAAGCCGGGCGCGAACGACGGCCCCTGACCGAGGGTGCCGGCCGAGACGTAGGTGACGCCGTCCTTCTCGAAGAACTCGAGGTCGGTGCCCTGCATCGGCCCGAGGTTGGCGATGAAGTCCCACTCCCCGTCGCCGGCCGTGACGGCCGGCTCGGCCGGCGAGAACTGGGGCGCCACCGGGCTCAGCGGCGTCGCCGGCGAGGTGTGGTCGGCGAAGGCGGGGACCGCCGGCCCCACGACGGCAGCGGCGAGCAGGGCGATCAGTGCAGCGCGACGGCGCACGAGGTCTCCTTCGACAGCAGGCAGATCCCGGTCCACTTCGACACGGGTTGTCCAGTTCCTGCCATGACGACACGGCCGGTCCGGGCGCGGGGAGGCTACTCCCCCGGCGTCGCTTCCCCGGGCAGACCGAGGCGCCTGCGCAAGACCCGCACCCCGGCGGCGGCGGGCAGCAGCGTGAGCGCGAGCACCAGCAGCGCCAGGTCCGCCCCTGTCGCGGGCAGCGAACGGGCCGCGGCGGCCGGCGCCGTGCCCCCGCCGCCACCGGACCCTCCGCCGGGACCGCCGCCGTCGTTCCCGCCGTCGATGGGCAGTCCCGGACCACCGGCGGCCGCGGCGCAGTAGGCGGGCGGCTCGGTCAGCGCGGCGGCGCCGTCGTCGAACGCGGCGCCGAGCGGGGGCAGGGTGGCCTTGTACACCTCGACCGCACTGCGCCCGTTGCCGACGAAGAAGTCGCTGGCCACGCCGAAGTAGCTGATCCGGCCGTCGTCCTGCACCTCGCAGGAGAAGACGTGCGACACCCACTGGTTGGCCTGCACGGGGATGAAGTAGCCGACGGAGGCGAACTCGAAGGTGCCGTCGTCGTTCTCCCGGTAGTCGACCACCTGCGTGCCCTGGGTGTACCAGCCCATGAAGATCCGGCCCATGCTGCCGTCGCCCTCGACCGGCAGCTGCTGGAACACGTGGGCGGTGCACTCGGTGGCCGTGCCCGGTGTGTTCACCGGCGCCCGGAAGATGGCCTTGTCGCCCTCGGGGGTCAGCGCGTAGGAGCTCCACGCGTCCGGCCCGTCGTCCGCGTCCGGCTGCGGGATGGGGTCGCCGGCACCGGTCGGGAAGAGCCGATCGCTGGCGTAGGCGTGCACACCGCCGTTCCCGACCGGGTTGTCGAGGGTCTGCGCGCAGGTGGCACCGGGCGGCACCACGCCGCCACCGCGCTCATCGGTGGCGAGGATGAAGGCGCGCGAGTGGGTGTACTCGGCCTCGTGGTTGAAGTCGATCTCCTCGGTCGCGTTGAACGCGGGCGCGGTGACGTCGCCGCCGGTCGCCTGCCGGCCCTGGTGGTGCGCGGTGCCGAGGTGCTGCACGTCGTCGCCGATCGATCCCGGCTCGCCGATCGCGAGCCAGTTCTGGACCAGCAGGTCGACCGGCTCGCCGGCTCCGTCCGAGCCGACGACGCAGTCGGTGACGGCCGCCCCCGTCGCGGTCGGGCCGACGGTCGAGGAATCCCGGACGGCGCACGGCATCGGCTCGACCCGGGGCCGCTCGAAGCCGTCCTCACCGGGGGCGAACACCTCGGACATGTCGAACAGGATCAGGGCGTTGCCGCCGCCGCAGGTGATCGTGTCATCGTCCCAGGTCTCGAGCTCGTGGCAGCCGTACACGCTGTTCTGCCGGTTGTGCCCGAGCGCCATCTCGACGTTCGGGTACCGGTAGCGCCACACCTGCGGTGCGCAGGCCGCGCGCTTGCCGTCGACGTCGAGACCGTCGGGCAGGGTGCCGAAGGGGGCGGTCATGCAGCTGGACAGGTCGACGATCTCGAACCCGTCGAGGTTGGGATTGTCCGCCGACGTCTCGTTGGCCCGCCGCCGCTCGGCGTCGACGCCGACGCTGTCGGAGGTCACCACGTAGGCGATGTGCGGCCGTCGGGGGTCGACGTTGACCGTGTGCGCCTCGCCGATGTGCGAGGTCAGCCCGATCTCGACCGGGTTCTCGATGTCGGTGACGTCGATGATCTCCAGGCCGCCCAGCGGTGCCTCCGCCAGGCCGAGGACCCCCTGGTCGTGGCAGCGCCCCGGGGCGTCGGTCGCGTCGAGGAGGAGCTGGGTGTCGCCGGTCAGGGCGCCGTCGTGGTCGGTGAGGTTGGTCTGGACCATCACGCTGTCGCCCTTGGGTGTTGCCTCCACGTCGTGCTGCAGCCCGAGGGACGCCGAGGCGTCGGTGATGCAGGTGGCCGACGGATGGCCGGCCACGTACTCGATCGTGTCCGCGCTCACCCTGCCCTCGGCGTCGGTGAGCCGGAAGATGTTCTGACCGGCGTTGTTCGGGCCGATGCCGAGCGTGCCGGCGGAGACGTAGGTGACGCCGGCATGGGAGAAGAAGTCGATGTCGGTGTGCGGGTTGCCGGTGAAGAAGGACTTGACCATCTCGAACTCGACGCCTTCGATGCCCCCCTGGTTGATGTCGGGGGTGGGCGCATCTGCCTGACCGAGGTCGGGCGCCGGATGGTCGGCGGTGGCGACGCCGGGCAGGGCCAGCAGCAGGGCGAGGCCGGGGAGGAGGACGACGAGACGGCGCACGGGACGCTCCTGGTCTGCGGACGACGTCCGCGTGGTGCCTGAACCGCCCTCCTTCGACACGGCTCGGTGCAGTTCCTGCCCGTCCGCCCGATCTGTGCTGCCGGCCGGCTGCCCGCCCAGCGCCGGTACGGTCTGCCGGTGCCGGACGGTGAGAGCGCGCTGAACGTCCTACCGGTGGTGCCGTGGCTCGGCGCTGCCCTGCTGCTCGTCCTGCTGGTCGCGCTGAACGTGCCACCGCCGACCGGCCGGAGCCCACGCACGCGGGTACGAGGGTCCGCCCTCGCCGATCCGCGTGCGGCCGCTGCCGGTCTGGTGGCGGTGCTGCTGCTGGTGCTCGTCGCGCGGCTCGGCCCGGAGCGGGTCGGCGACAACCCCGTGCCGGCGCTGGTGGTGGGACTGGGCTGGCCGCTGCTGTTCGTGGTCCCGGCCGTGGTCGGGCTGGTCCGGCGTCTCCCCGCGGGCCCTGACGACGCCCCTGGCGCACCCCGGGACGTCCGCCCCGCCGTCGTCGGCGCGGTCGCCGTCGCCGGGTACCTGGCTCTGGTGCCCAGCGCGAGCGCGCCCCGCACGCTCGGCTACGCGCTCGGTGGATACGCGCTCGCCGTGCTGGCGCTCGGGATCGCGCTCGGCGCTCCGGCCGTCGCGCGCACCGAGGTGCTGGGTCTGCTGGTGCGCTGGGCGGCGCTGGGGCCGCGGCTGGTCCACTGGCACCCCCCGCGGGGAGCCGCGGCGGTGCTCGCCGTCGTCCTCGCCGGCGCCTGGGTGGAGCGGGCGCAGCGTACGGCCGCCTGGTTCGAGCTGGCTCCGGGCCGCACCGACACGGTGCTCCTGGTGGTGGCCTGCGGGTCGGTGGCCGGGCTCGGAGCCATGGCGCTCACCCGGTGGTCGGACGGGCGGTCGGCTCCCGTGCTGCTGCCCCTGGCCGCCGCGGCGGTCGTCGCCGGGGTGCTCCGGAGGGCGCTGATCAGTGCTCAGCTGCTCTGGGACTCGGTCGGTCCGGGGGCACCGGGGTTCGACCCGGACCCGCTGGGCGTCGCGGGCGGGCAGGCAGCTGCCCTCGCTGTCGTCGTGGTGGGCTCGGTGCTGGCGGTGACGGTGCTGGCGCGCAGGGTCGGCGCCGGGGCCGCCCGGCTGCCCGGGACCGGAGTCGTCCTCGTCCTGACCGGGGTCAGCGGCTACCTGGTGCTGGCCGCATGAGAACCGTGCTGCAGGAGGTCAGGAGCACTCGCGGCACACGAGCCGGCCGTCCTTCTCGGACGCGAGCTGGCTGCGGTGGTGGACCAGGAAGCAGCTGCTGCAGGTGAACTCGTCGCTCTGCTTCGGCAGGACGCGCACCGTCAGCTCCTCCCCCGACA
>DATLGD010000085.1:0-6936 GCA_035540755.1 Mycobacteriales bacterium | reverse complement strand
GCGTCGTCCTCGGCGTTGACGACGAGGTCGTGGCCGTCGCCGGCCAGCAGGCGGGCGAGCTCGAGGCCGATCCCGGAGGAGGCGCCGGTGACGAGGGCGAGGGGGCGGGGGGTGCTCATGTCCGCGGCGGTACCCCGTCGGCCGCGCCCTCACCCGCGGCGTGACCCCCGCCCGGTGATCAACAGGCGGGTCGCAGGGACGCGCCGCGGGCGTGTCGCGGCCGTCCTCCTGATGATCACCAGGAGGGGCGCGGCGGCGTGTCCCGCTGTGACTGCTGTGACGCGTGGTGCTCGCGCGGTACCGTCTTGATCATGGCTGCCCGCACGGAGACGCGCTCTCGGCCGAGCGGCTCCTCGTCCAAGACCCGCGCGTCGACGAAGGCGGGGCCGTCGAAGACGCGCGCGTCGTCGACCCGCCCGCCCGGCTCGCGGTCCGGCTCGCGCTCGACGAGCAGCCGGTCGACGACGCGCAAGCCCGCGAGGCAAGGGCCCGGACTGCTCGCGCAGGCCGCGCACGGCGTCGGCATCGGGGTGCGGGCGGTCTTCCGGGCCGTCGTCGGGCTGCTCGCGCTGGTCGCGCGCGGCCTCGGCGGTGCGGCACGGGCGGCCGGGGGAGCGGCCCGCGACCTCGACCCCGCGCACCGGCGCGACGGGCTCGCCACCGCGCTGCTCGTCGCCGCGCTGGTCACGGCCGGCGGCGCCTGGTGGCACGCCGGCGAAGCGGGCGACGCCGTCGCCGGCGGGCTCGGCTGGGCCTTCGGACGCGGCGCGCTCGTCCTGCCGCCGGTGCTGGCGCTGGCCGCCTGGCGGCTGCTGCGCTCCCCGCACGGGCACGGCGAGTCCGTCGGCCGCGGCGGCCGGCTCGCCGTCGGCTGGCTGTGCCTGTCGCTCGGCGCCCTCGGCGTCCTGCACGTCACCGCGGCCGCGCCGGTGCAGTGGGAGCGTGCCGGCGGGCTGGTCGGCTTCCTGCTCGGCGAGCCGCTCGAGAACGCCGTCACCGCGTGGGTGGCCGTGCCGGTGCTGGTGCTGCTGGCCGTCTTCGGCCTGCTCGTGGTCACCGCCACGCCGCTGCACCAGGTGCCCGACGGAGTGCGCTCGCTGCGCGACACGCTGCTGCGCAGGAAGAAGCCCGAGCCCGAGCCGGAGGCGACCGAGCCGCTCGAGCCGCTCGTGCGCACCCGGCCCCGCCGCCGGCAGGCGGTCGCGATCCAGGAGGACCCGGAGGACGTCTCGCCCGTCGTCCTCGACTCCCCGCCGCCGACCGAGAAGGCCGGCAAGAGCTCGGAGCCCAAGGGACTGCCGCCGCACACCCCGGTGCCGGCCGACGGCGAGCAGCTCGTGCTCAAGGGCGACTACGCCCTCCCGCCGCCCGAGCTGCTGGCCGCCGGCACCCCGCCGAAGAAGCGCAGCGCCGCCAACGACGAGATCATCGCCGCGCTCGGCTCGGTGCTCACCGACTTCCAGGTCGACGCCAGCGTCACCGGGTTCAGCCGCGGCCCGACCGTCACCCGCTACGAGATCGAGCTCGGTCCGGCGGTCAAGGTGGAGCGGATCAAGACGCTGGCGCGCAACATCGCCTATGCGGTGAAGAGCCCCGACGTCCGGATCATCGACGTCATCCCCGGCAAGAGCGCCATCGGCATCGAGATCCCGAACGTCGACCGCGAGAACGTGTCGCTGGGTGACGTGCTGCGCGGTCCCGCCGCGACCGCCGACCACCACCCGATGCTGGTCGGGCTGGGCAAGGACATCGAGGGCGGCTTCGTCTGCGCGAACCTCGCCAAGACGCCGCACATCCTCATCGCCGGCGCCACCGGCGCCGGCAAGAGCGTGTGCATCAACGCGCTGCTCATCTCGATCCTCGCCCGCGCGACGCCGGACGAGGTGCGCCTGGTGCTCGTCGACCCCAAGCGGGTCGAGCTGACGGCGTACGAAGGCATCCCGCACCTCATCACCCCGATCATCACCAACCCGAAGAAGGCCGCCGAGGCGCTGCAGTGGGTCGTGCGCGAGATGGACATGCGCTACGAGGACCTCGCCGCCAGCGGCTTCCGGCACGTCGACGACTTCAACCGGGCGGTGCGCGACGGGAAGCTGACGACGCCGCCCGGCAGCGAGCGGGTGTACTCGCCCTACCCCTACCTGCTGGTGATCATCGACGAGCTCGCCGACCTGATGATGGTCGCGCCGCGCGACGTCGAGGACTCGATCGTCCGCATCACCCAGCTGGCCCGCGCCGCCGGGATCCACCTGGTCATCGCCACCCAGCGGCCGAGCGTCGACGTCGTCACCGGGCTGATCAAGGCGAACGTGCCGTCGCGGCTGGCGTTCGCGACCTCGTCCGGCACCGACTCGAAGGTCATCCTCGACCAGCCGGGGGCGGAGAAGCTGATCGGCAAGGGCGACTCGCTGTTCCTGCCGATGGGCGCGAGCAAGCCGCTGCGCGTGCAGGGCGCGTTCGTGTCCGACGCCGAGGTCGCCGCCGTGGTCGCGCACGTCAAGGGCCAGCGCCAGCCGGCCTTCCGCGAGGACGTCAGCGCCGCGCCCGAGACCCGCCGCGAGGTCGACGAGGACATCGGCGACGACCTCGACCTGCTGTGCCAGGCCACCGAGCTGGTGGTCACCACGCAGTTCGGCTCGACCTCGATGCTGCAGCGCAAGCTGCGGGTGGGCTTCGCCAAGGCGGGCCGGCTGATGGACCTCATGGAGAGCCGCGGCGTGGTCGGGCCGAGCGAGGGCAGCAAGGCACGCGACGTCCTCGTCCGCCCCGACGAGCTGGACGCCGTGGTCGCCGTCATGCGCGGCGAGGACCCGCCGACCACCGCGGTGCCGGACGACCTCGAGGGCGACGACCGGGGGTGACCCCCGAGACGATCTCTGACGCCGCACCGGCCGGCTCGCCGGGTCGACCCGTCAGAGATCGCCGGGCAGGTGCGGCGCCACCCGCTACGTCCGGACGTGCCAGCGGGCCGGATGTGCCCCCGGACGGACGCACGGGGTAGGGGCGGAGCGGTCGTAGACTGCCCGGATGCCTCCGCCGAGCCCTGCCCCGCGCCGCGTGTCGCTGGTGACGCTGGGCTGCGCGCGCAACGAGGTCGACTCCGAGGAGCTCGCCGGCCGGCTCGACGCCGCCGGCTGGGAGCTCGTCGACGGCGACGAGGACGCACCGCCCGACGTCGTGGTGGTGAACACCTGCGGCTTCGTCGAGTCGGCGAAGAAGGACTCCATCGACACGCTGCTCGCCGCCTCCGACACAGGAGCGAAGGTCGTGGCCGTCGGGTGCCTGGCCGAGCGGTACGGCGAGCAGCTGGCCGCCCAGCTCCCCGAGGCCGACGCCGTGCTCGGCTTCGACGCCTACAGCGCCATGCCGGAGAGCCTGGCCCGCGTCCTCGGCGGCGAGCACCTGCCAAGCCACACCCCCGGCGACCGCCGCACCCTGCTGCCGATCTCCCCGGTCGAGCGCCAGCAGCCGGCGCCGGTGGACGTCGGCATCCCCGGCCACGCCGGCGGGCCCACCGTCCTGCGCAAGCGGCTCGAGAACGGCCCGGTCGCGCCGCTGAAGCTGGCCAGCGGCTGCGACCGGCGGTGCTCGTTCTGCGCCATCCCGAGCTTCCGCGGCGCGTTCGTCTCGCGCCGACCGTCCGATGTGCTGGCCGAGGCCCGCTGGCTGGCCGACTCCGGCGTGCGCGAGCTGGTGCTGGTCAGCGAGAACAGCACCAGCTACGGCAAGGACCTCGGCGACCTGCGCCTGCTCGAGACGCTGCTGCCCGAGCTCGCTGCGGTGAACGGCATCGAGCGGGTGCGGCTGTCCTACCTGCAGCCGGCCGAGATGCGCTCGTCCCTGGTGCAGGTGCTGGCCACCACGCCGGGCGTCGCCCCCTACTTCGACCTGTCCTTCCAGCACTCCTCCGGCCCGGTCCTGCGGCGGATGCGCCGGTTCGGCGACACCGACCGGTTCCTCGACCTGCTGGCCTCGATCTGCGCCCTCGCCCCGGACGCCGGCGTGCGCAGCAACGTCATCGTCGGCTTCCCCGGCGAGACCGAGCAGGACGTCGCCGAGCTCGAGCGGTTCCTCGTCGGCGCCCGCCTGGACGCCGTCGGCGTGTTCGGCTACTCCGACGAGGACGGCACCGAGGCCGAGAGCCTGCCCGACCACCTGGCGCAGGAGGTCGTCGACGAGCGGGTCGCGCGGCTCCAGGCGCTGGTCGAGGAGCTCACCGCCCAGCGGGCCGAGGAGCGCGTCGGCGACCTGGTCGAGGTGCTGGTCGAGAGCGTCGACGGCACCGGCGCCGAGGGCCGCACCGCCGGGCAGGCGCCCGAGGTCGACGGCACGACCACGCTCATCGGCACCGGGCTGGAGGTCGGCGACCTGGTCCGCGCGGTGGTCATCGGCAGCGAGGGGGTCGACCTCGTCGCCCAGCTGCTCGAGGTCGAGGTGCCGGCCCGCCGGCCGCTCGCCGCGCGCGCCTGACGCCGGTGAGCACCGCCTCCGAGCCCGGCGACCCGCTCGCCGTCCCTGTCGCCCCGCACGTGAGCAGCTGGAACGTCGCGAACTACCTGACGGTCCTCCGGATCGCGCTCGTGCCGCTGTTCGGCTGGGCGCTCCTGCACGACGACGGCACCTCCACCGCCTGGCGGCTCACGGCGACGGCGATCTTCGTCCTCGCCGCGTGGACCGATCGCATCGACGGCCAGCTGGCCCGCAGCCGGAACCTCGTGACGTCGTTCGGCAAGATCGCCGACCCCATCGCCGACAAGGCGCTCATCGGGATGGCGTTCGTCGGCCTGTCGCTGCTCGGCGAGCTGGCGTGGGCGGTCACCCTCGTGGTGCTGGTGCGCGAGATCGGTGTGACGGCGCTGCGGTTCTGGGTGATCCGCCACGGCGTCATCCCGGCCAGCCGCGGCGGCAAGCTGAAGACGGTGCTGCAGGGCGTTGCCATCGGCCTGTACGTCCTGCCGCTGACCGGCGCGCTCGCCACCGCCCGCGTGGGCGTCATGGTGCTGGCCGTCGCCGTCACGGTGGTCACCGGGCTCGACTACGTCGTGCGGGCCCTCGTGCTGCGCCGCACCAGCGACCGGGCGGCGATGAAGCGGGACCGCCGGGCGGCCCGGTGAGCCTGCGGTCGGCCGTGGTCGCGGTCGGCGACGAGCTGCTGCTCGGCGACGTCGTCAACGGCAACGCCGCCTGGCTCGGCGCCGCACTCGCCGGGCTCGGCGCCCCGGTCGTGCACTCGAGCATGGTGGGCGACGACGTCGAGCTCGTCGTGCGGGCCCTGCGGCGGGCGATGGAGGACGCCGACGTCGTCGTCACCTCAGGTGGGCTCGGACCGACGGTCGACGACCTCACCCGCGACGCCCTCGCCGCGGTCGCCGGCGTGCCGCTCGACCGGGTGCCCGAGCTCGAGCGGCTGCTGCGCGAGCGCTTCGCCGCCTTCGGCCGCACCGTCGGCGTCGACGTGCCGGACACCGTCCTGCGCCAGGCCGACGTGCCGCGCGGGGCGACGGTCGTCGACAACCCGCTCGGCAGTGCCCCGGGGCTGTGGCTGGAGGCCGGCGGGACGGTGCTGCTCGCGCTGCCCGGGCCGCCGCACGAGCTCGCCGCCACCTTCTCGCCGGTCGTGCGCCGGGCGATCGCGGAGCGCTCGGGCGGGGTCGTGCGCACCCGGACGCTGCACTGCGCCGGGGCCGGCGAGTCGGAGGTGGCCGCGCTGGTCGAGCCGGTGCTCGACCTGCCCCCGCAGGTCCGGCTGGCCTACCTCGCCGGCGACGGCCTGGTCCGGGTGCGGCTGACCACCGCCGCCCGCGACGCCGACGCCGCCGACGCCGTGCTGGCGCCGCACCTCGAGGCGGCGGCCGCCGCGCTCGGCGGGCACCTGTGGGGCCGCGACGACGACACGCTCGCCGGCGTCGTGCTGGGGCGGCTGCGGGCGCGGGGCGAGACCGTCGCCGTCGCCGAGTCGTTGACCGCCGGCCTGCTCGGCGCCGCCCTCACCGAGCCGCCCGGCAGCAGCGCGGCGTTCCGCGGTGGCGTGCAGGTCTACGCCACCGACCTCAAGGCGAGCCTCGCCGGCGTCCCGGCGGACGTCCTGGTGCGGCACGGCGCCGTCAGCGCCGAGACGGCGGCGTCGCTCGCGTCGGGAGTCCGCGCGCGGCTCGGCGCCGACTGGGGGGTGGCGCTGACCGGGGTCGCCGGCCCCGACCCGCAGGAGGCGCACCCGCCCGGCACCGTGCACGCGGCCGTGGTCGGGCCGGGCGAGGCCGGCGCCGTCCGCTCGCTGCGCGTGCCCGGCGACCGCACCCGCGTGCGCCGGCTCGCGGTCAGCGCCGGGCTGGACCTGCTGCGCCGCCGGCTCTGACCGCGGCGCCGGGAAGCCACCGCTCCCGGGCGGCGTTCTGCCGGGAGCGGACGCGTGCGGTGCCGCCGTGCCGACGTCGGGCCCGGCGTATAGCCTGACGCACCACCACCGCACCGCTCGGCCGCGCGCACGAGGTCGACGAACAGGCAGGAGGGACGACATGGCAGTGCTCCGCACCCTGCTGGGCGAGGCCCTGCGTGCCACCCGGCTGCGCCAGGAGCGCACGCTGCGCGAGGTGTCCTCCGCCGCCCGGGTCAGCCTGGGCTACCTGTCCGAGGTCGAGCGCGGGCAGAAGGAGGCCTCCTCCGAGCTGCTGGCGGCGATCTGCCGGGCCCTCGGCGTCCGCCTGTCCGACCTGCTGCGCGAGGTCAGCGAGACCCTGTCGACCCTCGAGGCCGATCCGGCCGTCCCCGACACGCTGCCGGCCGCGGTGCCCGTGCTCGAGCCCGTCGGTGCCGCCGCGCCGCCGCGGCACGTGCCCGACGTCGTCGCCGCCGCCTGACCCCCGCCTGCCCGGTGGCCGGCCTCGTCGTGCCCGCGACCGGCGAGGTCCTCCCGCCTCCCGCCGCCGCCTCTGACGC
>DATLGD010000084.1:0-9167 GCA_035540755.1 Mycobacteriales bacterium | reverse complement strand
ACGTTGAGCGCGGCTGCCGACGCCGACCACCTGGCGCGAACGCTCGTGGACCACCGCGGCGCGCGCCGGCCCGCACGGCGTGGAGGGTGACGCCGAACAGCGGCACGGGGTCCTCTCGCGCATCGCGATGTCAGCCGCCGGCGAGCTCCAGCGCCGCCCGCGCCATCGTCGACGTGGCGTCCAGGTCGGACATGAGCAGCGGCACTGCCCGCACCCGCACGCCCGGCACGTCCGCGCCGGCGTCGGTGGTGTCGACCAGCCACCCGTCGAGCAGGCCGCCGGAGGAACGCGCCGCGTAGTGCCGCCCCACCGCCTCCGCGGTGGTCTCGACGCCGATCGCGGCCAGGCACGCGTCGGCCATGCCACGCACCGGCGCACCGCCCACGATCGGGCTGACGCCGACCACGGTCTTCTCGGCCAGCGCCTCCCGGATGCCCGCCACCTGCAGCACGGTCCCGATCGAGACGACCGGGTTGCTCGGCGGCAGCAGCACGACGTCGGCGGCGGCGATGACGTCGAGCACGCCGGGAGCGGGCTTCGCGTCCTCGGCGCCGACGGAGACGAAGGCGTGCGCGGGCAGCGCGGCACGGTGGCGCACCCACCACTCCTGGAAGTGGATCGCCCGACGGCGGCCCGGACGCTCCGGGTCGTCGACCAGCACGTGCGTCTCGAAGCGGTCGTCGGTCATCGGCAGGAGCGCGGCGCCCGGCTGCCACCGCTCGCAGAGCGCGGCGGTGACGGCCGACAGCGGGTAGCCGGCGTCGAGCGCCTGCCGGCGGACCAGGTGCGTGGCGAGGTCGCGGTCGCCGAGGCCGAACCAGGCGGTGGGGGAGTCGTAGGCGTGCAGCTCCTCGCGCACGCTCCAGGTCTCCTGCTGCCGGCCCCAGCCGCGCTCGTCGTCGATGCCGCCGCCGAGGGTGTACATGACGGTGTCGAGGTCGGGGCAGACGCGCAGCCCGTACACGGTGATGTCGTCACCGGTGTTGACGACGACGGTCAGCTCCGCGTCGGGGACGGCGGCGCGGACGCCGCGCAGGAAGCGGGCTCCGCCGATGCCGCCCGCCAGGGCCACGATGCGCATCGCCAGAGTCTGTCAGCCGGCGGGTCCGTCGGCAGCGCCCGGCTCAGGCGTCCCAGCGGAAGGCGTAGGTGAGCTGCAGCGCGTCGTCGGCCTGCAGCCGGCGGACGTCGACCTCGAAGCGCAGGTAGTCCAGCTCGACCCGGCCGAGCGAGCGGCTGACGTCGCCGTCGGCGGCAGCGGCGGCGTCCTGCAGGAAGGCGTCCAGGCGGGCCGGGTCGAAGCCGAATCGCTCGACGACCTCCTGCAGCGCGGCCACACCCTCGTCGGGCGGTTGGAGCGTCGCGACGCTCAGGGCCACCGGGGGGCCCTCGGGACCGTCGGCGGCGAGGAACATGCTCACCGCGGACAGCTCGAGCCGTTCGCCGCCAGGAAGGTCGAGCCGGACGTCGAGGTGGTCCGGCGGACGGCGCTCGAGCGGCAGCGAGCGCCGGCCGTCGGCGATCCCGGCCTGCTCGCGGTCCGGGGGCGAGGTGAGGTCGAGCTCGACGCGCTGCTCGCGCGCCCACCTCTCGGCCAGCGGGCTGTCGCGGTCGCTGCGGGCATCGGTCACGGTGCAGGCTCCCAGCAGGAGGAGGGCGAGGGCGGGCAGGACGGCGGCCGGTCTCACTGCTCGACCTCGATGCGCGTCCCGCGTGCCATCCGGGCGGCGAGGTCGTCCCACTGCTGGGCGAGCCGGTGGTGGGCGATGCGCTCGTCGACCGGCTGCCGGGCGAGCCGCTCCGCGGCGTCGCCGTCGGCGAGCAGGCGCTGGTAGGCGGGCAGGGTGTCCTCCTCGATGAGCGACCACCGGTCGGCGAAGACGGAGATGTTTCCCGCCGGCAGGGGCGTGGTGACCACGACGGTGCCCTGCGCCGGGTTGTCGCGCCCGAACAACGACGACGGGCCGGGGGTCTCGGTGCGGCTCACGAGCGGGAAGACCTCCGGGTAGCTGCGCGCACCCGGGATCGACGGCGCGCCGGCCAGCGTGGCCCCCCAGGTGACGACCGGGCCGGTGGCCCGCTGCCGCATCCAGTCGTAGTCGCCCGCGATGACGTCGTGCTGCTCCTGCCACAGGTGCTCGCGGTTGCCGCTCGCCACCCGGCCGGGGTCGCCGCTGGCGATGGCGGCCCAGGCGTCACCGCGGCGCGGGTTCATCAGCCCGGCCGCCACCATCTCCTGCACCGCCGGGAGCCCGCCGGTGCGGTAGGCCTCGTGACCGGGCGCCTGGTCCTCGAAGATGCGTCGCTGCATGAGCAGGAAGCGCTGCTCGTAGGCGCGCAGATCGGCGTCGGTGAGAGCTGCGGCGGCGTCGACCATCGCGCCGTCCACCCCGGTCGGCAGCGGGAAGCGCTGCACGGCCCGCGCCCACTGCCGGAACATCGCGAGGTCGGCGAAGCCAGCGGCGAACGACGGCCCGATGGCGTTGGCCATCCCGGCCCAGTGCAGGTCCCGGTCGGCGAGGAACAGGTCGCCGTAGTAGCGGTAGACCTGCGCGACGACACCTTCGAGCGCCGCCGCCCCACGCGCCGGGTCCCAGGCGGCCGGGTCGATGCCGGCGCTGGCGAAGGCCCGGAGCAGCCAGTACCGCTCGAGCGTCGCGGCGTAGGCAGTCGGCGGCAGCCCGGCGGCGCGCGCGGCGTCGAGCAGGGCGGCGCAGGCGGCGAGGTCGTCCGGGGGGCGGCGCGCGGCGGCGGCCAGCGCCGACAGCGGCAGGTCGGCACCGAGCGCGCGGGTGACGTCGCCGGACAGCAGGGCCGCCGCGAGCAGCCCGCCGAGCCCTCCCCAGGACGCGAGCGCGGCCGCCCGCGGGTCGACGGGCACGATCACGGCCGCCGCCAGCCGGGAGCCGGCGGCCCGGGTCGCCGCGGCGAGGTCGCTGCGCAGCAGGTCGAACTCCCGACGCAGCCTGGCCTGCTCGGCGCGCAGGTCGGCGCCGGCGGCGTCGCGGCTGCGGGCGGCCCGTGCCTCCGCCTCGGCCCGCACCAGCGCCCGGTCGGACGGGTCGAGCGCGGGCGGCAGCCCGGCGAAGGCCGCGGTGGCCGTGGCGGCGGCTCGGGCCAGCGCCGCCCGGTGCTGCTGCTCGGCGAGCTCCCACCGTCGGCACAGCGCGGGGACGGCCGCCTCCACCGCGTGCCGGTGCTCGGCGGCGAGCGACGACAGCGCCGCGGCGGCGTCGGCCAGCGGCGGGCCGCACCGGTGGAGGACCCGCGAGAGCCCGTCGAGCTCGCCGCCCGCGGCGGAGGCGGCCGGGCCGGTCCAGACCGGGGGCATCCCATGCCCGACCCCGGCCACGGCCGCTCCGGATCCGGAGACGGCCGCGGCGAGCCGCTGCAGCGTCCGTGCGCCGCGCTCCAGGCCGGCCGGGTCGAGCCGCAGCGCGAACGGTGCCGTCGTCACCGCGGGCCACCGGGCCGCACGGCCTGCTCGTCGACCGCCCGGTAGGTCTCCGCCGCCGAGGTGATGCTGTCGGCGGCCAGCTCCGCCGACCCGGCGGTCACGCGCAGCACGGCCTCCCAGGACAGGCGGAACGCCTCCAGCCCCGGCGCCAGGTCGCCGCTCAGCTCACCGGCCCCGGACCGTGCAGACGCCGAGGCCTCACGCAGCGGCGGCACGTCGGCCTCGAGGGCGGCGGCGACCTCCGCGAGGGCGCGGACGATCGCCTGCAGCGCCTCGGGGTCGACCTCGACGGCCGCCATCGGTACCCCTCCTCCGCATCCCGGCCGGTGCCGGAGCCGCCCCAGGGTGGCAGACCGCGCCGCTGCGAGCGCCCGCCGCGTCCGGCCAGCAGACTGCAGCGGATGGGGACGACAGGCACCGGCCGGCTCGCCGGCGTCGACGCCGCGCGCGGCACCGCGCTGATCGGGATGATGGCGGTGCACGTCGTCCCGGCGCGGGGTGACGGCGGTGCCACGACGACGGCCCACCTGCTGGCGGCCGGTCGGTCGGCGGCGCTGTTCGCGGTGCTCGCCGGTGTGGGCGTGGCGCTCGCGACGGGGGCGCGCCGACCGGTGCAGGGCGAGCGGCGTCGGCGCTGGTCCGTGGCGCTGGTGGCACGTGCGGCGCTGGTCGGCGCCGTCGGGCTGCTGCTCGGGCTGCTCGAGTCCGGCGTGGCGGTCATCCTGGCCTACTACGCGGTGCTGTTCGTGGTGGCGGTGCCGCTGCTGGGGCTGCGGCCGAGGGTGCTCGCCGCGCTGGCCGCCGCCGTCGCCGTCGTGGCACCGGTGGTCAGCTTCCTGGTGCGGCCGGCGATGGACGACCCGATCCTGCGCAGCCCCACCTTCGGCACGCTGGTCGACGACCCGGCCGGTCTCCTCCAGACGCTGCTGGTCACCGGCTACTACCCGGTCATCGGCTGGACCGCCTACCTGTGCGCCGGGCTGGCCGTCGGTCGGCTGGCGCTCGGCGAGCGCCGGGTCGACGCGGCGCTGCTGTTCGGCGGCACCGCCCTCGCGGTCGCGGCGACCGTCGCGAGCGCACTGCTGCTGCGCACCGGCGGAGGACTCGGTCGCATCGCCGAGGTCACCGCGCTGCGCGGGCGCGACGTCGCCGACGTCGTCGCCGAGGGTCGGTTCGGCAACGTGCCCACCACCACCTGGTGGTGGCTCGCGAGCGACGCCCCGCACAGCACCACGCCGGTCGACCTGCTGCACACCACCGGGACGGCGCTGGCGGTGCTGGGCGCGATGCTGCTGCTCGCCGGCACGCTGCGGGGCTGGGGGTCGTGGCTGCTCGTGCCGCTGGCCGCAGCCGGGTCGATGCCGCTGACCCTGTACTGCCTGCACCTGCTCGTCCTGGACGCGGTCGCCCCCGGGAACCGGCCCGACCCGATGGCGTTCTGGGCGGTGCAGGTCGTCGGAGCCCTGGTGCTCGCGCCGCTGTGGCGGCACCTGGTCGGACGCGGCCCGCTCGAGGCGGGTCTGGCCGCCCTGACGCGTCGGGTCACGGGAGCGTCCCGCGGTGCCCCCGGCCGGCTGCCCGGCACGTAGGGGCCGCCGAGGCCCGGCACCGAATCGATCCTGTCGCGTCGCGCGCGCAGGGATCGCCCGGAGCGGGTGCACCTCTGGTCGCTGCCGGGCCACTACGCTGCGTGCACCTCGACCCAGGGAGACCCTGTGAGCACGGTCGATCCAGCCGGCCCCGATCTGACGCGACGCATCGAGCAGCTGGCGTCCTACGCCGCTGACGAGGGCGAGAGCGCGGTGGCGGCGACGCTGGTCTCCGCGGTCCGCGCCGAGATCGGTGCGGTGCGGGCCGAGCTCGGCTCGCTGCGCTCGGAGGTCGGTGCGGTGCGCACCGACCTCGACGGGCTCGGCGGGCGCCTCACCGGCTCGGTGGCCGCCAGCCGCAGCGAGACCGGCGCCCTGGTGCGTCGCGTGGCCGAGCTCGCGTCGCGCGTCGACGGCGTCGGAGGCCGGGTCGACGACGTCCGCAACGGCCTCCCCGGGCTGTCCCGCGAGGTGCGCGAGACCCTCGGCGGCGTTCCGCAGCGCGCCGACCTCGACGAGGTGGCCGCCGCGCTCCGCGCGGCGGTCGAGAGCCGGATGGACGACGTCGGCGAGCGGGTGCACCGCAGCGTCACGAGCGCGCTGGAGGACGAGGCGCAGGCCGCGGCGAGCACCCAGGCCGCCCTGGCCGACGCGCGCGGCGCCCTCGAGTCGCGTCTCGCGGTGCTCGAGGAGGCGCTCGACGCGAGGAGCGGGCGGCTCGAGACGCTGGCCCGCGACGGGGCCGCGACCACGGTCGACCGGCTCGCCGGGGTGGCCGCATCGGTGACAGCCCTCGAGCGCCGGATCGAGGAGCAGGGGCAGTCGGCCGCCGAGCTTCTCGTCGGCCGGCTGCGCGACGTCACCGAGACGCGCATGTCGGAGATGGAGACCACCCTCTACGACCGCCTGTCGATGATCCTTCGCGCCCGCACCGAGGAGCTGCGCGACGACGTCGTCGGCGCGCTCGAGCGGGCGGCGGCCGAGAGCACGTCGTCCCGCGAGTCGGTGAGCGAGCTCGCCGACACCGTGGGCCGCGCCCTCGACGGCTTCGGCGAGGTGCTCGACCGCAGCCTCACCGGACTCGGCGGGACCGTCTCCGGCGCCCTCTCCGACGGCCGGGACGCCACCCGCGACGACATGGGTGCGGTGGCCGAGCGGCTGCAGGGCACCGTCGCCTCCCTGCAGGACGACCTCGTCTCCCGGTCGGAGCAGGACCGCAACGACCTCGCCGGGCTGCGCTCGGCGCTCGAGCAGCGGCTCGAGGCCGTCCGCTCGCAGGTGGCATCCGCCCTCGCGGACGCGCGCACCGATGTCGCCACCGAGGTCGGCGGGCTGCGGCCGCAGCTGGCCGAGCTGACCGCCGCGTCCGTCGCGGCGTCCGAGGGCTTCGCGTCGCTGCGCCTCGACGTCGCCGAGTCGGTGGAGACGCTGCGCGAGCGGCTGACGGCGGTCACCACCGAGTCCTCCGCTGCGGTCCGCGAGGCGCTGGTCGAGACGCGGGCCGAGGTCGGCGAGCGGACCCGGACCCTGCGCGAGGAGGTGCTCGAGCGGCTCGAGCAGGTCTTCTCCGGCGTCGTGGACCGGCTCGGCGAGCTGGCCAGCGACGTCACCGGCAGCACCGCGGCCACCCGCGACTCCACCGAGCGGCTCGCGTCCCTGGTCGCGGCCAGCGACGGCGTGCGCCGCGCGCTGGACGAGGTGCGCGCCGATGTCGGGCGCTCCACCGAGGAGCTGCGCGCCGCGCTCGTGGCGAGGGCGGACGAGCAGCTCGAGGCGGTGAGCGCCCGGCTCGAGGAGGTGCGCACCCTCGTCGAGGGCTCGGCCGGCGACACCCGCGCACTGCAGGAGCGCGCCGACGCCCTCGCCGCGGCCGTCACCTCCTTCCGCAGCGAGCTGGAGGCGACGCTCGACACGGTGCGCGACGACGTCGTCGAGGCCGGGCGTGACCTGCGCAAGGAACTGTTCACCAAGGCCGACGCGCAGGTCGCCCAGCTCCTGGACCGGCTGGGCGAGCTCGACACCACCGTCGACGAGCGGCAGCGCGACATGAGCGAGCGCCTCGCCGGCGTCGACGCCGCCCTGCAGCGGACCGCCGAGGCCGTCGACCAGGCCGGCGAGGACGTCGCCGCCGTCGTCGAGAGCACCGACGTCCTCGGCGGCATCGTCGGCGGCCTGCGCAAGGAGTGGCCGACGCGCACCCACGAGGTGGTCCAGGGCGCCAGGGCGCTGGCCGAGGCGACGGTCGGGGAGGTGCGCGCCGAGGTCGCCGGCAAGCTGGACGAGGTGACGGCGTCGCTCAGCCGTGCGGTCGGCGGCGTCGACCGCGCCCGCAGCGGCATCGACACCGGCACCAAGCGGCTGTCGGCGGCGGGGCAGGTGCTCGTCGGGTACCTCGCCGAGCGCGACCGGATCCTCGAGGCCGAGCGCGACCGGGTGCTGCACGAGATCCTCGACGAGTTCGCCGCCGGTCTGTCCTCGCGCGACCGCGCGGCCCTGCGAGCCCGGATGGGCGACGCCGTCAGCCGGCGGCGGGACGCGCGCGACGCCGAGCGCTACCGCACCGCCGTCGGCGCACCGGTGCCGCCGGTCGTCGAGGTGCCCGAGGAGATCGTGGCCGCCGTCCCGGCCGAGCCCGAGCCGGATCCCCAGCCCGACCCCCAGCCCGCGCCGACGCCTTCCGGTCCGCCGGCCAGAACGACCGGGCGGCTCGGAGGTGCGCTCGAGGAGCTGGGCCGGGCCGACGACCTCGACGACGACCTCGACGACGACCTCGACGACGACGTCCCCACCGGCGGTCGCGGGAGCGGGCATGACGAGACGTCGACCGACGCCGGTCCTGCCGGGACGCCGGCCGCGAGGGAGCCGGCCGCGACGAAGCCGGCCGCGACGAAGCCGGCCGCGACGAAGCCGGCCGCGACGAAGCCGGCCGCGACGAAGCCGGCCGCGACGAAGACGCCCGGGAAGAAGCCGGCCGCGACGAAGACGGCGGCGAAGAAGCCGGCCACCAAGGAGGCCGGCCCGAAACCGGCCGCGAAGAAGGCCGGTCAGGGTCCGGCGACGCGGGCATCGGGGGAGCGGACCCGGGGCACGGGGACGACCGCGAAGCAGTCCGCTGCGAACCGACCGAAGGCCTCTGCGGCGGAGGACTCCGCCACCGTCCCGGCGGCGCCGCCGCGGGAGGCCGCAGCGGACGACGCCGCGCGCAGTCCGGTGGGCCTGGCCGTGCCCGATCCGGGAGCGCCGCGCGGTCGGGTGGCTCCACGGCCGCAGCCGCGGGTCGTGGCGAGCGGCCCGTCGCAGTCCGGTGAGCCGGCCTCGCGGGGGCCGGCCACGTCCGACGCCGGGGGGGCCACGGCCGACCAGGCCGCACCCGAGCCGCCGCCCGAGACCAGCTGGGCCGCGCGCCCGGGGCCGCCCGCGCCGCCACCTGCCGGCGCGCACGAGGGCGAGCGGCGGCTGTTCCGCCGCCGCCGCTGACGCCCGCAGCTGCCACGCCCGAGCCCACTCCGAACCGGACACGATCGCCGGTACCACGCGCCAGGTCGACGTGAGGTGGCGGCCCCGTCACGAGCAGTGATCGCGGCGGGCCGTCGACGGATACCACCGCAGGGCTTGACTCCGGCGGACGACACGCGTGTAATTCGAGGCGTGTCGTTCCCCCCTCGCCGCCGACGGCCACTCGACCGGCGTGGAGACACCGCAACCGGGGCGGCAGCGGCGCCGCGCTCGAACGGGGCCTGCGAGGAGACGTCATGAGCGAGCTGGCGCTGGTGTTCAGCACCGACGGAGACGACGACGGGGAGCTCTCCTGGCAGGAGCAGGCGCTCTGCGCCCAGACCGATCCGGAGGCCTTCTTCCCGGAGAAGGGCGGCTCGACCCGCGAGGCCAAGCGCATCTGCGTCGGCTGCGAGGTCAAGGCCGAGTGCCTCGAGTACGCCCTCGGCTCCGACGAGCGGTTCGGCATCTGGGGGGGCCTGTCCGAGCGGGAGCGTCGTCGGCTGAAGCGGTCCGCCGTCTGAGCCTCCCGCCGTCCCGCCGCTGCGCTCCGCCGGGCCGTCGGGGCCCTGGCCACTAGGCTCGCGGGCACGGGCGGACCGAGCGCCGTCCTGCCGCGCGCCGGC
>DATLGD010000083.1:0-24689 GCA_035540755.1 Mycobacteriales bacterium | reverse complement strand
GCAGCTGGCGGAGCGGGATCGGCCGGCGGCGGGGCGGGATCGGCCGGCGGCGCCGGTGCGCGCGAGGGCGGCGGCCCGCAGACGAAGCGGGGCTGGGGGAGGTAGCGGGTCTCGAACTGCTCGCGCCGCACCTCCCGGCCGTCCTGCTCGAAGACGCGCGTCACGGTGATGTCAAAGCCACGCCCGCCGCTTCCGGGCTGGCAGCCCGCGCGCGAGATGTAGCGGGTCTCCGCGTCGGTTTCCCGGGTGCGCGGGCCCTCGATCGCGCGCACGTCGAAGCGCTTGGTGCCCCACATGGACACGGTCACCGACGTACCGGTCGTCGTGGCCCGGATCAGGACGCCGTGCGGGCTGTCGTTGCGGAAGGCCAGGTCCGGCTCCGGCCAGGAGATCGTGGCCTCGCGGCCCGGCGGGTAACGGCTGATGTAGTAGCTGTGCGGCGTGTGCTCGACGTCCTCCAGCCCGGCGAAGAAGTACGCGTTGAACAGGGCGGTCGCGAACTGCGAGACGCCGCCTCCGACGTCGTCGACGAACTCGCCGCGCAGGATCTGCGGGGCGGGCACGAAGCCCCGGGCGGTGTCGCGTGGCCCGACGTGGGTGTTGAGGTCGAACACCTCGCCGGGCAGGACGACGTGGCCGTCGACGATCTCGGCGATCCGCCGGATGTTCGTGACGCGAGGGGCGCAGCACGGGAAGCGGCTGGTGTAGCTGCTGATCTCCTCGACCACGCCGAGCCCCTCGGCCATCTCGGTGGTGACCCGCGGCTGCGTGGTGCTGAACGCCACCTCCACCCGGCGCGGCGCGTCGTCGCCGAGAACCTCCTCCAGCGCGCGGGCGACGTCGTCGGCACCGAACCCGCGGCCGGTCTGCGACGGCACGACGACCGGCGTCCCGCTGCTGGTGTCGAACGTCGCGTCGACGGCGGCGTCCTCGAGGCCCCGCCGCGCGGCGGTGGTGCGGGTGAGCACCTCCCGCCCGTCGACCACGGGACGCAGGTCACCGTCGTCATCGGCCTCGAAGCGCAGGGCAGCCGCGATCTGCTCGGGCGTGACGTCGAAGGACCCGCGCTCCCCCTCGACGGTCACGGGCGCTGCGACGGCGGGCTCGGCGAGCTTCACGAGCGCGCGCTCGACGTCGTCGGCGGTGGTGCGCACCTCCAGCTCCTCGACCGGCACCTCGACGCGCTGCGACAGCGGCCACTGCGCGAGCACCGCCTCGACCGTGCCGTCGCGGTCGACCCGACGGCCGGGGAGCGGCTCGACCGGCACCGGCTCGAGCCCCTCGAAGCCGATGGACCCCTCGCGCGGCTCGCGGTCGAAGCCCTCGGCCGCCTCGTCGACGGCGGCCCGCAGCCGGGCGCCGTCGGCGCGGACCACCGGCAAGACCTGGCGCTGCGCGCCGACCAGGCCGCGCAGCCGGTCGAGCAGACCCGCGTCCAGCGCCTCCTGCGCGGTCGCCGCGGCGTCGAGCGCGAGCCCGGCGTCGTCCGGCTGGAGGGTGAGCACGTCGTCGTCCGCGACCAGGGCGACGGGGGAGGCGACCTCGCCGGACAGCCCCTCGGCGATCCGCCGCTCGGCCTCGGCCAGACGGAGCCCGGACAGGTCGACCGCCCCGACCTGCACGCCGCGCGCGACCCGGTCGCCGGGCGCAGCAGCGACGGCCGTGGCGAGGCCACCGGCCACGAGCACCACCGCAGCACCTCCGGACAGCAGCAGGACGCGACGGCGGGACGGCACGCGGGCTCCTGGCTTCAGCGGGGGGCGAGGCCGCGGTAGCGGCCCTCGTAGTAGAGCAGCGGCTCACCGGCGGTGTCCGGCACGGACACGCCCAGCACCTCACCGACGAACACGGTGTGGTCGCCGGCGTCGACCGTGGACACGGTCCGGCACTCCAGGGCGGCGACGGCGCCGTCGACGACGGCTGCCCCGGTGAGCGCGCCCCGCGCGTGCGGCACGTCGCAGAACTGGTCCTCGAGCGGACGTCCGCGGACGGCGAAGCGCCGCGACAGATCGCCCTGCCCGACGGCCAGGACCGACACCGCCCACTGCCCGGCGGCCAGTGCCGCGTCGTGGAACCGGGCGACCTTCTCCGCGCAGAACAGCACCAGGACCGGGTGCAAGGAGACCGAGGTGAACGAGCTGCACGTCATCGCGTGCTGCTCGCCGTCGACCACCGCGGTGACGACGGTGACGCCGGTGGCGAAACGGCCGACGACGCGGCGGTACTCGATAGGGTCGACAGCCATCGCGGCGAGCCTAGTGCCGCCCGGTAGGCCGGCGCGCGTCAGGCGTTGGCGCGCACTCCAGCCATGCGGGCGTTGTCGATGACGATGGCGGCCGGCTGCTCCACCAGCTTGAGCGTCGACAGCGCGGTCTCCCCGAAGGCGCTCGCGTTGGCGCTGGACAGGGCGAGCACGCCGACGACCCGGCCGCCGTGACCGCGCAGGGGCATGGACAGGAAGGTGGCCATCTCGGCCTGCTCCGGCCCGGCCGGCAGGTCCTCCGGGTCCTCGACGATGACGCCGCCGGCCTGCGCGACCCGCGTCGTCAGCGACCCGGAGTCGACGACCTCGCCGCCGTACCCGGCGATGCTGTCGGCCGAGCGGGCGAGGAAGTCGTCGTAGTGCGCGCGCGCGGTCGGCTGCCCGACGGCGACGTACGCCGTCCGCTCCTCCGACAGCAGCACGGACGCGAGGTCGTAGGAGACGAACCGCTGCAGCACCCCGAGCAGGGCGGCGACGGACTGCTCGAGGCCCTGCGCAGTGGCGGCGATGGCGGTCACCGACTGCGCCACGGAGCTCTCGAACAGCTTGCGGTCGAGCAGGTCGCAGACCCGTGACAGCACGTCCTCCTCTGACAGCTCCACCGTGTCCGCCTTGAGCGCCGGCCGTCCGCCGCGCCCCGCCGCCGCGGCGCCGAGCACCTCCGCGATGGTGCCGGCGAGCTCGGGCGCCTCGAAGTCCTTCGTGAGGTAGCGGTCGACACCGGCCTGGCCGGCCCAGTAGCGGTCGCTGGCGGCGTCGAGCGAGGTGAGCATGACGACCGGGATGTTCGCGGTCTGCCAGTCGTCCTTGAGCACGCGGGCGGCGATGAAGCCGGACACCCGCGGCATCTGAACGTCGAGCACGACCGCGTCGGGCTGGTGCGCGAAGACCGCCTGCACCGCGCCGATGCCGTCCTCGGCCTGCACGACCTCGTGGCCCTCTCGGGTCAGCACGCTCGTGACGATGCGGCGCAGGGTGGGGCTGTCGTCGGCGATGACGATGGTGGCCATGTCGGTACTCCTTCGTTCCGGTCAGCGTCCGACGAGCCGGCGCACGGTCTGCACCAGCTCGTCCTGGTCGAACTCGTTCTTGAGCAGGTAGGCCGAGCAGCCGGCCTCGAGCCCGGCCTGCCGGGCGTGGTCCTCGCCGCGCGAGGTCATGATGACGACCGGGACGTCCTCCCAGCCCTTGGTGCGGCGGATGGTGCGGGTGAGCTCGAAGCCGTCCATCCCGGGCATCTCCACGTCGGAGACGACCAGGTCGGCCGGGTCGTCCCGCAGCCGCGAGGCGCCGTCGAGCCCGTCGACGGCGGTCTCGACGCTGTAGCCGGCGCCCTCCAGGATGACCCGCTCGAGCTCCCGCACGCCGACGCTGTCCTCGACGACGAGCACGCGCGGCTTGCGAGCCGGCACCGCCGACGCCCGCGTCGCCTGGGCGGGGAGGAACGGGGTGGAGGCGCCGAGCGGTGCCGCGCCGAGCGCCCGCTCGCCGAGCTCGCGCAGGTCGAGCAGGCAGACGACGTGGCCAGAGCCGTCGATGGTCGCGCCGGCGACCAGCGGCACGCGGCCGAGGAAGGCGCCGAGGTCCTTGACGACGAGCTCGGACTCGCCCTCGAGCCGGTCGACCGCCCAGGCGACCTGGGTCGTGCCGTGCCGCACGACCAGTGCGGCACGGGGGCCCTGGCCCGGCGCACGAGACAGGCCGAGCGCGGCTCCGAGGTCGACCAGCGGCACAGAGACGCCGTGTCGCACGACGACGCTGCGGCCGGCCAGCACGTGCACCTCGGCCCCGCCCCTGCCGCCGGCCTCGTCGGCACGCAGCGACACCGACTCGACGACCCCGGTGACCGGCACCGCGTAGCGCTCGTCGCCGACCCGGGTCAGCAGGCAGCGGAGCACGCCGAGCGTCACCGGGAGGGTGAGCACGAACGCCGTCCCGCTGCCGCGCTCGCTGCGCACCTCGACCGCGCCGCCGAGCTCCTCGACAGCATCACGCACGACGTCGAGGCCGACGCCCCGCCCCGAGGTCTCGGTGACCGTGCTGCTGGTGGACAGCGCGGGGGTGAACAGCATGGACAGCAGCGCCGGTCCGGCCAGCGTGCTGTCGGGCGGCAGGAGTCCCTGCCGCACCGCGGCGGCGCGCACGGCGTCCTCGTCGACGCCGGCGCCGTCGTCGCTGACCTCCAGGACGACCGTGCCACCGACGCTGCGCGCCGAGACGGTGACGGTCGCCCGGGCCGGCTTGCCGGCGGACCGGCGCTGCGCGGCCGGCTCGCAGCCGTGGTCGACCGCGTTGACGACCAGGTGCTTGAGCGCGTCGGCGACGCCGTCGAGGACCTGCTTGTCGAGCTCGACGTCCTCACCGGTCGTGACCAGCGCGACGTCCTTGCCGGTGCTGGCGGCGACGTCGCGGACGATGCGCGGCAGTCCGGCGAACATCCGGCGCACCGGCACCATCGCCAGGCCCATGGCGCCGTCCCGCACCAGCGCCATGCCGCCCCGGTGTCCCTCGACGACCTCGCGCAGCCCGGAGACCGCCGTCGACAGGTCCTCGCCGAGACCGACGAGGCGGTGCAGGGCGAGTTCCACCTCGGCGGGCAGGGCAGTGTCGGCACGGCTGGCTGCCTGGCGGAGGGTCGCGGCCCAGCGGGCCTGCTCCTGCGCCACCTGCAGCAGCCCCCCGGTGCTCTGCTCGATCCGCCGGGCGCCGAGGTCGGCCTCGCCGACGGCATCGAGCAGGTCGTAGACCTTGGTCGCGGCCACCCGCACGGAGTCGTTGCGCGTCGCGGTGTCGACGACGGCTGCTGCCGGAGCCGTGGGCGCGGTGGCGACGGGAACAGGGACGGTGGTCGGCGGCGCGCCGAACGACATGGCGGCCGGCGGACCCGCCTGGGGCGGCACCGGCGGGACGTCAGGGACAGCCGTGCGGGCGTCGAGCGGGGCACCGGCCGGCTCGCCCGGCGCAGGCGGCAGCTGCGGGACCACACCCGTGCCGCGTCCCTCGCACGCCGCCGCGAGCGCCTCGACCAGCGGCTGCAGCGCCTCGCCGTCGAGGGCGCCGTCGCCGGGCAGCGCACGGGCGATGGCGTCGCAGCTGACCAGCAGCAGGTCGACGAGGTCCCGGTCCACCCGCAGCCGCCCGTCGCGCAGGGCGCCGAGCAGGTCCTCCATGCTGTGCGCGACCCGCAGCACGTGGTCGAGCCCGAGCATGCGCGCGGAGCCCTTGACCGTGTGCGCGTCGCGGAACAGGCCGGCGACGACCTGGCGCGGTGAGGCGTGGCTCTCGAGGTCGAGCAGGCCGGACTGGAGCGAGCCGAGCCGCTCCTCGACCTCCGCCCGGAAGGTGGCGAGCAGCTCGGGGTCGTCTCCCCAAGCGGTGGCCATGATGGTGTCTCAGCCGTCCTCAGGAGACCTTGAACTGCGCGATGGACGACCGCAGCTCGGCGGCCAGCACGTTCAGCTGGGCCGCTGCGGCGGCCGCCTGGCGCGAGCCGACGGCGTACTGCCGCGACACGTCGGAGACCTGCGTCATGGCCGCCACCACCTGGTCGGAGGCAGAGCGCTGCTGCTGGGTCGCGATCGAGATCTCCTTGGCGGCGGTCGTCGTCTCGTCGACCATCCCGCTGATCCGCTCGAGGGCGTCGACGACGCCGCGGGCCAGCTGCGTGCCCTCGCGCACCTCCTTCGCGCCCTCCTCGGAGGCGATGATGGTGCTGTTCGTCTCGGCCTGGATCTCGCCGACGATGGTCTGGATCTGGGCCGCGGACTCCTGCGACCGCTCCGCCAGCTTGCGCACCTCGGAGGCGACGACGGCGAAGCCACGGCCGTGCTCACCGGCGCGCGCCGCCTCGATGGCCGCGTTCAGCGCGAGCAGGTTGGTCTGGTCGGCGAGGTCGTCGATGACGTCGAGGATGCGCCCGATCTCGTGGCTCTTCTCCCCGAGCGACAGCGCGCGCGAGGCGATGGAGTCGACCCGGCCGGCGATGGCGTCCATCGAGTCGACCGACGCCGACACCGCCGCGCGCCCCTGCTCGGCGTAGCGCAGCGTCTCGGCGGCATAGCGCGCGACAGCCTCGGAGGTCTCGGCGATCTGGGCCGCCGTGGCCGCGAGCTCCTCGATCGTCGACGTCGTCTCCGTCACCGCGCTGGACTGCTGCGTGGCGGAGGCGGCGTGCTCCTCGGCGGTCGCGAGCAGCTCGCCGGCGCTGGCGCCGATCTGCTCGCCACCGCTGCGGATCTGCCCGACGAGGTCGCGCAGGTTGGTGATCGTGTGGTTGAAGGCGGTGCCGAGCGCCGCGAGGTGCCGGGCGTCCCGCTCGGTGGGCACGACCTCGACGGCGAGGTCGCCGTCGGCGGCCTGCGCCAGCACCGACGAGAGCTCGTCGACCCGGGCCTCGAGCGCCTTGCGCTCCTCACGTGCCTTCTTCCGCAGCTCCCACACCGCCGACGACAGCGTCGAGGTGAACCAGGCTGCGACCGGGAACATCGCGCCCACCACGATCAGCGCGCCGACGGTGCCGGTGTCGAGCTGGTGCGACAGGGCGGTCGCGAGCACGACGCCGCCGCTGGCAGCCAGGCCGAACAGCGCCGACTGCCACGCCGGCATCGACACCGCCGCGAACAGCACGACGCCGATGTAGAGCAGCCAGAACGGGCCCTTGACGCCGCCGGTCACCGAGGCGGAGGCGGTCGCCCAGACGGTGAAGCTCACGAGCAGCAGCGCGCGGAAGGCGGTGATGTTCGTCAGCACGTAGTGCGACTTCATCGCCAGGGTCGGCAGGAAGGTGAGGAACAGCGTCACCGCCGCACCGAGGCCGTGCCAGGCGAGGAAGGCCCACAGGTGCACGACCACGCCGTCGGGCGCACCCACCTGCTGCATGACCAGCACGGCCACCAGGCCGATGGCCCAGCTCAGCCAGGTCATGACGGCGGCGGCGCGCGCCAGCTTGATCGAGAAGTCCACGGTCCCCTCCTACGAGCCCGTTCGGGCACTGCTGTCGTCGTCGGCGTGCGGGGGCCGGTGCTGTAGCCCGCGGGCAGGAGCGGCCCGGTCAGGTCGCACGGCGCGCGCGCGGCAGCTCGCCGGCGAGGGCGAACAGCGCCGGCAGGTCCACCAGGCCGCACGGGCCCTGAGCATCGGTGAGCTGACCGCTCAGCAGTGAGGCGGTGCGGTCGGGCAGAGAGGCCAGCGGCGGCTCGACCTGCGCGGCATCGACGGCGACGGTGCCCTCGACGTCCTCGACCAGCAGGCCGGCCTGCATGCCGTCCCGGGTGAGCACCACCATCCGGCTGCGGCGGTCGAGCGCGGCACGACCGCTGCCCAGCAGCGGCCGCACGTCGAGGACGGCCAGGACCCGGCCGCGCCAGTTCGCCACGCCGGCCACCCACTCCGGCAGGCCGGGGACGCGGGTCAGGACCGGCGGGCGGCCGACCTCGGCCACCGACGCCATCGGCAGCCCGTACCGACAGCCGCCGAGCCGGACCACGACGTTCTCCTGCACCGCCTCGCGGACGGGCTCCTGGTCGGGCACGACGGTCTCCACGCCGACGTCATCGGCGCTCTTGCCTCCGGGGTGTAGGCCGGACGGGTCCTTGCGCCGATGCTGCCCGCGCGATGACGGCGAGCCACAGCGCGAAGCCGCCGAACAGGTAGGCGTAGCCGGACGGCGTCCCCGGCACGACGAGGTCGCCCTCGGTCCGGGTGGTGCCGAAGCCGAAGACGTTCACCGCGCCCCAGAGCCCGCCGAGGAGCACGGCGGCGCCGGTGCCCGCCCGGCGGGCGGCGGCCAGTGCGAGCCCGAGCATGGCGGCCAGGGGGAGCAGCCAGAACGGCACCGGGAACCCGTGGATCCGCACCGGCACGAGGAAGGCCGCCCAGACCGACAGCAGGAGCGTGAGCACCACGACGCCGAGGAGCACGACCCAGGCGGGCAGCGGCGGCTCACCGGGCGGCGGGTCGGGCACCCGGGCAGCCTGTCAGAGCGGCCCCTCAGTGCAGGGGCCGCGTCCAGATCGGTGAGGCGTCGCAGGGCGCGTCGCCGGCCTCGGCCAGCGTCAGGTCGATGACGTCGGCGCCGGGGCGCGGCCCGCCGGCGGCGGCGGCCTCGAGCACGTCGGTGATCTCGTGCCCGATCAGCTCCTCGCGCTCGAGCAGGGCGTCCCGCAGCGCCTCGACCAGGTGCCGGTTCTGCTCCATCAGCGCTCTGGTCGCGGCCTTGTTGCGGCGCAGCAGGGCCTCGACGGCGTCGCGGCCGCGGTCGTCGGCGAGCACGCGACCGACGATGTTGGTGTCGGAGAACGAGCTGTTCTGGATGGCCAGGTACGACACGAGCGACTCCTCCATGCCGTGCGCGCCGATCATCTCGGCGGCGGTGTTCGTGGCGAACAGCAGGTCACCGCCGGGACCGGTCGAAACGTCGCCGAAGAAGATCTCCTCGGCGCACTGCCCGCCGAGGGCGATCTGCACCATCGCGGTGAGCTCCTTGCGGGAGCGGGTGTAGACCTCCTCGCGGTCGCCGTGGGCCAGCAGGCCGAGGGCGCTGCGGCGCTTGATGATCGTGAGCACCTCGAGCCGGCGCTCCGGCGCGGTGAGCCAGGCGATGGTCGCGTGCCCGGCCTCGTGCGTGGCGATGAGGCGCTTCTCGTGCTCGGTGTAGCCGACCGGCTGGCCGGTGCCGACCTCCTCGACGAGGCGGGCCTGCTCGACGTCCTTCCAGCACATCGAGCTCTCGCCGCGGCGGACGGCGCTCACCAGCGCCTCGTCGAGCAGGTGCTCGATCATCACCGGCGTGTAGCCCTGCAGGATGCCGGCCAGGGCGTCGCGCAGCTCGGGGTCGTCGAGCTCGACGTCGTGCGCCTTCTTCGCCAGGAAGTGGTCTATCAGCGCCCGCCGGCCGGGCTTGCTGGGCAGCTCGAAGGTGAGCCGGCGGTCGAACCGGCCGGGGCGCAGCAGTGCCGGGTCCAGGCCGTCGGCGCGGTTCGTGGCGGCGATCAGCAGGATGTTCGTGGGCACGTTGGCCGGCCGCTTGAGCTGCCGGTCGACCGGCAGGAACAGGTTGAGCCTGTCGACGAACCAGCCCTTCAGGCGCGCCCCGCCGGTCGGGTCGTCGAAGCTCTGCATCTGCACGAGCAGCTCGTTGACGACGCCGCCGGTGCCCTCGCTCATGAAGCCGTGCTTCACGACCCCGGTGCCGGCGGCGTCGACCTGCAGGGCCGGCGCGGGCGGCGGGGCCGGCGACGGCAGGCAGGAGGTCCCGGAGCAGCCGTGCACCACCGAGAAGGGCGTGCCGGCTGTGGGGGTCATCCTGTTCATGCCGCCGCGGGTCATGGCGATCGCGTCGATCTCCTCGATGAACCCGATCGCGCCGCCCTCCTTGCGGGCGGCCTTGCGCAGCGCCTTGAAGTAGGAGCGGATCTTCTTGGCCGTCGCGCCGTACCACATCGACTGGAAGCTGGTCGCGCTCACGAACAGGAAGGGCACGCCCGCCTCGCGCGCCATGGCCTTGGCGAGGTGGGTCTTGCCGGTGCCGGGCGAGCCCTCGAACAGCAGGCCGCGGCGAGGCGTGCCGCCCATCTCGTCGCGGAAGGTCTTGTGCGCGAGGAACAGGTTGAGCGAGCGGACGACGTCGTCCTTGACGCCGTCGATGCCGACGACGTCGTCGAGGGTGGTGTCGATCTGCTCGGGGCGGAAGACCATGTGCGGCGAGCGCGAGGCCATCAGCTGCTGCCCGGCGACCAGCGCGATGAGCAGGCCGAAGAAGATGATGATGACGAGCAGGAACGGGTCGATGCTCGGGATCGGGATGAACGACCCGCCGTCCACCGTCAGGGCGCGCAGCCACAGCATCGCGACCACCGCCCAGACGAGGACGGTGAGCTTGACGAACCGGCGGCGGCGCTGGCCCTCCCGGCTGCTGCCGACGTCGGCGTCGCGCATCCGCAGCACGGAGCCGCCGGCCGCGCCGGTGAGGGCGGTCAGGGACGTGGACCCCGGACCCGCCTCGGGCCTCCCGTCCAGCCGTTCGTCGACGACCGGGGCCTCGGAGGGGGCCGGGGGAACGGGCGGGTTCGGCACAGCAGCTCCTGGCGAGCGGGGTCCGTTCCGGCGTCGTCGTAGGTGACGCTGTGACGGTCCGTGGCGGGGGGACGTCGTCCTGTCTGCCCGATGCTGCCGTGCCGTCACCCTCAGTGACCACTGCGGGTCCCAAGTCCACCCGTTCGGCCCATCCAGGACCAGGTCCGGGGCTGCCGATGTCGCCCGGATGCCCGTGGCGGGCGAAGCAGACGGCCCTGCCGGAGCGGACGCTCAGCCGGTGCCGGCGGCCAGTCCGGCGAACAGGTCGTCCTCGCGCCCCGCCGGGGTGACCCCCGGTCCGCGCTCGCCACGCGCCAGCACGTAGTGCTCGACGCCGAAGGCACGCTGGCCGACCATGTTCGACAGCGCGAAGAACGGCCCGTCCACGGCGATCTGCGTCCGGTGGGCCCGCATGGCGGCCAGCTTGGCCTCGAGGTGGTTCCCGGCGTCCACCTCGGTGGTGACGACGTCGTCGGGCACGCCGAACGGCAGGTCGTCGGCCGAGTCGACGGCGAAGAAGTCCTCGTGCCCGGCGGCCTTGAGCTGGTCGATGGCCGCCTGCAGCAGCGAGCGCGGGACGGCGGTCCAGTACAGCTTCGCGGCCTGCCAGGGCTCCCCCAGCTCGGGTGCGTAGCCGGAGTCGCCGGCGGCGTCGAAGGCCGCGACGGTCACCCGGTGGGCCTGGATGTGGTCGGGGTGGCCGTACCCGCCGTTCTCGTCGTAGGTGACCACCACCTGCGGCCGCACCTCGCGGACGACGGACACGAGCTCGCGCACCGCCTCGTCCAGGTCGGCCTGCCAGAAGCACTCCGGCCGCTCGTTCGCCGGCGTGCCCATCATGCCGCTGTCGCGCCAGCGCCCGGGCCCGCCGAGGAAGCGGTGGTCCTCGACGCGCAGAGCCTCCATCGCGGCCGCCAGCTCCTCGATGCGGTGTCGGCCGAGCCCGTCGTCCCGGTCGGCGGCGAGGTGCGCCAGCTCGGGCACGAGCACCTCTCCCTCCTCACCGAGCGTGCAGGTGACCAGCGTGACCTGCACCCCCTCGCCGGCGTAGCGGGCCATGGTCGCGCCGGTTCCGATGGTCTCGTCGTCGGGGTGCGCGTGCACGAGCAGCAGGCGGCGGGGGCGGTCGAGCGGGGTGATGTCGACCGTCTCCCCCGCGGCGTCGACCGCCTCGGCCGCCTCGGCGAGCACGGCCTCGGCCGCCGTCGTCGGCACCCGCTCACCGGGGTCGGGCGGGGGCGGGAGGGTCGCGTCGCTCACGCGGCGACCCTACGTGCGCGGCGGAGCGACCTCCCGCCGGACCGTTGCGCCGTCTGGCACAGTCCCTGCGTGGCCTCCCCCGCCCGCACGAGCCTGACCGCGGAGGTCCGTCGGCTGTCCCGGGTGGCCCTGCTGACGGTCGGCACCACCGCCCTGCTCAGCGCGGCGGTGCTGGCGCTGATCGCCGTGGCCCTGTTCCCGCGCACCGAGCAGATCCAGGACGGCGACGAGGCGGTCCGCAGCGCCCACCGCGCCATGCTCGACCAGCAGACGGCGCTGCGGGCCTGGCTGGTGACGCAGGAGGACGCCTACCTCGAGCCCTACCGGCGGGGAGCGGAGCAGCTGCCGGGTCACAACCAGGCGGCGCGCCGGTCGCTCGGGAACGACGCGCAGATGGCGGCGCTGCTCACCGACGTCGAGCAGCGCCAGCAGGACTGGACCGAGGGCTGGCTGCTCCCGGCGCTGCGCGGCGAGCCGCCGGGCGACGGCGACACCGACCTCGCGCCGGACAAGGCGCTCTTCGACGCCTACCGGGACTCGCAGGCGGCCGCCGAGGCCCGGGCGGACGCGCTGCTCGCCGCCGCCGAGCAGCGCCAGTTCGTCGTGCTCGCCGCCGCCTTCGGCACCTCCCTGCTGGTGTGCCTGGTGGCCGGTGTGGTCCTGCGGCGGCTGATCGGCGCCCTGCGCGCCCAGGTGGTGGAGCCCGTCGACGCGCTGCGCTCGACCCTGGCCCGCCTGCGCGACGGTGACCTCGACGCCCGTGCGCCGACGGAGGGGCCGACGGAGCTCCTGTCGGTGGGCGAGGGCGTCGACGAGCTGGCGGCCGCGCTCGCCGCCGAGCGGGCGACGGTGCAGCGCAGGGAGGAGCAGCTCGTCCGGGCACGGCAGGAGGCGGAGTCGGCGACGGCGGCGAAGTCGGCCTTCCTCGCGACGATGTCCCACGAGATCCGCACGCCGATGAACGCCGTCATCGGCATGACCGGCCTGCTGCTCGACACCGACCTCGACGCCGAGCAGCGCGACTACGTCGAGACCGTGCGCAGCAGCGGCGACGCACTGCTCGTCATCATCAACGACATCCTCGACTTCTCCAAGATCGAGTCCGGTCAGCTGGAGCTGGAGCGACAGCCCTTCGTGCTCCGGGACTGCGTGGAGGGCTCGATGGACCTGGTCAGCACCCAGGCCGCCGCCAAGGGCCTGGACCTCGCTGTCGACCTCGACGACGACGTGCCCGACGTGGTCGAGGGCGACGTCACCCGGCTGCGGCAGGTGCTGGTGAACCTGCTGAGCAACGCGGTGAAGTTCACCGCCGACGGCGAGGTCGAGCTCTCGGTGCGGGCGACCCGCCGCGACGACGCGCTGGTGGACCTCGCGTTCGCCGTGCGCGACACCGGCATCGGGATCCCGGCCGACCGGATGCACCGGCTGTTCCGCAGCTTCAGCCAGGTGGACGCCTCGACGACGCGCACGCACGGCGGCACGGGTCTGGGGCTGGCCATCAGCCGGCGCCTGGCAGAGGCGATGGACGGCAGCATCGACGTGAACAGCACCCCCGGGTCCGGTTCGGTGTTCACGCTGCGCGTGCCGCTGCGTGCGGTCAGCGCCCGTCCCGACCAGCTGCGCACGGTTCCCGCAGCGCTGCCCGGGCGCACCGCGCTCGTGGTCGACGACAACGCCACGAACCGCCGGATCCTGTGCAAGCAGCTGTCCGGCTGGGGCATGCAGGTCGATGACGCGGACAGCGCTGCCGCTGCGCTGGAGCGGGTCGACGCAGGGGCCCGACCCGACGTGTTCCTGCTCGACTTCACCATGCCGGGCATGGACGGGATGGAGCTCGCCCGCGAGCTGCGCGCGCGGCCCGGCACGGCTTCGGTCCCCCTGGTCATGCTGACCTCGGCCGGTCAGCGGCCGCGCCGGGAGGGCGACGTCGAGCTGGTGCACCTCACCAAGCCGGTCAAGGCCGCCGCGCTGCTCGACGTCGTCGGGCAGGTGCTGGGTGCAGCCCGGTCGACGTCCTCGAGCGGCACGCAGGACGCTCCCACAGCACCGCTGCGACTGCTGCTCGCCGAGGACAACCCCGTCAACCAGCGCGTGGCGGTGCTCATGCTGGAGCGGCTCGGGCAGCGCGTGGACGTCGTCGCCGACGGCGCCGAGGCGGTGCGCGCCGTCGAGCGCACGCCCTACGACCTCGTGCTCATGGACGTGCAGATGCCCGAGCTCGACGGGCTGGAGGCCACCCGCCGCATCCGTGCCCGGCTGCCCGCCGACCGGCAGCCGCGCATCGTCGCGATGACCGCGGACGCCAGCACCGAGGACCGGCAGCGGTCGCTCGCTGCCGGTATGGACGACCACCTGAGCAAGCCGGTGCGCAGCGAGGACCTCGGCGCCGTCCTGCAACGCGCCGCCGAGCTGCTGCCCGAAGAGCGCCGGGTGCCGGCCGCTGGTTCCGCGCCCGCCCCTGCCTTCGTGCCGGTCGACGAGCGGCCGGCGGCGGACGACGGCGGCCCGGTCGACCACGACGTCCTCGGCCGCCTCACCGGGCGGCTCGGGGAGCGCGGGGCTGCGGTGCGCGCGCGGCTGGTGGACAGCTGGCGGCAGGAGACGGCGACGCGGCTCGAGGAGCTGGCGGGGGCCGCCGACAGAGAGGACGTCGAGGTGTTCCTGCGCCTGCTCCACACGATCAAGGGCGGCAGCGCCGCCATGGGCGCGGGCCGGCTCGCCGACGTGTGCGCGGACCTGGAGCAGCGGACCCGCGACGGCGTGCCCGTCGACCTGCCCGCCTCGGTACGGGCCGTGCGCGCCGAGGTGGACGCCGCGTCGGCGTCCTTCGGCGACGTCGGCGGGACCGGCCGGGCCGTCAGTTGAGGGTGGCGTCGTCCGGCAGCGTCACGGCGAACGCGAGCGGCGGGCCCTGCCGCCGCAGCACCGTCCGCCACAGCTCCTGCGGCTGCACGCGGTAGACGTCGTCGGGCAACGGGTCCACCACCCACCAGGCGCCCTCGGCGACCTCCGCCTCGAGCTGGCCGGGCGACCAGCCGGCGTAGCCCGCGAACACCCGCAGCCGGGCGATGGCGGGCAGGAGGTCCTCCGGCGCGGCGTCGAGGTCCACCGTCGCCCGCCGCGGCCCCGGCCGGCTCGGGGGCAGCAGCGCGAGCCCCTCCTGCGGTCCGGCGGCCGGCCGCAGCTCGGCGAGGCAGATCGCGGCCTGCGGCTGCACCGGCCCGCCCTCGAAGACGACCGCCGGCGCCGGCGCGGCGACGCCCCAGCCCGGCAGGACGCGCTCGACCTCGGTCCCGGTCGGCCGGTTGAGCACCACTCCCAGCGCGCCGTCGTCGCCACCGGCCTGCAGGAGCAGGACGACCGCGCGGGCGAACGTCGGCTCGGTCAGCAGCGGCGTCGCGACCAGGAGCCGGCCGCCGGCGACCTCGTGGGGATCGGCGGCCGGGCCCGGCACCGGGTCGACGTCCACGGGCGCCCTACGCGCCGGCCTTGGCCTTGCGGTTGCTCTTGGCCCGGCCGGTCTGGTCGAGGATGACCTTGCGGATGCGCACCGTCGCCGGCGTCACCTCGACGCACTCGTCCTCGCGGCACCACTCGAGCGCCTGCTCCAGGGACAGGGCCCGGTGCGGGATGAGCGGGACGAGGACGTCGCCCGAGCTCTGCCGCATGTTGGTGAGCTTCTTCTCCTTGGTCGGGTTGACGTCCATGTCGTCCGACCGGGAGTTCTCGCCGACGATCATGCCCTCGTAGACCTCGGTGCCAGGGCCGACGAACATCGTGCCGCGGTCCTGCAGGTTGGCCAGCGCGAACCCGGTGGTCGGGCCGCTCCGGTCGGCGACCAGGGACCCGGTGGGCCGGGTGCGGATGTCGCCGAACCACGGCTCGTAGCGCTCGTGCACGTGGTGCAGCAGGCCGGTTCCGCGGGTCTCGGTGAGGAACTCGGTGCGGAAGCCGATCAGGCCGCGGGCGGGCACGACGTACTCCATCCGGATCCAGCCGGTGCCGTGGTCGACCATCTGCTCCAGCCGTCCCTTGCGCAGCGCCATGAGCTGCATGAGCACGCCCTGGTAGTCCGACGGCGCGTCGATCGTCAGCCGCTCGACCGGCTCGTGCAGCTTGCCGTCGATGGTGCGGGTGACGACCTGGGGCTTGCCGACGGTGAGCTCGAAGCCCTCGCGGCGCATGACCTCGACGAGGATGGCCAGCTGCAGCTCGCCACGGCCCTGCACCTCCCAGGTGTCGGGGCGCTCGGTCGGGTTGACCCGGATCGAGACGTTGCCGACGAGCTCCTTGTCGAGCCGGTCCTTGACCATCCTCGCGGTGAGCTTCTTGCCGCTCTTGCCGGCCAGCGGCGCGGTGTTGATGCCGATCGTCATCGAGATGTTCGGCTCGTCGATGGTGATGAGCGGCAGCGGCTTCGGGTCGTCGGGATCGGCCAGCGTCTCGCCGATGGTGATGTCGGGGATGCCGGCGATGGCGACGATGTCGCCGGGGCCGGCCTGCTCGATCGAGACGCGCTCGAGCGCCTCCGTGCCGAGCAGCTCGGTGAGCCTCACCCGCTCCACCGTGCCGTCCTGCTTGCACCAGGCCACCTGCTGGCCCTTCTTCAGCCAGCCGTTGTGGATGCGGCACAGCGCGAGGCGGCCGAGGTAGGGCGAGGCGTCGAGGTTGGTGACGTGCGCCTGCAGGGTCGCGTTCTCGTCGTAGGTGGGCGCCGGGATGGTGCTCTTGATGACGTCGAACAGCGGCTCGAGGTCCGGGCTGTCCGGGCTGGTGCCGTCGTCGGGCCGGTTCAGCGAGGCCTTGCCGCTCTTGGCCTCGCAGTAGACGATCGGGAAGTCGATCTGGTCCTCGGTGGCGTCCAGGTCGAGGAACAGCTCGTAGCACTCGTCGACGACCTCGGCGATGCGCGCGTCCGGCCGGTCGACCTTGTTGATGATGAGGATGACCGGCATGTTCTGCGCCAGCGCCTTGCGCAGCACGAAGCGGGTCTGCGGCAGCGGCCCCTCGGAGGCGTCGACGAGCAGCGCCACACCGTCGACCATCGACAGCCCGCGCTCGACCTCACCGCCGAAGTCGGCGTGGCCCGGGGTGTCGATGATGTTGATGAGCAGGTCCTTGCGACGCACCGCGGTGTTCTTCGCGAGGATGGTGATGCCCTTCTCGCGCTCGAGGTCCATCGAGTCCATCACGCGGTCCTGGACGTCGCCCTCGTCCTGCTGGTGCTGGGTGTAGGCACCGGACTGCAGGAGCATGCCGTCGACCAGTGTGGTCTTGCCGTGGTCGACGTGGGCGATGATGGCCACGTTGCGGATGTCGTCTCGTGTAGGCACCTGCCGAGGCTACCGGCGCGGGGGCTCGCCCGGCGCTGCCCGAGATCGCGCTCAGGCGAGCAGGCGCCGCAGGTCGTCGACGAGCGGACGGTCCACCGGGATCCACGGCACCTGGTCGAGCTCGCCCGCCGCCAGCCAGCGGTGGGCGTCGTGGTCGACCAGCGCCGGCTCGCCGGACATCAGCCGGGCCAGGTAGACCCGCAGGACGGCGGTGTCCCCGATCGGCAGGTCGGCACCGAGCCGGTCCTCGACGGCGGCCTCGACCTCCAGCTCCTCGCGCAGCTCGCGCACCAGCGCCTCGGCGTCGGTCTCGCCCGGGTCCACCTTGCCGCCCGGGAACTCCCAGAACCCGGCCAGGTGCGGCGGCTCGGTGCGCCGGCTGGCCAGCACCCGCCGGACGCCGTCGACGCCGGTGCGCACGAGCGCGGCTCCCACGACGGCGACCCGGTCCACCGGCAGAACCTAGCCCGCCTGCCGAAGATCACGATTCGGCCACGTCCTGCCGCCGCCGGACGAACAGGACGTACCGTGCTGCCGCCGCGTGCGGGACGCACGCGGACCCGTCTCGCCCGTCCTGGAGATCGCCATGCGCCGGTGGCTGCCTGCTGCCCTGCTCGTCCTGTCCCTCGGTCTCGCCGCCTGCGCGAACGACGACGCCACCCGCGACGACACCGGCGCGGTCGCGACGGAGGGATCGGTGGACGCCTTCGCCATCGAGCTGGGCGACTGCGTCGCCGACCCGACCGCAGGCACGGATCCGAACGAGGTCGCCGAGGTCGAGGAGATCCGGGCGATCCCCTGCGACCAGCCGCACGACGGCGAGGTGTACCACGTGTTCGACATGCCGGACGGCGAGTACCCGGGCGAGGACGGCGTCGCCGCCGCCGTGGCCGAGGGCTGCGAGGGGGCCTTCGCCGACTTCGTCGGCCTCCCCTACGAGGAGTCCTCGCTGGACTACATCTCGCTGCAGCCGACCCAGGAGACCTGGGAGCAGCTCGAGGACCGCGAGGTGGTCTGCATCGTCGCCGACCCCAGCGGGGAGCAGACGACCGGCAGCCTGCGCGACGCGGCGATCTGACGTACCCGCCCGTCGCGGCCGGAAGCCGGCTAGGACACCCGTCCGCCGCGGCGACAGGTGCGCACGTGTGCGTCGAAGTCCCAGCCGGACAGGAAGTCCCGGGCCGCCTGGCGACCGCTGCTGAACAACCTGTCCTGCGTGGCGCGGTCGAGGCCGAAGTCGACGACCGAGACGCCCGACGTCGGCACGAACACCGTGCGCTGCACGGTGCACGGGTCCTCGAGGTAGCTGTTGCCCTGGTCGGTGAGCAGGGTGTCGATCGCGGCGAGGCCGATCGCCAGCGGGCCCTGCACGGGGAAGGTGACCGGCGGGGTCGCCGGCTGCGTCGTCAGCCGCACGCCGAACGTCGGCCAGCGCGGGTCGAGGCGGTCGGCGCGGTCGAACAGGCCGACGGGGAAGTTGCTGAGCAGGCCGCCGTCGACCCAGGTGGCCGTCCCCGCCGGCGTGGGCTGGCGCACCGGGCGGAAGAAGAACGGGATGGCGGCGCTGGCCCGCACGGCCCTCGCGACGGGGAAGTCGTCCGGGTCGGCGCCGTAGCCGGGGAGGTCCCAGGGGATGCGGGCGAGACGGCGACGGGACAGGTCGGAGACGGTGACGACGAGCGCGTAGGCGTGCTCAGGCCGCAGGCCCTGCGCAGCCTCGTCGGTGGCGGTCAGGCGCAGGTCGCCGAAGGTGCGCACGCCGAGCTCGCCGAGAGCACCGGTGAGGAACTGCTCCAGGTAGCGGCCCTCGTAGAGGCCGTCGTGGGCCAGCAGGGACAGTCCGCGCCCGAGGAGGGGCACCCGCCCGACGCCGCCGCGGTCGCGGAAGCGCCGGTAGTCGACCGCACGCATGACGTCCTCGAGCCGGCTCACCGGCTCCCCCGCCCGCTGCAGCGCCGCCACGAGGCTCGCCACGACGGCGCCGGCGGACGACCCGGCGACGCGGGGGAAGGCGTAGCCCGCCTCCGCCACCGCCGTGACGGCGCCCACCAGCCCGATCCCCTTGACGCCGCCGCCCTCGAGGACGAGGTCGGCGCGCAGGGGTGTCACGGCGGCGAACCTACGGGGTGGCGGCGCCGCCGGTGCGCTGGTTGATCTCGCGGACGTCGTCGCGGGTCTCCTGCGCCACCCGCAGCAGCGCCTCCGCCCGGGCGAGCGTCGCCTGCGCGACCCGCAGGCCCTCGGCGGTGTCGCCCCGGATCTCACTGACGTCGTGCTGGGTGCGCTGCGCGGTGTCGAGGGCGGCACGCGCCACCTCGAGCGTCTCCCGCGCGGTGCCCAGGAGCGCCTGCGCCGTCTCCCGCGTCGTCACCGCCTCGTCACGGGTCTGCTCGAGCACGGCAAGGGACTGCTGCATGACCTCGAGCTGCGTCGACACGGTCTCGAGCTGCGCCTCGAGCAGGTCCTCCTGCCGGTCGATGAGCGCCACCATCGAGCTCGTGTCCCGCTCGACGGCCGTCAGCGTCAGCTGCATGAGCCCGAGCAGGCCGCCGAGCAGCACCACCACGAGCCCGGCCGCGACGGCGCCGGCGGCGCGCGCCTTGCGGTTCATCGGACCTCCTCGGGAAGGGCGGAGCGGACGGGGCGGGACATGCGTCCCTGCCGGTCTACCGCCGCTGCCGGCGTCTGAACGTGGGCCTGGACACGCCCTACCCTGCGGGCGTGCTGCCGCTGCTCGCCGACCAGGCCGACGCCGCCGCGCGCGAGCTGCCGCCCGAGGTGCACGACTACTACGCCGGCGGCTCCTGGGACGAGGTCGCCGTCGTCGAGGCCGAGCAGGCCTGGCGCAGGACCCGGCTGCGGCCGCACGTGCTGCGCGACGTCAGCACGGTCGACGTCGCGCTCGACCTGCTCGGCACCCGGCTGTCGACCCCGGTGCTCGTCGCTCCGACCGCCCTGCACGGGCTCGCGCACCCCGACGGCGAGCGCGCGACCGCGCAGGGCACCGCCGACGCCGGGTCGCTGCTGGTGCTGTCCACCCGCTCGTCGGTACCCCTCGAGCAGGTGCCGGCCGGGCCGTGGTGGCTGCAGGTCTACGTCATGCGCGACCGCGGACTGACCCGTGCACTGGTGCAGCGCGCGGCCGGCGCCGGCGCGACTGCGCTTGTGCTCACCGGGGACACGCCGCACGTCGCGCTCAAGAAGCGCACCGGCGCCCCGCCCCGCGGCCTCGAGCACCTGGCCAACCTCGCGCAGCACCTGGTGTCCGGAAAGGGCGCCGACGACGTCGAGCAGGACCCGAGCGCCGGCCTGTCCGTGGTGCGCGAGCTCGCGGACGCCAGTGGGCTCCCGGTGCTGGTCAAGGGCGTACTGCGCGGCGACGACGCCCGCGCCTGCCTCGACGCCGGAGCGGCCGGCGTCGTCGTGAGCAACCACGGCGGGCGCCAGCTCGACCGGGCGGTGCCCTCGGCTCAGGCGCTGCCCGAGGTCGCCGACGCCGTCGGGGACGACGGCGCGGTGCTGGTCGACGGGGGGCTGCGCAGCGGGCTGGACGTCCTGACCGCGCTGGCGCTGGGTGCCCGGGCGGTGCTCGTCGGCCGCCCGGTGCTGTGGGCGCTGGCCGCCGGCGGCCCGGACGGCGTGCGGGCGTGCCTGTCGTCGCTCACCGACGACCTGGCGCGGGCGATGGCCCTGGCCGGCGCGACCCGGCTGTCGGACGTGACCCGGGACATCATCGCGCCGGGCAGGTGAGGCGGGGGCGGCGTCGAAAGCCTGACGACCCGCCCCCCTCGGAGGACCGCCTCGTGCGCACCCGCTCGCGCTCCCTGCTCCTCGCCGCCGTCGCCCTGCCGGTGGCCCTCGCCGCGCACTCGTTGGCGGCGCCGAGCTGCACCACCCCGGGCACCGAGCTCGCCTGCGGCGGGCGGATCGTCGCCGAGCCGCTGCAGTCGACGACCTTCCACCAGTTCGACGGGCCGGCGGAGAGCCTCGAGCGGAGCCTTCGCGCGATGGAGACCCTCGCGCCGGGCTTCCTCGACGTGAAGCCGCTCGCCGAGTGGACCGGCGACCGCACGCACACCAGCTTCAACGGCCTGCCGATCTGGGTCGTGCGCGTCACCGATGAGAGCGTGCCGGTCGCGGACAAGGCGCAGGTCGCCGTCAGCCTGTCGGTGCACGGACTCGAGTCGGCCGGCCGCGAGGGCGGCCTGCGCTACATCGAGGACCTCGCCCGCTGGGCGAAGGACGACCGCGACCACCTGCTCTACTCCGGCGACCACGCCGTGCCGTTCGGCGAGGTCGCCGAGCGCACCGAGACCTACCTGGCCTTCCTCAACAGCGACGGCTGGGCCGCGGGCGATCTCGACAGCGGCAAGGCCGGCTTCGCGCGCGGCAACGGCAACGGGCAGGGGCCGGTCGGCGCGCTGAGCCCGGGCAAGGACCTCAACCGCGACTTCGCCACCGTCGGATGGTTCGACCGCTCCGGCGGCCGTGGCCTGGCCGAGAGCGAGCCGGAGATCGCCGGCTGGACGGCGCTGGTGCGCACCTTCCCGAACCTCACCACCAGCGCCGACATCCACGGGGAGCTGACCACGCCGAACGACGCGTTCAGCGACCTCATCATCCCGGCGGGGCAGTGGACGCCGACCCGCCAGGCGCAGGTGAACCAGCTCGGGCTCAACATGATCCGCACCGTGGAGCGCAAGTTCGCCGAGGACGGCGTGGTGCTCGACGAGGTGTTCGGCCCGCTGCCGCGCGACGGCCGCACGCCGCGCCGGCCGGCGAACGTCGCCGCGTCGTACGACATCGTCGGCTACGACGACAGCGGCTTCATGGGCGACTGGTTCAGCCAGCGGGGCTCGGTGCACATGGACGTCGAGAACTTCCTGTCGAACCTCGCGCCGAACAACGCCTACGTCCCGCTGGTCGAGCAGGCGCACGTCGCGGCGGTCCGCGGCAACATCGAGGCGACCATGGTCGAGGCGCTCGTCACCGGCGCCGTCCGCCCCTCCGCCGACTACGGGCGCATCGCCTACGTGGACGACCCGGTGCGCACGCGCTCCGACGACGACTACCTGCTCGACGGCGTCCCGGGCACCGGCAGCCCGGTCGCACCGGGCGAGACGCAGGTGCCCTACGACGTCAGCCGGCTCGACTACTTCGACGCCCTGCGGGCCGACTACAGCGCCGACGTGACCGCCCTGACCGCGGACGCCGTGGCGGGCGGTGCGCTGTCGTCCTACGACACCCTCGTCGTCACGGACATGGCCGAGCTGCCGCACGGGGCGACCGTGCGCAAGGAGGACTACGTGGCCGCGCTCGACCGGTTCGTGCGCGGCGGGGGGCAGCTCCTGCTCACCGACCGCGCGGTGCGCCTGACCGCCGACCTCGGGCTCGTCCCGAAGGAGGCCCTGTCCCTCAACCGCACCGACGCCGGCCACGTCGACTTCGTCGCGCCCCTCGGCGACCACCCGTTCGAGGAGGGCCTCGTCGGCAAGCCCAGCCAGACCTACTACGAGGTCATGCTCGGCTACCCCTCCCGCAACCGGTCGCCCAACTACGGTGTCCAGCGCACCGCCTGGGAGGCCGCCGGGGGCACCACCGTCGCGACGGTCGGGCCGCAGGGGTCGAGCAGCTCCCCGAACACCGCGCTCGGCACGCTCGACGTCGGGCTCGGCACGGTCACGATCTTCGGTGCGGTGCTGCCGCAGGCGATCGAGCGGCTCGTGCTGGAGAACGGCTCGGTGATCGAGACGCCGCACCCGCACGGGCTGGCGTCCTATGCCGTCACCATCACCGGCGGCACCGTGCTCGACAACGTCTTCGCCTACCGAGGCAAGGAGCGGACCGCGCCGGTCGCGCCGGAGCCGCCGACCAGCAGCGCTCCGGCCACGAACCACAAGGGCAAGAGCCCGAAGCGCTGACCGTGCCGCTCCAGCCTCCGATCGCGGACGACGGCGAGCAGCGCGCCCTGCAGGCGCTGACCGACGCCGGCATCGCGCACCGCGTGGTCCGGCACGGCCCCGTCCACAGCCTCGCCGAGGCGGCCGAGGCGCGCGGCGTCGAGCCGGCCGACGTCGTCAAGACGATGGTGGTACGGCGCGGCGCGGACGACCTGCTGCTCGTGCTCGTGCCCGGCGACCGCGAGATCTCGTGGCCGAAGCTGCGGTCGCTGCTCGGCGTCTCGCGGCTGTCGATGCCGGACGCCGCGGCGGCGCGGACGGCCACCGGCTACGAGCGCGGCACCATCACGCCCTTCGGCAGCACCCGGGCGTGGCCGGTCGTCGCCGACGCGCGCCTGGCCGGGCGCGAGATCACCCTGGGCGCCGGAGCGCACGGCGTCGCCGTCGCGGTGCGGGCCGACGACGTGCTGGCGACGCTGGGGGCCACCGTGGCCGACGTCACCGAGGCACCGCCGGGCTGACGGGGCAGCCGGCCGCGGCCGCCACGCGCACCGTCGCCCACAGGCTCGCCGCCGGGCCGTCCGCTGTCGGTCCGCTCGCCTAGCGTTGCTCCCGTGCCCGCCGTCCCCTCCCGCCCGCGCGACGCCCAACGGGCGCGCGTGTACCGGGCGGAGGACGCCTGGGCCGCCCGGCTCGACGCGGCCCGCCGGGGGGCGGCGCTCGCCACGGTCGGCGGCAGCGCCCTGCTCCTGCCGGCCGAGCGCCGCTTCGGGTCGCTGGCAGCGGCGGCCGGCTACTGCGCACGGGTGCTGGCGCTGCCCGAGGTCGTGGACCTGGCCGGCGAGCTGGCAGCGCCCGAGCTGCGTCCCCGGCGGGGCCTGCGGTCGGCGCACTGGGAGCCGCCGGGAGTCATCGCCCTGCCGGTGCCGCGGCACGGCGAGCCCTGGGCGCTGCGCGAGACGGTGGTGCTGCACGAGCTGGCGCACCACGTCGGCGAGTGCACCGGGACGTGCGCCGGGCACCGTCCGCCCTACCCCGCGGTGCTGCTGCTGCTCGTCGAGGCCGCGCTCGGCCCCGAGGCGGCGCTGGCGCTGCGCGTGCACTACGGACAGGAGAGCGTGGAGGTGGGACAGCTGTGACGGCTGCGCAGGAGGAGCCCGGCGACCGGCTGGTCGACAAGGTCGGCAAGCTGCTCGCCCAGGCCGAGGGCACCGACAACGAGCACGAGGCCGCGGCCTTCGTCGAGCGCGCCCAGGCGCTCGCCACCGCGCACGCCGTCGACCTCGAGCTGGCCAGGGCCCGCCAGCGCGAGCGGCACCGGCACAGCACCCACGAGCCGCTGGTGCAGGAGCGGCTCGACGTGGGGCAGCGCGGGCGCCGGGGCAACCGCCACCGCGTGCTGCTCTACGCCGTCGTCGCCAAGGTCAACGACGTGATGGTCAACGTCGCGCACGACAGCACCTACGTGCTCGGCTTCGGCCACCGCTCCGACCTGGAGGTCGTCGAGCGGCTGTGGACCTCACTCGCCGTGCAGATGACGGTGCACGCGCAGCGGCGCATGGACGCCGGCGAGCACCGGCGCCACGGCGTGGCCGCGCAGACCTGGCGGCTGTCGTTCTACGACGGCTGGGTCGAGCAGATCGGGCGCCGGCTGGAGCAGGCCCGCGAGCGCGCCGTCGCCGCGGCCGTGGCAGCGGCACCGGCGCCACGTCCGGGGGAGGCCTCCACCGCGCTCGTCCTGCGCGCCAAGGAGGACCGGGTCAGGGACTTCTACGCCTCGGCGTCCGACGCGCGCGGCTCGTGGCGCGGAGCGGTGTCCGGGCGCACGGCTCGCAGCGGGGCCGCCACGGCCGCCGGCAG
>DATLGD010000082.1:0-2243 GCA_035540755.1 Mycobacteriales bacterium | reverse complement strand
GCCGGCCTTGCGCGCCTCGGTGAGAGCCCGCAGCACGTTCGCCGAGCCGCCGCTGGTGGACAGGCCGAGAGCGATGTCGCCCGGTCGGCCGTGCGCGAGCAGCTGACGGGAGAACAGCACCTCGACGCCGACGTCGTTGGCTAGGGCGGTCAGCACCGCCGTGTCGGCGACCAGCGAGCGGGCGGACAGTGGCCGTCCGTGCGAGGGAGCGGTGAACAGGGCGACCAGGCCGGCCGCGTCCGTGGCCGAGCCGCCGTTGCCGAAGCAGAACAGCCGGCCGCCGGCGGCGAACGCCCGGGCCATCGCGTCGGCGGCGCGGTCGAGCTGCTCGCCCAGCCCTGCCAGCGACGTCGTGCGCAGGCGGGCGCTCTCGTCAGCCTTGGCCTCGGCGGACCGCGCGAGGTCGGCCAGCAAGGCCGGGGCGTCGCGCTCCTTCGCGTCGAGCATCGGGTACAGGAACCCGCCCGCGGTCGTCACGCGGTCGCCACCAGGGTGATGGCCATGCCGGCGTGCACGACCAGCAGGTCGTGCGGCTCGGCCCCGCCCACGAGCGAGAGGTCGACGTCCTCGTCGCCCTCGGCAGTGCGCACCCGTGCCGTCGTGCCGAACGCGGTGACGACCTCCGCGAGCCGTCCCTCGTCGGAGCACGTGACGCACACCGGGCCGTCGCAGTCGGGCGATGCCTCCAGCAGGCCGCCGTGCTCGAGGCAGACGTGCGCCAGCTCCCAGAGCAGGTGGTACAGCAGGATGAACCGGCCGTCGTGCGCCGCCATGGCGTCCGGCAGCCACAGGACGTGGTCGGCCGCGCCCGTCGGGGGGCGCTCCCCCGCACCCACCCACAGCACGGCCACACCCCAGGCCGGCGCCCGCTGGGCCAGCTCGCGCAGCACGGGGTCGTCCGCGGCGCCGACGGCGATCAGGACGTCTCCGGGGCGGGCGTTGGCCCGTACCGCGCCGACGACGCCGGGCTCTGCCAGCGCCACTGCCGCAAGCGCCGGCTTGCCGACGACGACCGGGTGGACGAACTCGACCGCCACGTGCTGGGCGTGGTGCGGCCAGGCGGGCGACGCGCACCAGAGCGTGCCGCCCGCGTGCAGCCGGCGGGCCAGCAGCAGCGACGCCGCGGCGAGGTCGTCGGCGAGCCCGGGCGGGAGGTCGCCGACCACCTGCTCCGAAGCGGCGCCGACGGTCACGTCTGCCCGCCCACGACGGGCGGAGGGGCCTCGAGCCCCTCGATCGCGGCGGAGTAGTCGGTGAGCTCCTGCTCGTACATGTCGCCGAGCGCCTTGAGCGCATCGAGGGTCTCGCGCGCCTCCGCCTCGTCGATCTTGGCCATGGCGAAGCCGACGTGGACGAGCACCCAGTCGCCGACCTGGGCGCCATCAGGCCCATCGAGGCCGATCAGCGCTACGGACACCTCACGCCGCACGCCCTCGACGTCGACCTTCGCGCGCAGCTGCGCCGGATCGTGGATCTCGACGATCTGGCCGGGGATGCCGAGGCACATGCCGATGCTCCTTGAGAGGCCGCCCCTGAAGAGGCGTAGTCCGACTGTAGGTGCACTAAGTGCTCCAGGCCACTACCTGGCTGAACGTCCGCAGGAGCCGTAGGGTCCGCCTGTGCGCGTGGCCTTCGTGGGCAAGGGCGGTGCCGGCAAGTCGTCGCTGGCCGGCAGCTTCGCGCGCAGCCTGGCAGCCACGGGCGAGCGGGTGCTGGCCCTCGACTCCGACCCCATGCCCGGCATGGCGTTCTCGCTCGGCATGCCGCAGAGCGACGCCGGCCTGCCCGACGACGCCGTCGAGGAGTACGACGACGCCGACGGGCGGCGGCGCTACCGGCTGCGCGCGGGGCTGAGCGGACCGGGCGCGGTCGGCCGGTACGCCACACAGGGTCCCGAGGGCGTGCGCTTCCTCCAGCTCGGCAAGGCCCGCGGCCCGCGGTGGAACAACACGCGCCAGCACTTCGGCTTCCAGCGCGTGCTCGACGACCTGCCGCAGGACGGCTGGAACGTGGTGGGCGACCTGCCCGGCGGGACACGCCAGCCGTTCATGACGTGGGGCCGCTACGCCGACACCTTCCTCGTGGTGGTCGAGCCGGCCCCGGCCTCGCTGCTCACCGGCAGGCGCCTGGCGCGGCTCGCGCAGGCCGAGCCCGCGCCGCGCGTGCTCGCGGTCGCGAACAAGGTGCGCGAGCCGGATGACGCGCAGCGGATCGCCGAGCGCACCGGCCTGCCGCTGCTGGGT
>DATLGD010000081.1:0-6084 GCA_035540755.1 Mycobacteriales bacterium | reverse complement strand
ATGCGCGCGCTCGGCGACCCGGACGCGTTCCTTCCCACCGACCTCGGCGTCGTCGCCGCGGCCCGGCGGCTCGGGATCGTCGACGTCGTCGCGCACGCCGAGCGCTGGGCGCCGTGGCGGGCCTACGCCGTGCAGCACCTGTGGGGGACCAGCGACCACGCCGTGAACCGGATGCCCGAGGAGGCTGCATGAGACGGCACACCGTCCTGGACAGCCCGGTCGGGCCGCTCGTGGCCGTCGAGGACGACGGCGCGCTCGTGCGGCTCGGACCGGACCCCAGCCCCGACCCGGTCGTCGTCGGGGTGCGCGACGACGACGCGCTGCCTGCGCTGCGCTCGCAGCTGGGCGCCTACTGGCAAGGCGAGCTGCGGACCTTCGACCTCCCGATGCGGGCGCCGGGGACGCCGTTTCAGCAGCGGGTGTGGCAGGCGCTGTGCACCATCCCGTTCGGCGAGACGTGGAGCTACGCGCGCCTCGCCGACGAGATCGGCAGGCCGTCCGCGGTGCGCGCCGTCGGAGCCGCGAACGGCCGCAACCCGATCTTCCTCGTGGTGCCGTGCCACCGCGTCGTCGGCAGCAGCGGCAAGCTCGTCGGGTACGCGGGAGGTCTCGACATGAAGCGGACGCTGCTCGACCACGAGCGGGCGGCCCTGTGGTCGGCACCCCCGGCCGTCGAGGGCTGAGGCGCCCGGAGGGGTCCGCTGGACCGGCTCGTCGCGCTGACCCCGTGCGTCCGGCTGGCGCAGCGGGCGGCGGATGTCTCCAGACGGACGCAAGGGGGTCAGGCGGCGAAGAAGGCGCGGACCTGGTCGACGACGTGGTCGACCTCGTCGTCGGTCAGGGCGGCGTGCATGGGAAGCGAGAGCTCCTCGGCGTACCACTGCTCGGCGACCGGGAACTGGCCGCGCCGCCAGCCGAGGTCGGCGAACAGCGGGTGCCAGTGCACCGGGATGTAGTTCACCTGCGCGCCGACGCCGTGCGCCCGCAGGTGGTCGTACATCGCACGCCGCCGTCCCTCGCGCACCCGCACCGGGTACAGGTGCCACACCGGCTCGGCGCCCGGCTGCGCCGCGGGCAGGACCAGGCCGTCGAGGTCGGACAGGCCCTGCCGGTAGCGATCGTGCACCTCGGCGCGACGCCGGGCGAACTGGTCGAGCCGGCGCAGCTGGCTGATGCCGAGCGCGCACAGCACGTCGGGCAGCCGGTAGTTCAGGCCGGCCTCGTGCACCTCCTGGTGCCAGCCGCCCTCGTCCGGCCAGCGCAGCTGCGCGCGGTCGCGCACCAGGCCGTGGTTGCGGAACGAGCGGGCGCGGGCCAGCACGTCCTCGCGCGGGCTGACGACGGCGCCGCCCTCAGCCGTCGTGAGGTTCTTGGTCGGGAAGAACGAGAAGGCCGTCGCGTCCGCGGCGGAGCCGACCGGGCGGCCGTGCAGCGTCCCGCCGATCGAGTGCGCCGCGTCCTGCACGACGGCGACACCGCCGCCGACGGCGGCGCGCAGCGCGTCCACGTCGCTCGGGTGCCCGGCGTAGTCGACGGTCGCGACGACCGTGGTCGACGGGGTGAGCGCCTCCGCGGCTGCGGCCGGGTCGAGCACGCCGGTGCGCTCGTCGACGTCGGCGAACGCCACCTCGGCGCCGAGGAGCAGCGCGGCCGACGCGGTCGCGACGAAGGTCAGCGGCGGCACGACGACGGTGCTGCCCGGGCCGACGCCGAGCGCCGAGTAGGCCACGTGCAGCGCCGCCGTGCCTGAGGTGACTGCCACCGCCCCGGGCGTTCCACTGACCCGCGCGAGGTCGGCCTCGAAGGCCTCGACCGCCGGGCCGGTGGTGAGCCAGTCGCCGCGCAGCACCGCGACGACGGCGTCGACGTCGGCGTCGTCGATGCTCTGCCGGCCGTACGGGATCACGCGACCTGCTCGAGCACCTTGCGCACGGCGTCGACGTCGAGCCACTGGTCGTTGGTGTCGGAACGGTAGGCGAAGCCGTCCTCGACCGGCTCGCCGACCGGCGGCTCGGCCGCCCGCCACTGCTGCAGGTACGGCATGACGACGTAGCGGTCCCCGCTGCGGAACGTCCGCCGCGCGTCGTCGGCCGCGATCATCTCCTCGTGCAGCTTCTCGCCGGGGCGGATGCCGACGTCGTGCGTCTCGGAGCCGGGCGCGATCGCCTCCGCGAGGTCGGACAGCCGCACGCTCGGGATCCGCGGCACGTAGAGCTCGCCGCCCTGCATCTGCTCGAAGCTGTCGACGACGAACTGCACCGCCTGCTCCAGGGTGATCCAGAAGCGGGTCATGCGCATGTCGGTGATCGGCAGCGGCCTGCCCTCGGCCGCGAGCCGGCGGAACAGCGGCACCACGCTCCCCCGGCTTCCCAGCACGTTGCCGTAGCGCACCACGCAGAAGCGGCTGTCGTAGCCGGCGGCGTAGTGGTTCGCGCCGATGAACAGCCGGTCGGCGCACAGCTTCGTCGCGCCGTACAGGTTGATGGGGGACGACGCCTTGTCCGTCGACAGCGCCACGACCTTCTTCACGCCGGTGTCGATCGCGGCGTCGATGACGTTCTGCGAGCCCTCGATGTTCGTGCGCACGAACTCGAACGGGTTGTACTCGGCGGTGTCGACCTGCTTGAGCGCCGCGGCGTGCACGACCATGTCGACGCCGTGCAGCGCGCGCATGAGGCGCAGCCGATCCCGCACGTCGCCGAGGAACCAGCGCAGCCGCGGGTCGTCGGCGAACTTCGCCCGCATCTCGTACTGCTTGAGCTCGTCGCGGCTGAACACCACGATGCGGCGGGCGCCGTTGTCGAGGGCGTGCCGGACGAAGGCGTTGCCGAACGATCCGGTGCCTCCGGTGATGAGGACGGACGCGTCCTGCAGCGCTGCCATGCTCTCCCTCTCGCGGACCGGTGGAACCGGCTCGATGCTACGGATGCCGCGCGGTCAGGCGTCCGGCCCGCCGCCGACGAGCTCCCAGCTCATCGGCGTGCCCCTGCGGGCGTCGGCGACGAGGCGACGACCGAGCAGCGCCTCGTAGTGCTTGGGCGGCAGCCCGAGACCGGGCCGGATGCTGCGCAGGTTCTGCGGTGTCAGTACGTCACCGGCCCGCACGTCCTGGACGAGGTAGAGCGATCGGCGGCGCTTCACCGCCCCCCGTTCGGCCTCGGTCGGGCTGAAGCGCACCGAGCCGAGCGCTTGCCGGGCGCGTTCGCTCTCCTCCACCAGCAGCGCGAGCTCGGCCGGCTCCAGGGAGAACGCGGCGTCGACGCCGCCGTCGGCGCGGTCGAGCGTCACGTGCTTCTCGACGACGGTGGCGCCGAGCGCCACCGCCGCCACTGCGGCACCGATCCCGAGGGTGTGGTCCGACAGGCCGACCTGGCAGCCGAAGCGCTCGGCCAGCGCCGGGATGCTGCGCAGGTGCGAGTCACCCGGGTCGGCCGGGTAGCTGCTCGTGCACTTGAGCAGGACGAGGTCGGTGCAGCCGGCGCCGCGCGCGACGTCGACCGCCTCGGCGACCTCCTCGATCGTCGCGATGCCGGTCGAGATGATGAGCGGCCTGCCGGTGGAGGCTGCCTTCGCGATGAGCGGGTGGTCGACGTTCTCGAAGGAGGCGATCTTGTAGCAGGGGACGTCGAGCGACTCGAGGAAGTCCACCGCGTCGGCGTCGAACGGCGAGCTGAAGCACAGCAGCCCGTGCTCCCGGGCGCGCGCCATGATCGGCTCGTGCCACTCGTACGGGGTCGCGGCCTCGGCGTAGAGGTCGTGCAGTCGCCGGCCGAACCACAGCGACTGCGGGTTGTCGATGACGAACTCGTCGCGGTCGACGTCGAGCGTCATCGTGTCCGCGGTGTAGGTCTGCAGCTTGACCGCCTGCGCACCGGTGCGCGCGACGGCGTCGACGATGGACAGCGCCTTGTCCAGCGACCCGTCGTGGTTGCCGGACATCTCGGCGATGACGAACGGGCGGGTGTCCGGGCCGACGGGGACGCCGCCGATGGTCACGCTCATGCGGGCCCTTCCAGACGGCCGCGGATCGTCTCCTCGAGGGTGCGGCGCGGCTCCCAGCCCAGGGCGTCCCGGGCGAGGCTCCGGTCGAGACTGTAGTGAGAGGTGTCCTCGTCGTCGGCCGGCACGTGCACGACCGCGCCCTCGCCGAGCCCCGCGACGACCGCGACCGTGCGCGCCAGGTCGGCGATCGATCGCGGCGCCGGGCCGCCGACGTTGACCACGGGCACCGCGGCGTCCGCCTGCACCGCGAGGACGAACGCGTGCGCGACGTCGACGACGTCGACGAAGTCGCGCACCGCGACGCCTTTGCCGGTGACCTCGAGCGGTCCGCCGGTGCGCGCGCGGTCGATGAGCCGGGGCAGCACTCCGCCGCCGCCGTCGGTGCCGACGACCTGGCCGATCCGGAGCGCGAGCCCGGCCAGGCTCGTGCGCGCCGTCGTGAGGCGCAGCAGGTCCTCTGCCGTGCGCTTCGACAGCCCGTACGCGGTGTCCGGCGGGTGCGGGCAGTCCTCGCGCAGCGGCCCGGTCAGCCAGGACGGGTAGACCATCCGGCTGGAGGCGAGCACGAACCGCCGCACGCCGGCGTCGACGGCCGCGCGCAGCAGGTCCTCGGTGAGCACCACGTTCGGCCCGAGGTAGCCGGCCAGCGGCGTAGCGGGGTCGTCGACCTTGCGGGCGGCCAGGTGCACGACCGCGTCGACGCCGTCGAGCAGCTCGCTCAGCGGCGTGGACCGCTGTGCGCGGGAGCCGCCGTCGAGCACGGTCAGGCCCGACCCGTCCGCCGCCCGGCCGAGCGGCACGACGTCGTGCCCTGCCTGGCCGAGGTGCCGCACGACGTGCCGGCCGAGGAAGCCGCTGGCCCCGGTGACGGCGACGCGCATCAGCGGTCCTCGACGATCTCGTAGCCGACCCGGCAGACGACGCCGTTGGTGTCGCGCGGCAGGGCGCCCTCGTCCACCTGGTGCTCGACGTAGCAGGCGGTCTCAGCCGGCGGCGCGTGGTCGGTGGCGCGGAACGGGACGCCGGGTGGGGTGAGGTGGAACCGCAGCGTGTGGCTCGGGGCGTCGTCCCAGGGCGCCGGGTCCGCCCAGCCCTCGCCGGTGAGCAGGCGCAGGAGCGCGGTGAGCAGGTCGAAGCCGGTGTGCACGTGCACCAGCCGCCACAGGTGGCAGCCGTCGAGGCGCGGCGCCACCTCGATGATCCGCGGGCCGGCGGGGGTGAGCTTGAGCTGGAAGTACAGCGGGCCGTTGCGCACGCCGAGGGCGGCGACGAACCGGTCGACGAGGTCGCGGACCTCCTGCTCGGCCCGCTTGTCGAGGGCGGCCGAGGGCACCGTGTGCGCGGCCGGGATGCCGACCAGCGGGCCGTCCCAGACGTGCCGGTCCGACGGCAGGAAGAAGCGCACCTGACCCTCGACGACGACCACGTGCACCGAGACCTCGGGGCCGGCGAGCAGCTCCTCCACGACGGCCGTTCCCGAGCGCGAGGCGGCGAGGGCGTGCTGCAGCGCGGCGACCGCCTCGTCCTCGCCGGTGGCGACGGTGATGCCGCGCTGGCCCTGGCTGTCGGTCGGCTTGACGATCGCCGGCCAGGTCCCGAAGCCCGCGACGTCGTCCTGCGTGCGGGCCACGCGGTGCACCACCGGGCTCAGCCCGGCGGCGGCGAGGAACGCGCGCAGCAGGTCCTTGCGGTGCAGCACCTCGGTGGTGCGGGCGTCGTGGAACCGGGGCAGGCCGAGCCGCTCGCTGACGGCGGCGACGGTCGGCATCGCGATGTCGGAGCCGACGGAGTAGACGAGGCCGACCCCGAGCTCGGCGGCCAGGTCGGCGACGGCGTCGACGTCGACGACGTCGACGAGGTGGAAGGAGTCGGCGGCGAACATCCCCGGGCCGTGCGCGACGTGGCCGCACGCGTGCACGGACCAGCCGAGGCCGCGCAGGGCTTCCATCGCGTCGACCTGCCCGGCCAGCGTGCCGAGCACGAGCGCGCGCCGTTCCACTAGCCCTCCTCCGACCGCTCGAGCAGCACGCGGACGTCGTCCTCGAGCCCGCGGCCGGCGACGGCGTCGTCGAGCGCCACCGT
>DATLGD010000080.1:0-4429 GCA_035540755.1 Mycobacteriales bacterium | reverse complement strand
GTCGTGTCCGCGGGCTGGGAAGGCGGCTACGGCAAGGCCGTCCGCATCCGGCACAAGGACGGCACGCAGACCCTCTACGCGCACCTGTCGTCGATCAGCGTGGGCTCCGGCGAGCGCGTCTCGGCCGGGCAGCGCATCGGCCGCGAGGGCAGCACCGGCAACAGCACCGGTCCGCACCTGCACTTCGAGGTCCGGGTCGGCGGCAACCCGGTCAACCCGCTGCGCTGGCTGCGCAACCACGGCGTCGCGATCTAGCCGCGCCCGCTCGTCCGACGATCCCCGTGCCGCCGGCCCGGGGATCGTCGCGTTCTCAGAGCTTCTCGAGCGGCGCGTAGCGCAAGAGCAGCCACTTGACGCCGGCGTCGCCGCCGAAGTCCACCTCGGCCTGCAGGCCCTCGCCGGCACCACGCGTCGCGGTGACGGTGCCCATGCCGAACGCGTCGTGCAGGACGCGGTCCCCGAGGGTGAGGTCTGGAACCGCGCGCAGGCCCGGCCCCGCGCTGCGACCGCGCGGCGTGCCCGCGAGGCGGTCGGCCGCGCGCGACAGCGACGGCGGCGGCGCGGAGACCGACGACTCGGCGCGGCGCCAGTCGACGAGCTCGCCCGGCACCTCCTCGAGGAACCGCGACGGCGGGTTGTACGACGTCTGGCCCCACGCGCTGCGCAGGTGCGCGCGCGACAGGTACAGCCGCTCGCGGGCGCGGGTGATGCCGACGTAGGCGAGCCGTCGCTCCTCCTGCAGCTCGTCCTCGTCGCCGAGCGTCCGCAGGTGCGGGAAGACGCCGTCCTCGAGCCCGGTGAGGAACACCACCGGGTACTCCAGGCCCTTGGCGGCGTGCAGCGTCATGAGCGTGACGACGCCGTCGCCCTCGCCGGGCACGGTGTCGGCGTCGGCCACGAGCGAGACCTGCTCGAGGAACGCCGCGACGTCGCCGTCGGGCACGCGCTCGTTGAACTCGCGGGCGACGCCGACGAGCTCGGCGAGGTTCTCGACCCGGCTCTCGTCCTGCGGGTCGGGGCTCGCGGCGAGCTCGGCGAGGTAGCCGGTGCGGTCGAGCACCGCCTCGAGCACTTCGGCCGGCGGCATCCCGCCCTCGACCAGGGCCCGCAGCTCGTCCATGAGGTCGGCGAACTCCCGCACCGCGTTCTGCGACCGCGCGGCCAGGCCGGGCACCTCGTCGCAGCGCCGGACGGCGTCGCCGAAGCCGACGCGCTCGCGGGAGGCGAAGGACTCCAGGCACTGCTCGGCCTTCTCGCCGATGCCCCGCCGCGGCACGTTGATGATGCGGCGCAGGTTGACGACGTCGGCCGGGTTGGCGAGCACCCGCAGGTAGGCCAGGGCGTCCTTGACCTCCTTGCGCTCGTAGAACCGCACGCCGCCCACGACCCGGTACGGCAGGCCGACCCGGATGAAGACCTCCTCGAACACGCGGGACTGCGCGTTGGTGCGGTAGAAGACCGCGACGTCGGCGGGCTTGACGCCGTGCTCGTCGCCGAGCCGGTCGATCTCCTCGGCGACGAAGGCGGCCTCGTCGTGCTCGTTGTCGGCGACGTAGCCGACGACCTTCTCGCCGTTGCCGGAGTCGGTCCACAGCCGCTTGGGCTTGCGGGCCGGGTTGCGCGCGATGACGGCGTTCGCCGCGGACAGGATCGTCTGCGTCGAGCGGTAGTTCTGCTCCAGGAGCACCACCTCGGCGTCGGGGTAGTCGACCTCGAAGTCCTGGATGTTGCGGATGTCGGCGCCGCGGAAGGCGTAGATCGACTGGTCGGCGTCGCCGACGACGCACAGCTCGGCTGCCGGCAGCTGTCCGGTCGGCTGCACGAGCTCGCGCACCAGCACGTACTGCGCGTGGTTGGTGTCCTGGTACTCGTCGACCAGCACGTGCCGGAACCGCCGCCGGTAGTGCTCGGCGACGTCCGGGAAGGCCTGCAGGAGCTCGACCGTCGTCATGATCAGGTCGTCGAAGTCGAGGGCGTTCGCCTGCTTGAGCCGGGCCTGGTAGGTGGCGTAGCACTCGGCGACCTGGCGGTCGACGTCGGTCTCGGCCCTCGCCCGGGCGGTCTCCCAGTCGACCAGCTCGTTCTTGAGGTCGCTGACCTTGTTGCTCATGGCCCGCGCCGGGAAGCGCTTGGGGTCGACGTCGAGGTCGCGGCACACCAGCGTCATGAGCCGCTGGCTGTCGGCGGCGTCGTAGATGGAGAACGAGGTGGTGAACCCGAGCTTCTTGGCCTCGGCGCGCAGGATGCGCACGCAGGCGCTGTGGAAGGTGCTCACCCACATGCCGTTCCACGAGCCAGGCCGGGCCCGGCCGCCGACCATCGCGGCGACCCGCTCGCGCATCTCGCCGGCGGCCTTGTTGGTGAAGGTGATGGCGAGCACCTCGCCGGGCTGCACCCCGCGGGCGGCCAGCAGGTAGGCGATGCGCGTCGTCAGCGCCTTGGTCTTGCCGGAGCCCGCACCGGCGACGATGAGCAGCGGGCTGCCCTCGTGCACGACCGCCGCACGCTGCTGCGGGTTGAGGTCGGCGAGCATCCGCTCGACGTCGGGACGCGGTGCGCGGGAGGGCGGCGGGTCTGCCAGCACCGCCGGTCCGACGTCGTCGTACGGCAGGGTGCTCACCCGCTCGAGTCTAGGTTCGCCCCCGGACACTCCCTCCCCCTCCGCTGCGTCCGCGTCCTGGCACACCGGTCCTGCGCGCGCCCTCGGACGCTGCGCACCGCCAGACCGGTGGACAGGGCGGCCGGACGACAGCGGCGGCGGCGCACCGGCCGATGCACAGCTGGTGGCGGAAGGCGGGAGCTACCGCCGGACCAGCCGTACCAGCCCCACGCCCCCGACCACGGCGACGAGGAAGAAGAGCACCGCGAGCAGGTGGTCGCCCCGCTGGACCCCGACGACGCCGGCGGACGCGCCCAGCACCAGCGCGGCCAGCGCCTGGGCGCTGCCGGGCGGGAAGCCGCGGGTCGGTCGGCCGCCCCGAACGCCCTCCCGCACCGCACCTCCCGAGTCGACCGCCGCTGGCCGCCATGATGTCCTACCGGCCCCCCCGACGACAGGAGCAGCAGTGGCAGACGACCCGATCCGGGCGCTGGTGGTCGTGGCCCACCCGGACGACCTCGACTTCGGCGCCGGCGGCACGATCGCGAGCTGGACCGATGTCGGCATCGACGTCTCGTACTGCATCCTCACCGACGGGGACGCCGGCGGCTTCGACCCCGACGTCCCGCGCGGCGACATCGCCGGCATCCGGCAGGCCGAGCAGCGGGCGGCGGCCAAGGAGCTCGGCGTCGACGACGTCGTCTTCCTCGGCTACCCGGACGGCCGGCTGGCGGTGACCATCGAGCTGCGGCGCGACATCAGCCGGGTGATCCGGCAGAGGCGCCCGCACCGGGTGCTCACCCAGTCGCCCGAGCGATCCTGGGAGCGGGTCTACGCCAGCCACCCCGACCACCTGGCCGCGGGCGAAGCCACGATGTGCGCGGTCTACCCCGACGCCCGGAACCCCTTCGCGCACCTGGAGCTGGCGGCCGAGGGCCACGAGGCGTGGACGGTCGAGGAGGTCTGGGTGATGGGTGGGGCAGGCGGTGTCGCCGACCGCGCCGTCGACATCACCGACACCTTCGACCGCAAGCTCGCCGCCCTCCGGCGGCACGTCAGCCAGACCGAGCACATGGACGACCTCGAGGAGCGGATGCGCGGCTGGGGCCAGCTGCTCGCGACCCGGGGCGCCCTGCCCGAGGGGCGGCTGGCGGAGGCCTACCGGGTGCTCGACACCCGCTGAGCGACCGCCGGCCGGCGCTCGTGCCGGCCGGCCCGGCCGAGCCAGCGGGCGCCGTCGGTGGCTCGGGCCACGACAGCCGGCACGACCCAGGTCAGCAGCAGCGGCAGCGCCGCCGACAGCGGCCCGGCTCCGGTGCGCAGGGCTGCGAGGGCGAGCGCGACACCGAGCCCGGCGCCGGCCGCGGCAGCGGCGCCGACGCGGGCCGGTGACGCGCCCTGCCGCTCCCCGTGCCACAGCGCCACGAGGAACGGCGCGACGGTGACGGCGAGCAGCGCCGCGACCGCGAGCGTCACCAGCACGGCGACGGCGAGCGCCGCGAGCAGGGCGTCGAGCACCGCGGGCTCAGCCGAGCGGGAGGTCGGCGCCGGTCACCGCCGCGACGAGCACACCTCCCACCAGCAGGACGGCGAACAGCCGCGCGTGGCCGGCGACGACGCTGGCGGCGTCCCCGCGGACGGCGGCGGCGGAGGCGCGGCGGGCAGCCCGGAGGGCCAGCGCGACCGCGAGGGCAGGCCAGGGCAGCGCCCCGAGAGCCACGGCCAGCGCCGTGCCTACGTACGGCAGCACCACCAGCGCCCGGGCGCTGCCGCCGGGCAGGTCCGCCCGCCGGCGGCGAGGCCGGCCAGCAGCACCGCGAGGTCGAGGAC
>DATLGD010000079.1:0-5356 GCA_035540755.1 Mycobacteriales bacterium | reverse complement strand
CGACCCAGTGCCAGGCCTGCGCCGCGCACACGCCGTCGAAGGCGGCCGCCGCGAACGGCAGCGCCTCCGCCCTCGCCACGGCCACCGGCACGGCCGGCAGCGAGGCGTGCAGCCGCCCGAGCATCCGCGGGCCCAGGTCGGTCGCGACGACGTCGGCTCCGGCCGCGAGCAGGCCGCGGGTCGCCAGGCCCGTCCCGGCGCCGACCTCCAGCACCCGCCGTCCGTCGAGGTCCGGCAGCGCCGCGTACAGCGACGGCGGGTAGTCCGGCCGGGCGGCGTCGTAGTCGTCGACGAGGGCCTCGAACGCCGTGGCCCCGCCGGGGTGCGTCACCGGCTGCGCAGGCCCGCGGAGACGTCCGTCGCGGGCGCGGCCAGGTTCAGCCGGGTGAACGCGAGGGCCTCGGCGAGGTCGGCCTCGCGCTCGGGCCGGTCGCTCACCCGCCGGGTCGAGACCTCGATGACGATCAGGCCGTCGAACCCGGCCACGGCCAGGTTCTCCAGCATCTCGGCGCAGGGCTGGTCGCCCCGCCCCGGCACCAGGTGCTCGTCGCGGGCGCTGCCCTTGCCGTCGGCCATGTGCACGTGGGCCAGCCGGTCGCCCATCCGCTCGGCCAGCTCCCGCGCATCGGTCTGCGACACCGAGGTGTGCGACAGGTCGAGGGTGAAGTGCCGGAAGCCCTCGCTCGTGGGGTCCCAGTCCGGCGCGTACGGGACGACCTCGCGGCCGCGGGCGCGCAACGGGAACATGTTCTCGACGGCGAAGCGGACCTCGGTCTCACCGGCCATGTGCTCGATGCCGCCGACGAACTGGCGCGCGTAGTCGCGCTGCCAGCGGAACGGCGGGTGCACGACGACGGTCTCGGCGCCGACCTCCTCCGCCGCGTCGCGGGCGCGCACGAGCTTGACCCAGGGGTCGGTGCCCCACACCCGCTGGGTGATGACCAGGCACGGCGCGTGGATCGCGAGGATCGGCATCTCGTGGTAGTCCGACAGCCGCCGCAGTGCGGTGACGTCCTGCGACACCGGGTCGCCCCAGACCATGACCTCGACGCCGTCGTAGCCCAGCCGCGCGGCGATCTCGAACGCCGACGCCGTCGACTCGGGGTAGACCGACGCCGTCGACAGCGCGACCCGCGCCCCGGGCACCCGGGCGACCGCGGCGGCGGCGATGTCGCTCGCGGCCCGCTCCTCCGCCGACAGGGCCGGGTCGTCGGGGTCGTGCTCCAGCCGGCCGTCGCCCCAGGCGGCCCGCTCGGCCCGTCGCTCGGCGTCGCGCGCCGCGCGGTCAGCCGCGCTCGCGGCGTCTGCGGTGTCGCGCGAGGGGCTCATGACGCCGCCGAGCCTACGGCGGGCAGCAGCGGTTCGACGGGCGCCGTGCCGGGGCCGGCGTCAGCCCCCGGCCAGCCAGTCCAGCCGGCGCAGGATGACTCCCTCCCGCAGCGCCCACGGGCACACCGAGACCGTCTCGACCTCGAGGGCCCGCATCGCCTCCTCGGCGACGACGGCGCCGGCGAGCAGCTGGTGCGCGCGGCTCGGGGAGACACCGGGCAGCTCCCCTCGCTCGGCGGCGGTCATCGGCTGCAGCCGCTCGACGATCTCGGCCAGGGCCTCGAGGGTCAGCGTGCGCCGCACCCGCGGCCCTCGCGCGTAGGGCGCGGCGCCGCCCAGCCGGGCCAGCGAGCGGAACGTCTTCGACGTCACCACCGCGAGCTCGGGGCGGCCCGCCTCCTGCACGCGCGGCACGGCCGGCGCCAGCACCTCGCGGACGTGCTCGCGCAGCGTGGCCACCTCCTTCCTGCGCGGCGGGTCGCCGGGCAGCCGCTCGCGGGTCATCCGGCCGGCGCCGACCGGCAGGGAGACGGCGACGTCGGGCTCCTCGTCACGCCCGGTGCCGACCTCGAGCGAGCCGCCGCCGATGTCGAGGCAGAGCAGCCGGCCTGCGCTCCAGCCGAACCAGCGGCGCACGGCGAGGAAGGTCAGCCGGGCCTCGTCCTCGCCGGACAGGACCAGCAGGTCGACGCCGGTCTCGCGGCGGACGGCGGCGAGGACGGCGGCGGAGTCGGTGGCGTCGCGCACCGCGGAGGTCGCGAAGGCCATCAGGTCCTCGACGCCCTCGTGGTCGGCGGCGCGTCGGGCGGCGCCGACGGCGTCGACGAGCACCGAGGTCCCGCGCTCCCCGAGCGAGCCGTCGTCGCGCAGCAGCTCGGCCAGCTGCAGGGCGGTCTTGTGCGACCGGACCGCGTCGGGATGGCCACCGCGGTGCGCGTCGACCACCAGCAGGTGAACGGTGTTCGACCCGACGTCGAGCACCCCGAGCCGCATGTCGGCGCACCGTACCCGCGAGCCGGGCACGGAGAACGCGTGCCCGGTATCGTCCTCGAGGTGAGCGACCGTTCCCCGGGTGCGGCCCTGAGCCGTCGCACCTACGACTCCCTGCGCACCCAGCGCGCCGTCGACGAGGCCGTCGAGACCGGCCGCACCGCGCTGGGGCACCAGCGCCTGCCGCGGCTGCTGCACGAGGCGCCGGCGGCCTGCCTGCTCGTCGACGTCGACACCGGCCGCGTGGTGCAGGCCAACACGGCCGGCCTCGAGATGGCGCCCGACGCCCGCCTCCCCGCCGCCGCCGCGGCCTGGACCGGCGCGGCCCGGCTGACGCGGCCCGACGGCGCCCCGTTCGAGCCGGGCACCAGCCCGCTCGAGCGCGCCGCGCAGGGCGCTCCGGTGCTGGGCGAGCCGGTGCGGGTGCCCGCCCGCGTCCGCAACTCCCCCGACCACCCGCCGGACGAGGACGACGACCGCGTGCTGTGGGTGACCGGCTTCCCGGTGCCCACCAGCGGCCCGCACCGGCAGTCGCTCCTCGTCTTCTTCGAGGTCGACGTCGAGGACGGCCTCGGGCTGGCGGTGCGCGACCGCGCCGTCGTGGCGGCGGGGCTGTCGTTCACCATCACCGACCCGCACCAGCCCGACGACCCGCTGATCTTCGTCAACCCGGCCTTCGAGCGCACCACCGGCTACAGCGCCGACGAGGCGGTGGGCCGCAACTGCCGCTTCCTGCAGGGGCCCGACACCGACCCGGCCGCGGTGGCCGAGGTGCGCCGGCTGCTGACCGAGCGCGAGCACGGCACCGTCGCGCTGCTGAACTACCGCAAGGACGGCACGGCGTTCTGGAACGAGCTGTCGCTCTCGCCCGTGTACGACGGCGAGGGCGAGCTGACCCACTTCGTCGGCATCCAGGCAGACGTCACGGCGCGGGTGCTCGCCGAGCAGGAGCGGGAGCGGAACCTGGCCTCCGAGCAGCAGGCCCGCACCCAGGCCGAGCAGGCGCAGGGCCGGCTGGCGCTGCTGGCCGAGGCGACGTCGATGCTCGCCGCGACCCTCGACGTCGACGAGTCGCTCGACCGGCTCACCCGCCTGGTGGTGCCGCTGCTCGCCGACTGGTGCACCGTGCACCTGCTCGACCCCGACGGCTCGGTGCAGCGGGTCGCCGCCACGCACCGCGACGACGACAAGCAGGACCTGCTGCGGCGGCTCGAGCAGCTTCAGCCGGCCGGCCTCTCGGACGCCTCCGAGACCGCGGCCGTCCTGCGCGGCGCGCAGCCGCAGCTGCTGGAGCACGTCACCCGCGACGTGGTCGAGCGCGCGATCGACGACCCGGAGCTGGCCGAGATCTACCAGCAGATCGGCGTCGGGTCGGCGATCATCGTGCCGCTGCGCGCCCGCCGGCAGGTGCTCGGCGCCCTCGGCCTGTTCAACGACGGCTCAGGGCGGGTCTTCGACGAGGAGGACCTCGCCACCGCCGCCGACCTCGCCCGGCGGGCCGCGCTCACCGTCGACAACGCCCGGCTGTACCAGCGCGAGCACCAGGTGGCCGAGGCGCTGCAGCGCAGCCTGCTGCCCGACCTGCCCTCGATCGACGGGCTCGACGTCGCCGCCGTCTACCTGCCCGGCTCGTCCGCCGCGCAGGTCGGCGGCGACTGGTACGACCTGTTCCGCCTCCCGGACGGCGCCGTCGGCATCACCATCGGCGACGTCATGGGGCACGACCTCACCGCGGCGGCCGCCATGGGCCAGCTCCGCTCGGTGCTGCAGAGCTACGCCTGGCAGGGCAGCGCGCCCGCCGTCGTCCTCGACCGGCTCGACCAGCTCGTGCAGGGCCTCGACATGGCTCAGCTCGCCACCTGCGTCTACGGCCGGCTGGAGCTGCCCGGGGCCGGGCGGGACGGCGTGCTCTGCCTCGCGAACGCCGGCCACCTGCCGCCGGCGCTGCGCCGGGCTGACGGGCACGTGCGCCTGCTCGACAGCGGGGTGTCGCTGCTCGTCGGCGCCGCGCTCGGCCTCGAGCGGGAGGAGGCCGAGGAGGCGATCGGCCCCGGCTCGGTGCTCGTCCTCTACACCGACGGCCTCGTCGAGCACCGCGGCCGCGACCTCGACGTCGGCCTCGAGGCGCTGCAGCGCGCCCTCGCGGACGCCCCGGCCGGCTCGGCTCAGGGCGTGCTCGACGCCGTGCTCGCCGCGCTCGTCGAGGACGACCTCGACGACGACGTCGCCGTCCTCGTCGTGCGGGTGCTGGACTGAGCGGGTGACGAGCACCGCGCGCACGCCCACCGCGTCGACGTCCATCGGGCTGGGGATGCCCCGGCTGCGCGAGGTGGAGCCCGACTTCCCGCGCGACTGGCTGGAGTTCGTCGACCCCGCCGATCCCGAGCACGTCGTGCGAGCCGACCTCACCTGGCTGCTGTCGCGCTGGACGTGCATCTTCGGCGCCGGGTGCTGCGGCATTCTCGAGGGCCGCGAGGACGACGGCTGCTGCAGCCACGGCGCGTTCTGGGCCGACGACGAGGACGAGCAGCGCGTCACCGCCTTCGCCCGGCAGCTGAAGAAGAAGACGTGGCAGTTCGCCGACGTCGGCCGGCGCGAGGGCATCACCGAGGACGACGAACTCGAGGGCGAGCCGGCGCGGCGCACCCGCACCGTCGACGGGGCGTGCGTGTTCCTCAACCGGCCCGGCTTCCCGGGCGGCGAGGGGTGCTCGCTGCACGCCCTCGCGCTGCGGATCGGCAAGCACCCGCTCGAGACCAAGCCCGACGTCTGCTGGCAGCTGCCGGTGCGGCGCACCCAGGAGTGGGTCGACCGGCCCGACGAGACCCGGGTGCTCGTCACGACGCTCGGCGAGTTCGACCGCCGCGGGTGGGGACCGGGCGGGGCCGACCTGCACTGGTGGTGCACGTCGTCGCCGGACGCCCACGTGGGCGGCGCGCCGCTCTACCTGTCCTACGGTCCGGAGCTCGCGGCGCTGATCGGCGAGGACGCGTACGCCGAGCTGGTGCGGCTGTGCGCGCTGCGCGCCGCCGGCGGC
>DATLGD010000078.1:0-4735 GCA_035540755.1 Mycobacteriales bacterium | reverse complement strand
CCGCCGCCCCAGCCACCGCCACCGCGGCTGCCGCCGGACCAGCCGCCGCCGCGGCCGCCGCCCCAGCCACCGCCGCCGGAGAAGCCGCCGGTGCTCCGGCGCTGCGCCGGGCCCGGCCTGGAGCTGCGCACCGCCCCTGTGCCGAAGGCGCCGAGGACACCGCCGCCGCTGTACCTGCCGCCATAGCCGCCGTAGCCGACGCGGGAGCGCCGCCCGCCGCCGAGCACGCTGGTCAGCAGCAGGGTCTGCCAGAAGGGGGTGGCGTACCAGCCGCCGGGTACCACCCGGCCGCCGTGGTAGCCGCCCTCGAAGTAGTGCGGGCGGCCGGGCGTGTAGCGGGGCGAGCCGTCGTACTGCTGGTCGCCGACCTGCACGCGGGAGGGCTGCTCGAGCCGCGGCGCCTCGTCCTGCGCCGGCATCGGGATCTGCGGACCCGGGTCCAGCCCCAGCCGCTCGCGCACCACCCGCGCGGCGGTCAGGCCTTCGACCGCCGTGCGCCGCGCCGCGGCCCACTCGCCGTCGCTGCTCGCGCGCGCCATGAGCGCGCCGGTGGCGTTGTAGCGCTCGGCGGCGTCCGCGAGGGCCTGGCGCGCGACCGCGTCGTCGCCCGGCGCCAGCAGCTGCACGTCGCTGCCGAGCCGCGCGTACAGGGACTCGACGTCGGCCCGCGCGTCCTGCATCGCCGTCGCCTGCTCGCGCTTGTCCCCGCGCGAGCGGGTCAGCGCCCATGCGCCGGCGCCGAGCGCCCCGAGGCCGAGCAGCCAGGGGAGGGCGCTCCCCCCACCGGTGCCGCCGCTGCCACCGGTGCCGCCGCTCCGGCCGGCGACCTGGGCGTCCAGCCGATCGACGAACGTGCTCACGAGGGTCGTGACCACGGCGCCGTCGATGCCGTCCGGTGTCGTCTCGAGGGCGTCGGCAAGCGCGCGCCCGGCGTCGACGCCGCGCTGCCGGGCGGCGGTGCCCTGCGCCGCCCACGCGTACGGCTCGTCGGTGACCACCAGCACCGTGGCCCGGGACTCCCCGCTGCCGACGCCGATCGCCTGCGCGACGTCCGGCGCGGCACCGCGCGGCACCTCCCCGGCAGGCAGCAGCGCCACGTAGACCGGCAGCGAAGCGCGCGCCACCTCGGCCCGCAGCGCGGTCTCGTCCACGTCCACGCCGAAGTCCGGGTCGACGTGGACGCCGTCGGAGAGCACGTCGCGCACGACCTGGTCGGCGTCCAGCGTGGCCGTCTGGGCGCCGGCGGGCGCCGCGAGTGCGGCGAGCAGCCCGAGCGAGGCGAGCACGAGGAGGACGGGGCGGGCGGTCACGGGCGGTCTGTACCCGCCCCGGCGCGGTGTCAGCCCGCTTCGGCGATGAACCCCATCACGGACTCGGCCACGAGCTGGACGGCGATGGCCGACAGCAGCAGCCCGGCGATGCGGGTGAGCAGCACGATGCCGCTCTCCTTGATGATCCGGGTGATGCCGACGCTGAAGCGCAGCGCGAGGTACACCGCCAGGTGGATGGCGACGATGCCGGCGGCGATGGCCGTGACGTCGGGCAGCCCCTCGGCCTGCTGGACGAAGACGATCGTCGCGACGATGGCTCCCGGCCCGGCCAGCAGCGGTGTGCCCAGCGGCACCAGCGCCACGTTGACGTCTCGCACCTCCGCGGGGTCGTCCTGGCGGTCGGTGAGCAGCTCGAGGGCGACGATGAGGAGCAGCAGGCCACCGGCGCCCTGCAGGGCCGGAATGCCGATGCCGAGGAAGGCCAGCAGCTGCTGCCCGACGATGGCGAACAGCGTGATGACGAACAGCGAGACGAGCACCGCCTGCCCCGCCAGCCGGGTCCGCGTGCGCGGCGTCCGGCCACCGGTGAGCCCGAGGAACAGCGGGATGCTGCCCAGCGGGTCCATGATCACGAACAGCGTCACGAAGACCGCGCCGAAGGTGGTCGGGTCGAAGACGTTCCTCATGCGGTGAGCACGTCCGCGCCGCTCGCCCGCTCCACGACCGCCTCGAAGACCTCGGGGGCGGTCGTGGACGCCCCGAGCTGCACCGTCTTGTTGCTGCCGTGGAAGTCGCTGCTCCCGGTGACCAGCAGGCCGAGCTGGGCCGCGAGCCCGCGCAGGTGCTCCTTGGCGTCCTCGTCGTGGTCGACGTGGTCGACCTCGAGCCCGGCCAGGCCCGCCTCGGCCATGGCGACGACGACGTCGTCGCCGACCGTGCGTCCGCGCCTGACCGCCGCCGGGTGGGCGAAGACCGCGACGCCGCCGGCCGCGACGACCAGCTGCACGCCGCGCACGACGTCGAGCTCGAGCTTGGGCTCCCAGAAGCGCCCGTGCGTGCCGATCCACTCAGGGGTGAACGCCGCGCCCACGCTCGGGATGCAGCCCGCCTCGACGAGCGCCTGGGCGACGTGCGGGCGGCCGACCGTGCCCTGCGCCAGTGCCTGCACGCGCTCCCACGTGACGCCGGTGCCGGCGTCCTCGAGCCGCCGCACCATCCGCTCGGCACGCCCCACCCGGGACTCGCGCATCTGCCGCATGACCTCGGCGAGCTCGGGCTCCTCGGGGTCGAACAGGTAGGCCAGCAGGTGGAGGCTGATGCCGTCGGAGGCGCACGACAGCTCGGCACCGGGCACGAGCGTCAGCCCGGCCGGCAGCGCCTCGGCCGCCTCGGTGTGCCCGGAGGTGGTGTCGTGGTCGGTGAGCGCGACGACGTCGAGCCCGGCGGCGGCGGCCAGCCGCACGAGGTCTGCCGGAGCAGTGGTCCCGTCCGAGGCGGTGGAGTGCGTGTGCAGGTCGATCCGGGGGGCGGGCAACGGACGCTCCAGACAGGGTGGCAGGGCCGCCTCAGCGTAGTGACGCCCCCGCTCCGGCCTCGGCTCAGGCGGCGCCCAGGCGGGTCGACGGCGCGCCGAGCGGCAGGTCGAGGCCGGCGTGGGCCTCGTGCCGCAGGTCGTGCAGCACCACGTGCTCCAGCAGGACGAGCTCGGCCGCCGGCGGCCACAGCACCGCGTAGAGCCACAGCCCGAGCGCCTCGCCGACGAAGCCGACGCGGTCCTCGGCGCTCGCGCACCGCCACAGCGGCGTCGGATGGCCGGCGGCCTCCACCTTCGCCTCCGGCGCGCCGCCGACGATGTCTCCGGGGTCGACGTCGTCGACGCCGGCGTAGCGGGCCCCCAGACCGACACCGGGCTCCTCCGCGACCAGCACGAGGTCGGCCGGCCCGCCGAGCGGGCAGGGGCCCGACAGGGCCAGCGCGGTCGCCCGCGGGCCGCTCCGGTCGTCGCCGGCGAGGGCGAGCCCGGTGACGGTCCAGCCCGGGATGATCGGCAGCGGCGACCACAGCGGCACCTTCGCCGACGAGGCGGCCTGCGACAGCACGTCCGGGCCGACCCGCGGGAGCACGTGCAGCGGCAGGACGGCCCCGTGCCGCTCGCACTGCCAGTCGCTCGACATCAGGCCGGGCGGTCGCACGGAGGCGCCGCAGCGGGGGCAGCTCGCGGGGATGCTCACCGGGGCACGGTCTGACGCGCGAGGCGCTGCGGTCAAGTCCCGCCCGCGCTACCGCCGGACGCGGCGCTCGACGACCCGCTCCACCGGGCGCTCGACGACCCGCTCCACGACCCGCTCCACGGGGCGCTCCACGACCCGCTCGACGGGGCGCCGCCGCACGACCGTCCGGCGGCGGACCGGGCGGGCACCGGCTGCCAGGACGATCGCGGTGAGCACGAGCGCGGCGACGACGACGAGCGCGACGGTGGTCATGGCGCGGGTTGTTCCCCGCCCGCGCCTCCGCACGCGCCGCCGTCCGGGTGAACGGCTACTCCTGCAGCTCGGGCCGGCCCGGGAACTCGCCGCCGGTCTTGTCGGCGTAGACGCGCTTGGGGACCATCACCTTGCGGCGGAAGACGCACACCAGCACGCCGTCCTGGTTGTAGCCCTTGGTCTCGACGTGGACGACGCCGCGGTCGTCCTTGCTCTTGCTCTCGGTCTTGTCCAGCACCGTGGTCTGGCCGTAGATCGTGTCGCCGTGGAAGGTCGGGAAGACGTGCCGCAGCGACTCGACCTCGAGGTTGGCGATCGCGCGCCCCGAGATGTCCGGCACCGACATGCCGAGCAGCAGCGAGTAGACGTAGTTGCCGACGACGACGTTCTTGCCCTGCTGGGTGGTCTTGGCGTAGTTCGCGTCGAGGTGCAGCGGGTGATGGTTCATCGTGATCAGGCAGAACAGGTGGTCGTCGTACTCGGTCACCGTCTTGCCGGGCCAGTGCTTGTAGGTCGCTCCGACCTCGAACTCCTCGTAGTACCGGCCGAACTGCACGGCGTCGCTCCTGTCCTGGATGTCGATCGTGGGAACGGCATGGTCCCAGGTGCTCTCCGGCGCTAGCGTCGGCGGGTGCCCGTGACCCTTTCCACAGCGGGACGGCGGGCGCGCACGGCGGCCCTCGCCGTCGGGCTCGCGCTGCTCGCGGCCGGCACGGCCTGGGGCCAGGACGACCACTTCCCGTTCGGCCCGTTCCGGATGTACGCGACCGCCGACGACCCGAACGGCCGCGTCCTGTCGACCTACCTGCAGGCGGTCGACGAAGACGGTGCCGTGGTGCCCCGGGTCGGCGAGCGCGAGATCGGGCTGCGCCGGGCCGAGTACGAGGGCCAGCTGTCGCGGGTCGTCGAGCGCCCCGAGGTGCTCGGCGAGCTGGCTGCGGTCTTCTCGCGCCGCCACCCGGACCGCCCGCGCTGGGTCGA
>DATLGD010000077.1:0-14392 GCA_035540755.1 Mycobacteriales bacterium | reverse complement strand
GAGTGGACGGCGGGCCGCCGGGCAGGCCAGGCTGGCACCGCACACGTCCGGTACCCCTTCGAGGACTGGAACGCCTCATGAGCGCCACGCGCCCGCGCGGCCCCGCCGCGCCCGACCTGCTGCCGTCGGCAGCGGGCCTCCCCGACCCCTCCCGCCTCGCCGTCGGCGTCGTCGGCGCCGGCCGGGTCGGAGCCGTGCTCGGCGCGGCGCTCGAGCGCGCCGGCCACCGGGTCGTCGCCACCAGCGCCGGGTCGAGCGCCTCGCGAGCCCGCGCCGCCGCGCTGCTGCCCGGCAGCCGCGTCGTCCCGGCCCACCTGGTCCCGGCCCGCGCCGACCTCGTGCTGCTCACGGTGCCCGACGACGCTCTCCCCGAGCTCGTCGCGGGCCTGGCCGCCACCGGGGCGCTCCGCCGCGGGCAGCTGGTCGCGCACACCAGCGGCCGGCACGGCCTGGCCGTGCTCGAGCCGGCCAGCCGTGCCGGCGCCCTGCCGATCGCCCTCCACCCGGTGCTGCCGTTCAGCGGCACCGACGTCGACCTGGCCAGGCTTGTCGGCGCCAGCTTCGGCGTCACCACCCCCGACCCGCTGCGACCGGTGGCCGAGGCGCTGGTCACCGAGCTCGGCGGCGAGGTCGAGTGGGTGGCCGAGGAGCGGCGCGCCCTCTGGCACGCGGCGCTCGCCCACGCCGCCAACCACCTCACCGCGCTGGTCGCGAGCTCGGCGGACCTGCTGCGCGAGGCCGGCGCCGAGCGCCCCGACCGCGTCCTCGCCCCGCTGCTCGACGCCGCGCTCGACGGCGCCCTGCACCGCGGCGACGCCGCCCTCACCGGCCCGGTCGCGCGCGGTGACGCCGGCACCGTCCGCGCCCACCTCGAGGTGCTCGCCGCCGTCGCGCCGGAGGTGCTGCCCTCCTACGTCGCGATGGCCCGCCTCACCGCCGACCGGGCGCTCGCCTCGGGCCGCCTCGACGCCACCCGCGCCGGCGCGCTGCTCGACGTGCTCGGGACGGCGCCGCGATGACCACCGCCCTGCGGCTCGTCCCCGCACCGCTCACCGTCGCCCGCACCCGTGCCGAGCTCGCCCAGGCCCGCCGCTCGCTGCGCGGCCGGGTCGCCGTCGTCATGACCATGGGGGCGCTGCACGAGGGGCACGCCAGCCTCGTCCGCGCGGCCCGCGCGCAGGCCGACGCCGTGATCGTCACCGTCTTCGTCAACCCGCTGCAGTTCGGCGCCGGCGAGGACCTCGACCGCTACCCGCGCACGCTCGACGCCGACGTCGAGCTCGCCGCCGCCAACGGCGCCGACGTCGTGTTCGCGCCGACACCCGACGTCGTCTACCCGGCGCCGCCGCTGGTGCGGGTCAGCGCCGGCCCGCTCGGCGACGTGCTCGAGGGGGCGCACCGCCCCGGCCACTTCGACGGCGTCCTCACCGTCGTGCTCAAGCTGCTCAACCTCACCCGCCCCGACGTCGCGCTGTTCGGCCAGAAGGACGCCCAGCAGCTGGCGTGCATCCGGGCGATGGTGCGCGACCTGGACCTGCCGGTCGACGTCGTCGGCGTCCCGACGGTGCGCGAGCCCGACGGCCTGGCCCTGTCCAGCCGCAACCGCTACCTGTCCGCGGACGAGCGCACGACCGCCCTCGCCCTGTCCCGGGCGCTGCGCACCGTCGCCGAGACCGGCGACGTCGAGGCCGGTCGCGCCGTCCTCGCGGACCAGTCCGGTGTCGCCGTCGACTACCTCGAGCGGGTCGACGCCGGCACCTTCGCGCCGGACGGGAAGGGCGCCCTGGTCGTCGTGGCCGCCCGCGTCGGCACCACCCGCCTCATCGACAACCTCGTCCTCGGGAAGGCCTGACGCCGTGCTCCGCACCATGCTCACCAGCAAGATCCACCGCGCGACGGTCACCCAGGCCGATCTGCACTACGTCGGGTCGGTGACGGTCGACCAAGACCTGCTCGACGTCGCCGACCTGCTGCCCGGCGAGAAGGTCGCCATCGTCGACATCACCAACGGCGCGCGGCTCGAGACCTACGTCATCCCCGGCCCGCGCGGCTCCGGCGTCATCGGCATCAACGGCGCGGCCGCGCGTCTCGTGCACGTCGGGGACCTCGTCATCCTTCTCGCCTACGGCGTGATGGACGACGCCGAGGCGCGCACCCGCACACCGCGCGTGGTGTTCGTCGACGCCGAGAACCGGGTCGTCGGCACCGGCGCCGACCCGGCCGAGGCGCTGCCCGGGCAGGACGGGCTCGTGCGCGGTGACACGGTCTCCTCGCCTCGGTGACGCCCTCCCCATGACCGCTGCCGGCCAGCGGCTGCTCGCTCCCGAGCCGGGCTGGACCACCTCCGCCGACGTCGTCGTCGTCGGCTCGGGGGTCGCCGGGCTCACCGCCGCCCTGCACGCGGCCCGCGCCGGGTCGGTGCTGCTGGTCACCAAGGTCCTCGTCGACGACGGCTCCACCCGGTGGGCGCAGGGCGGTGTCGCGGCCTCCCTGGACGCGGACGACAGCCCCGAGGAGCACCTGCGAGACACCCTCGAGGCCGGCGTCGGGCTGTGCGACGTCGAAGCCGTGCGGGTGCTGTGCACCGAGGGCCCGGACCGCCTGCACGAGCTGATCGCCCTCGGCGCCGCCTTCGACCGCGACCCCGACGGCACCCTGCAGCTGACCCGCGAGGGCGGCCACTCCCGCAACCGGATCGTGCACGCCGGAGGTGACGCCACCGGCGCGGAGGTGCAGCGGGCGCTGGTCGCGGCGGTCAGGGACTCGCCCCGGATCCGGCTGGTCGAGCACGCCCTGGTGCTCGACCTGCTCCGGGCGGTCGACGGCTCCGCCGCCGGCGTGACGCTGCACGTGCTCGGCGAGGGCACCGAGGACGGCGTCGGCGCCGTGCACGCCCGCGCCGTCGTGCTCGCCACCGGCGGCCTCGGCCAGGTGTTCGCCTCCACCACCAACCCGTCGGTGAGCACCGGCGACGGCGTCGCGCTGGCGCTGCGCGCCGGCGCGGAGGTGGCCGACCTGGAGTTCGTGCAGTTCCACCCGACGGCCCTGTGGCTGGGCCCCGAGGAGGGGCAGCAGTTCCTCGTCAGCGAGGCGGTGCGCGGCGAGGGCGCCGTCCTCGTCGACGCCACCGGCCGACGGGTCCTGACGACCGACGACCACCCGCTGGCCGACCTCGCGCCGCGCGACGTCGTGGCCAAGGCGATCCACCGCCGGATGCTCGAGAACGGCGTCGACCACGTCTACCTCGACGCGCGGCACCTGGGCGCGGAGCGACTGGAGCGGCGCTTCCCGACGATCGTGGCGCGCTGCCGCGAGGCGGGCATCGACCCGGTGGCCGAACCGGTCCCGGTGGCCCCGGCCGCGCACTACGCGAGCGGCGGGGTGCGCACCGACCTGTCCGGGCGCACGTCGGTGCCTGGTCTCTACGCCTGCGGGGAGGTCGCCCGCACCGGCGTGCACGGCGCGAACCGGCTCGCCTCGAACAGCCTGCTCGAGGGGCTGGTGTTCGCCGGCCGGATCGGCGACGACCTCGAGCGGTCGCTGCCGGCCGAGGCGCTGCCGCTGGCGCCGGTCGACGCGCAGGTGCTCGTGCACCCGTCGGTCCGCGACGACCTCGCCCGGGCGATGACCGCCGGTGCCGGGGTGCTGCGCAGCGCCGCGTCCCTGGCGCGCACCGCCGCGGTGCTCGACGACCTCGCCGCGCGCACCAGCGACGAGCCGACACCGGCGGCGTGGGAGGCCACCGGGCTGCTCGCCGTCGCCAGGGCGCTGGTGGCAGCCGCCCGCCTGCGCGAGGAGACCCGCGGGTCACACTGGCGCGAGGACCACCCGGCCGCCAGCGACCAGTGGCGCGGCTCGCTGGTCACCACCCTGTCCGGCACGAGGTTCGAGCCGGTCGCCGAGGAGGCCCCGTGACCCTGTCGCCCGAGACGCTGGCGGCCCTCGCCGACGCCGACCTCGACGCCGACGCGGTGCTGGCGCTGGCCCGCGCCGCCGTCGAGGAGGACCTCGCGGGCGGCCTCGACGTCACGAGCGTGGCCACCGTGCCCGAGGATCTCACCGGCACGGCCGCCTTCGTCGCCCGCGCGCCGGGCACCGTCGCCGGGGTGGCCGTCGCGATGGCCGTCCTCGACGCGGTCGGCCCGGTCGAGCACCTGTCGCGCGCTGCCGACGGCACGTCGGTCGCGCCGGGCACCGCCGTGCTCGAGGTGCGCGGCCCGGTGCGGACGCTGCTCACCGCGGAGCGCAGCGCCCTGAACCTGCTGTGCCACCTGTCCGGGGTCGCCACGCTCACCCGGCGGTGGGCCGACGCCGTCGAGGGCACCGGCGCGCACGTGCGGGACACCCGCAAGACCACGCCCGGGCTGCGGCTGCTCGAGAAGTACGCCGTGCGCTGCGGCGGCGGCGTCAACCACCGGATGTCGCTGTCGGACGCCGCGCTGGTCAAGGACAACCACGTGGTGGCGGCGGGCGGGGTGGCCGCGGCGTTCGCGGCCGTCCGCGCCCGGTTCCCCGACGTCGAGGTCGAGGTCGAGTGCGACACCCTCGACCAGGTGCGCGAGGTGGTCGAGGCCGGCGCCGACCTGGTGCTGCTCGACAACATGGACGCCGACGAGACGCGTGCCGCGGTCGAGCTCTGCCGGGCCGCCGGCGTCATGACCGAGGCCTCCGGCGGCCTGCGGCTCGAGAACGCGCGCGACGTCGCCGAGACCGGCGTCGACTTCCTCGCCGTCGGCGCGCTCACCCACTCGGCGCCGGTGCTCGACATCGGGGTCGACCTCGTTCTCGGAGCCCGCTGATGCTTCTCGCCGTCGACGTCGGCAACACCAACACCGTGCTCGGGCTGTTCGACGGCGACGAGCTGTTCGAGAGCTACCGGATCAAGACCGACCCGCGGGTCACCGCTGACGAGCTGGCCCTGATGTTCCGCGGGCTGCTGTCGAGCCACCCCGAGCCGGACGGCGTCGCCGTCTGCTCGACGGTGCCGGCGGTGCTCAACGAGCTGCGTCTGATGTTCGGCCGCTACTTCGCCGGCGTGCACACCGTCGTCGTCGGCCCGGGGGTGCGCACCGGGGTGCCGCTGCTCTACGACAACCCGCGCGAGGTCGGTCCGGACCGGGTGGTGAACACCCTCGCCGCGCACACCCTCTACGGCGGCCCGGCGATCGTCGTCGACTTCGGCACGTCCACCAACTTCGACGTCGTGTCGGCCAAGGGCGAGTTCCTCGGCGGCGCGCTCGCTCCCGGCATCGAGATCTCCGTCGACGCGCTCGCCGCCCGGGCCGCCCGGCTGTTCAAGGTCGAGCTCAAGCGCCCGCGCAACGTCATCGGCAAGACGACGAACGAGGCTCTGCAGTCCGGCCTGCTCTACGGCTTCGCCGGCCAGGTCGACGGCATGGTGCGGCGGATCAGCAAGGAGCTCGACAGCCCGCCGACGGTGATCGCCACCGGCGGGCTGTCGTACCTGATGACGAGCGTCTGCGAGACGCTCGACCACCACGAGCCCGACCTCACCCTCATCGGGCTGCGGCTGGTGCACGAGCGCAACACCTGACACCGCACCGCTCAGTCGCGTCCGCCGGCGTCGGCTGTCCGGGCGCCGGCACGGCTGCTCCCGTCGTCGACCAGGTCCCGGAGCGCCACGCGTCCTCGCGTCACGGCCGAGAGCAACCGGTCCTGGCGCGTCCGCCGAGCGGCTGCGCTCGCCCGTCCCCCTCTGAGGCGGCCACGCTCCGCTCGGCCAGGGACCAGGCGTGCAGGACGACCGCAGCCACGCGCGCGACCTGCTGCTCGACCACCTCGACTGCCGGGGCACGGTCGCGCGATGCAGGGGAGGGGCCGTCGTCCATCCAGGTCCCTTCCGTCGACCTCGGGCCCGCGCCGCCGCCTGCGGCGCACGGCGCCAGTGCTCATGAAGGTTGCCGCCGACCCGCCTGGAAAACCCCGGGGGACCAGCTCCGCGGTCACGATGTGATCTCGGCGGTGGGCTGGCCGGACGTGCCGCGCCCCGGACCTCGCGACCCTTCGCCGAGCGCCGACGTGAACCGCGTCACATCCTGCTGCGAACGCGTGCCGTCAACCACGAGGACAGTTGCCCCCGCGCGCACGTCCCAGCCGCCCTGACCCGACCGGATGAACGGACAGAACATGATGCAACAGACATCACGGCGCAGACGGGGACTGGCCCTCCTGGCGGCCTCCGCGACCACCCTGGCCGGATCGGCCCTGCTGCTGGGCCCCGGCATCGGCACGGCGTCCAGCCACCGCGAGGCGCCGCAGATCCTCAAGGACCCGCTCGCCGACAACACCGACGTGTACGCCTTCGTCAGCCCCGACCAGCCCGAGACGGTGACCCTGATCTCGGCCTGGGACGGGTTCCAGGACCCGTCGGGCGGACCGAACTTCTACCCCTGGGACGAAGACGCGCAGTACGACATCAAGATCGACAACAACGGTGACGCGGTCCCCGACATCACCTACCGGTGGACCTTCGACAACGACGACCGTCGCGTCGACGCCAACACCTTCCTCTATGCCAACGGCCCGGTCACGTCGCTCGACGACGAGAACCTGCTGTTCCGGCAGACCTACACCCTCGAGCGCATCGCCGGCGACGGCGCGGCCACCACAGTGGTGGAAGGCGGTCAGGTCGCGCCGTCGTTCGTCGGCGACGCCAGCATCCCGGACTACGCCGTGCTGCGCGATCAGGCGATCACACCGCTCGAGGCGGGCGGGCAGTCCTACGTCGGGCAGTCGGACGACCCGTTCTTCATCGACCTGCGGGTCTTCGACCTGCTCTACGGCGGCGACCTGTCGCAGACCGGGGTCGACACGCTCGACGGCAAGAACGTCAACACCGTCGCCCTGCAGGTGCCCAAGGCCGACCTGGTGAGCGACGGCGACCCGGTGATCGGCATCTGGAGCACGACCAACCGGCAGAGCATGAGCGTCATCAACGCCGACGGGACGCGGGAGAAGAGCGGCGACTTCGTGCAGGTCTCCCGGCTCGGCAACCCGCTGGTCAACGAGGTCGTCATCCCGGTCGGGCTCAAGGACGCCTTCAACTCCCTGGCCCCGCAGGACGACGCGAGCGTGCAGGCGGCGGTCGACCGGGTCAACGACCCGGAGGTCCCCAAGCTCATCGAGCAGATCTACGGCATCCCGGCACCGGAGACTCCGCGCGAGGACCTGTTCGCGGTCTTCCTGACCGGCGTCGAGGGGCTCAACAAGCCGCAGGGGGAGGTCCAGCCCGCCGAGGTGCTGCGGCTGAACACCTCCATCGCACCGGCCGGCAGCCCGAACCGGCTGGGCGTGCTCGCGGAGGACACGCAGGGCTTCCCGAACGGTCGCCGGCTCACCGACGACGTCGTGGACATCGGTCTGCAGGCGCTCGAGGGCGCCGTGCGGACCGGGGAGCTCGTGGAGGCGCTCGCCGCGGGTGACGGCGTCAACAGCAACGACAAGGAGTTCGGCTCCACCTTCCCCTACCTCGCGCTGCCGCACAGCGGCACCGTGGGGCTGGAGAGCCGATCAGGCGGCACGGGTGGCAGCGGCTCGGGCTCCCCGAGCGGCGGTGTCGGTGCCGGCTTCGGTGGGACGGCCGGCGAGTCGGTGCCGGTGGCCGCGGCCGCCGTCGCGGGGCTCGGCGTGCTGCTCGGCGCGGCAGGGCTCGTGACCCTGCGTCGCGGTCGTCGCGCCGGGGCGGTCTAGCGATGACCTCGCCGCACCGGGCCGGAGCCGGTGCCGCACCGTCTCCTGCCCGGTGCGGCGACCGCCTTCCGTCGCCGGGGACGCCGCCTGCGGTCCGGGGGCGCTGCGCACCGCCGGCCCGCCCCCAGCACCGGCCGCGGCCGCGTCCGGCTCCGGCCGGTGCCGCACCGCCGGGGGTCGCGCCGTCCCCCGGCCGGTCCTGGGAGGGCGTCCCCTCCGCGCGTCGGACTGCGGCACCAGCACCGCGGTCGCGGCGTCCCCGCCCCGAGGTGCTGCCCGGCCTGATCATGGTGGCGCTGGCGGCGTCCCTGATCGGAAGCGGTGCCGCCCTCGCGTCCATCCCGGCCCCGCCGGTCGCCTCGCCCACCGCGCAGGCGGGGACGCTGCCAGAGCCGGTCCCGGTCGCGGCACGGGCCCGGACGGGTGAGGTCGAGCCGGAGGCACCGCCTCCGCGTCGGCTCATCGTGGAGCGGATCGGCGTCGACCGCGAGCTCATCGGTCTCGACGTCCTGGCCGACGGCACGCTCGAGGTGCCCGAGGACCCGGACGACGTGGGGTGGCACCGGACAGGCACGGCACCGGGTGACCCCGGCCCCGCGGTGCTCGTCGGCCACGTCGACTCCTACGAGGGCGCCGCCGTCTTCTTCCGGCTGCGCGAGCTCGTGCCGGGCGACCGGGTGGCCGTCGCGCGGGTCGACGGGTCGGTCGTCGACTTCGAGGTCTACGGCCTCGAGACGGTGGCGAAGGACGCCTTCCCCTCCGACCGGGTGTACGGCCAGACCTCCGGCTCCGAGCTCCGTCTGGTCACCTGCGGCGGCAGCTTCGACGAGGCGACACGCAGCTACACCGAGAACGTCGTCGTGTACGCCCGGCAGCTGACCACGCCGGTGCCGTCGTGAACCGCTGGCTCGCCCGGCCCGTCGGCGTGCTCGTGCTGTCCGCGGCCCTCGTGGTCGGCGCCGGACTCTCGCTCGGCGGCGCGGAGGAGGCAGCGACCACCGCCGGACCGCCGGTGCCCGTGGAGGCGGTGGACGTCGTCGGGGGTGCCCCGCGCGGGGACCTCGCGACCACCACGACCGCCCTGCAGGCTCGGCTCCGGCGCCTGCCCGGCGACTGGCAGTCCTGGAGCTCGCTCGGAGCGGTCTACCTGCAGCAGGCGAGCACGACCGCCGACCCCACCTGGTACGCGAAGGCCGAGGAGGCCTTCGCCCGCTCCCTCGTCGAGCGGCCGGAGGGCAACGACGCCGCGCTCGTCGGGCAGGCGGCTCTGGCGGCGTCCCGGCACGACTTCCCGGCCGCGCGCGACCTGGCCGAGCAGGCCCTGGCCGTCAACGCCTACAGCGCCTCGGCGCTCGGCGTGCTCACCGACGCCCATGTCGAGCTCGGCGACGACGACGCCGCGCTCACCGCGCTGCAGCGCATGCTCGACCTGCGGCCAGGCGTGCCGTCCTACACCCGCGCGTCCTACTCCTTCGAGCTGCGCGGGGACCTCGACGGCGCCCGTGCGGCGCTCGAGCAGGCCCTGCGCATCGCGGTCGACCCCGCCGACGTCGCCTTCGCCCACCGCTACCTCGGCGAGCTCGCCTTCGGCCAGGGCGACCTCGCCGAGGCGGAGCGTCAGTTCGCCTCGGGCCTGCAGCGCGCACCCGACGCGCCGGCCCTGCTCGCGGGCCGGGCGCGCGTGGCCGCCGCCCGCGGGCAGACCGAGGCGGCGCTCCGCGACTGGCGCGACGTGGTCACCCGCCTGCCCGAGGCCGGCTACCTGACCGAGCTGGGCGACCTCTACGCCTGGCTCGGGCGCACGGCGGAGGCCGAGGAGCAGTACGCCGTCGTCCGAGCCACCGAGCAGCTGTTCGTCGCGGCCGGCGCCGACCTCGACCTCGAGCAGGCGCTGTTCGCGGCCGACCACGGCGACCCGGCCGGAGCCCTGGCGGCCGCCGAGCGGGTCTGGCAGGACCGGCGCAGCGTGCACGCAGCCGACGTCTACGCCTGGGCGCTGCACGTCAACGGCCGCTCTGCCGAGGCGCGCGACGTGGCCGTGCAGGCGCAGCGCCTGGGCACCCGGAGCGCGCTGTTCGACTACCACCGCGGCATGATCGAGCTGGCGGTCGGCGACGCGGCGGCGGCGCGGCGTTCGCTGACGTCCGCGCTGGCGCTGAACCCGCACTTCTCGGTGCTGCACGCCCCCCGCGCCCAGGCGGCGCTCGCGCAGCTCGGCGGGCCGGTGTGACGCGGACCCTGACCCGGCTGCTCACCGTCGCTGCGCTGGCTGCCGTCGGTCTGTCCGTCGCGGCCGTGCCGGCATCGGCCCATCCGCTGGGCAACTTCAGCGTCAACACCTACAGCGCCGTCGTGGTCGAACCCGAGGCGGTGCGGGTCGACGTCGTCGTCGACCGGGCCGAGATCCCGACGAGGCAGGCCTTCCCGGACCTCGACGACGTGACCGGCAGGCTGCCTCGGGACAGCGGCGGCGCGGCCGTCGGCGGGTGCGCGGAGGTGGCCGAGCAGGCCAGGCTGACCGTCGACGGGCGCCGGGTCGGGCTGGCCGTCACCAGCAGCTCCCTCACCTTCCCTCCGGGCGCGGCCGGCCTGCGGACCGCCCGGCTGGTCTGCGGCCTGAGCGCTGACGTCCCGAGCCTGCTCGGGTCCGACCTCAGCTACGACCTCGCACCGCCGCCCGGCTCCGGCTGGCGCGAGACGACGGCGGTCGGCGACGGCACCCGCCTGGTGGGCTCGGACGTGCCCGAGCGCAGCGTCAGCGACGGCCTGCGCGCCTACCCCGAGGACCTGCTGAGCTCACCGCTCGACGTCCGGTCCGCCTCGTTCGGGGTGGTCGGCGGCAGCGGCGCCGTCCGGGGCGTGGGTGGCCTGCTGGAGCAGGGCCCGCTCGGGGCCCTGCCCCGCGGCGCCGACCAGGTCACCGGCCTGTTCACCGACCTGGTCGCGCGCGAGTCGCTCAGCGCCGCCTTCGTCCTCGGCGGACTCGCCCTCGCCGTCGTCCTCGGGGGGGCGCACGCGTTCGCGCCGGGCCACGGCAAGACGGTCATGGCCGCCTACCTGCTCGGGCGTCGTGGCTCGCTGCGTGACGCGGTCCTCATCGGCGCGTCGGTCACGGTCACGCACACGCTCGGTGTGCTCGCCCTCGGCGTCGGGCTGACCGCGGCCGGCCTGGCCTCCCCCGAGCGGCTCTACCCCTGGCTCGGCCTGGCCAGCGGCCTGCTGATCGTCGGCATCGGGGTGGCGCTGCTGAGGGCCGCGCGACGCCGCCGGACGCCGGCCCTGGACGTCGTCCCGGTCCGCGAGCTGGTGCCGGTCGGAGCCGCGCCGGCGCAGCCGCACCACGACCACCCGCACGACCACGACCACCCGCACGACCACGACCATCGGGTCGGGTCAGGCGGACCGGGTGAGCCGCACTCCCACGGGCTGTTCGTGCACAGCCACGCCCTGCCCGCCGAGGGCAGCGGGATGCGGGGGCTGCTCGCGGTCGGGTTCGCCGGCGGGCTGGTTCCCAGCCCGTCCGCCCTCGTCGTGCTGCTCGGCGGCATCGCCCTGGGCAGGGCGTGGTTCGGCCTGGTGCTCGTCACCGCGTACGGCGTCGGCATGGCGGTCGCCCTCGCGCTCACCGGCCTGCTGCTCGCCCGGGGACGGGACCGGTTCACCTCAGTGCTGGCCCGGGCGGGGACCAGCCGCCGAGCAGCGACTGCAGCCCGGGTGGCCCTGCTGCTGCCCGCCGCCACGGCAGGCGTGGTCGTCCTGGTCGGAACGGGGGTCGTCGCGCGAGCGGTGGCCCAGCTGGCCTGATCGCGTGCTGCTCCGGGCCGAGCCGGTGCCTGCCGCCGGCCGGCGTGGCGTGCGACGCCGGTGACCCCGGAGCGGCGCCCACGACGCGCGGACCGCCGGCGCCTGCGCCCCGCCGTCCTCGCCGTCGTCGTGGTGCAGGTGGCGCTCCCGCTCGCCCTGCTCGGCGTGCGGTGGGTGGACGAGGGCTCCCGGCCGCAGACCGAGCTGCCGGCGTCGTGGCAGATGTACACCTCGGCCCAGCCGGCGACCTATGCAGGGCAGGACGGCGCCGGCCGCACCCGCCCGTTGAGCGCCGAGCGCCTGCCGCCGGTGGTGCGGGCCGTCGACACCGGCCGCACCGTGCCGGACCGGCTCTGCGCCGCGCACCCGGACCTGGTGGCGGTGACGCGCGCCGGCGGACCGGACCCCGGCGTCTTCCGGTGCTGACCGCCACACGCCTGCTGGGGGCGGTCGCCGTGCTCAAGGCGGTCGACGTGGTGCTCCGTGCGCCGGTCTCGGCGCCCGCGGTGCTGTCCGCGGTGGCGCTGGTCACCGGCGGTGCGGGACTGCTGGCGGGGCTGGACGCACGGCGGTCCCGGTTCGCCTGGGCGGCCGTCCTGCTCGGGGCGGCCCTCTCGGCCGTGGACCTTCCGCTGGACCTGCGCCGACAGCACGTCGTGCTGCTCGGCCTCGTCGCGCTCGCCGCGCTGGTCGCCCGCGATGACGGTGAACGGCTCCTGCTGTGGCGGGTGCAGGTCAGCGCTCTGTACGCGGTCGCGGCGCTGGCCAAGCTCAACGAGCCGTACCTGGCCGGCACCGTGCTCGGCGCCGCGGTGGCCGACGCCCCGTTCGGGCTGGGCCTGGTGGGCGTGCTGCCGCTGCCGGTGCTCGTGCTCGCCTCACTCGGACTGGTCGCGGCCGAGGTCCTGCTCGCCCTGACGCCGTGGGTGCGCCGGCTGCACGCGGTGGGTCTCCTCACCGCCGTCGGGTTCCACGCGGCGGCCGTGCCGCTCGCCGGGTTCGAGCCGCTGGTCGCCCTGCGCCTGGTGGTGTTCGGCGGCACCGCGGTGGCGCTCGTCGCAGCGGTCACGGGGCGGCTGAAGGCCTGAGCGGCCTCACACCTCGCGCGCCTCGATCTCGACGGCGACGTGCTCGGCGGTGTCCTGCTGCACCGGCAGGTGCGGCAGCAGCGCCAGCACCTCACCGGTGTCGAGACCCTCGTCGAGCAGCAGGTCGAGCAGCTGCTCGGCGTGCGGCGGCGGCACCGGCAGGGGCAGGTCCGCCTCGCGCAGCGCCGCCTCGGCGAGGAACAGTGCGCCGTCGAGGTCGTCAACCGGGGTGACCGGCTCCGGCGCCGGGACGGCGTCGCGGGCCAGCCGCTCGGCGGCGCGCACCAACGACAGCGGGAGCCCCTCCGCCTCGACCTCGACCAGGGACACGTGCCCGAGTGCCGCCAGCACGAGCAGCTCGGCCTCGGTGCGCATCGGCGCTTCCCACTCGGCGGCCCGCACCACCTCGACGAGGTCGCTGCCGTCCTCGCCGAGCTCGTCGAGCAGCTCCGCCACGGCCTCGGGGTGCCGCCGCCGCGCGGTGTCGACGGCGCGCACGCAGGTCTCGAGCACGAAGGGCACGAGCACCTGCTCCTCGAACCGGTCGGCGTACACGCCCCCGTCGGGGGTGAGCGCGCCGAGCACGTCCTGGAACGTGCCGGGGCGGGCGTCGTCGAGGTCCAGGCGGGTGTCCTCGTCGCTGGCGAGCGGCTGGCCGTTCAGGGTGCGCGTGCCCAGCGTCACGCCGGTCGGCACCACCCGCCCGTGCCGGCGGGCGTGGTGCGGCTGATCCGACAGACCCACCGCCCAGGCGCAGGCCTCCGCGACGAGCTCCCTGCGGCGCTCCCGCAGCAGCTCACGCGCGGCCAGCGCGACCGCGTCGACGTCGAACGCGGTCACCGCCGCGAGCCTCCAGGTCCCATGACGTGCGGCTACCCGCTCGCGACCCGGCCGCAACCGGCCGCGCCGTCGCGGTCACTAGCCTGAGGCGGTGTCCGACGCGCCGATGACCACCAGCCCCGACGACCAGCTCCCCGAGCAGGTCCGGATCCGGCGCGAGAAGTACGACCGGCTCGTCGAGGCCGGGACGCCGCCCTACCCGCTCGGCTACCCGCGCACGACGTCGCTGGCCGAGGTCCGCGAGCGGTTCGGGCACCTGCAGGCCGCCGAGGAGTCGGGCGAGACCGTCGGGGTCACCGGCCGGGTGGTGCTGTCCCGCGAGGGCGGCAAGCTCTGCTTCGCCACCCTGCAGGAGGGTGAGGCGACCCTGCAGGTGATGGTCAGCCTGGCCGGGGTGGGCGAGGAGCGGCTGGCGGACTGGAAGCGCGACGTCGACCTCGGCGACCACGTCGGCGTCACCGGCCAGGTGATCAGCAGCAAGCGTGGCGAGCTGTCGGTCATGGCCGAGTCCTGGCAGCTGACCAGCAAGGCGCTGCGCCCGCTGCCCGACAAGCACCACGGGCTCACCGACCCGGAGGCGCGGGTCCGGCAGCGCTACGTCGACCTCGTCGTCAACGCCTCCTCGCGGCAGATGGTGCGCGACCGCGCCGCGGTCGTGCGGAGCCTGCGCGAGACCTTCCACGCCCGCGGGTTCGTCCAGGTCGAGACGCCGATGCTGCAGGTGGTGCACGGCGGCGCGGCCGCCCGGCCCTTCCGCACCCACGTGAACGCGCTCGACCTCGACGTCACGCTGCGGATCGCGCTCGAGCTCTACCTCAAGCGCGCGGTCGTCGGGGGCATCGACAAGGTCTTCGAGATCGGCAAGAACTTCCGCAACGAGGGCATCGACGCGACGCACTTCCCCGAGTTCACGATGGAGGAGTTCTACGAGGCCTACGGCGACTACGACA
>DATLGD010000076.1:0-3603 GCA_035540755.1 Mycobacteriales bacterium | reverse complement strand
GGGCCGATCTCGGCGACGCGACCGTCGACGACGCGGACGTCGAGCGGGTCGCCCTCGCCGTAGAGGGTGACGCCCTGCACGAGCCAGCTCACGAGTCTCCTCCGTCGGTGGGCGTGGTCGGTTCGCTGCCGATGGCCGGCTCGGCGCCGCCGAGCAAGAGGTACAGCACGGCCATGCGCACGCTCACCCCGTTGGCCACCTGCTCGACGATGGTCGAGCGGACGCCGTCGGCCACCTCGGGGGCGATCTCCATGCCGCGCACCATCGGGCCGGGGTGCATGACGATGCCGTCGTCCGGCATCAGGGCGACCCGCCGGGCGTCGAGCCCGTACCGGCGCGAGTACTCGCGGGCGCTCGGGAAGTACGCCGCCCCCATCCGCTCGCGCTGGACGCGCAGCATCATCACGACGTCGCTCTTGGGCAGCACCGCGTCGAAGTCGTAGGACACCTCCGCCGGCCAGGCGTCGATGCCGGTGGGGAGCAGCGTCGGCGGCGCCACGAGGGTGACGTCGGCACCGAGGGTGTGGAGCAGCAGCACGTTGGAGCGGGCGACCCGGGAGTGCAGGATGTCGCCGACGATCGTGACCCGCAGCCCCTCGAGCCGGCCGAGGCGCTGGCGCATCGTGAAGGCGTCCAGCAGGGCCTGCGTGGGGTGCTCGTGCGTGCCGTCGCCGGCGTTGACCACCGAGCCGCGGACCCAGCGCGCGAGGTTCACCGGCGCGCCCGACCACGAGTGCCGCACGACGACGGCGTCGGAGCCCATCGCCTCGAGGGTGAGCGCGGTGTCCTTGAGCGTCTCGCCCTTGCTGACGCTGGAGCCCTTGGCGGAGAAGTTGATGACGTCGGCGGACAGCCGCTTGGCGGCCAGCTCGAAGCTGGTGCGGGTGCGCGTCGAGTCCTCGAAGAACAGGTTGACCACGGTGCGCCCGCGCAGGGTGGGGAGCTTCTTGACGGTGGCCCGCTCGGCGATCGCGGCGAGCTCCTCGGCGGTGTCGAGGACCAGCAGCGCGTCGTCGCGGCTGAGGTCGGCGGCCGACAGCAGGTGCCGCTTCACAGGCGCTCCCTGTCCGGGGTGTCGGTGCCCAGGGTGACGGCGTCGCGCCCGTCGTCCTCGGCGGTGAGGACGTGCACCGACTGGGTCAGCGCGGTGGGGATGTTCTTGCCCACGTAGTCGGCGCGGATGGGCAGCTGCCGGTGGCCGCGGTCGACGAGGACCGCCAGCTGCACCGCGCGCGGCCGGCCGAGGTCGGTGAGCGCGTCGAGCGCGGCCCGGATCGTGCGCCCGCTGAACAGCACGTCGTCGACGAGCACGACGAGCTTGCCGTCGACGCCGCCGGCGGGCAGCTCGGTGGCCTCGAGCGCCCGGGGGCTCTTCATCCGCAGGTCGTCGCGGTAGAGCGTGGTGTCGAGCGTGCCGACCGGCAGCTCGACGCCCTCGAAGACGCGGGCCCGGGCGGCCAGGCGGGCGGCGAGGGTGGCTCCCCGGGTGGGGATGCCGAGGAGCACCGCGTCGGCGCCTCCCCCGGTCTTCTCGAGGAGCTCGTGCGCCATGCGGTCGATCGTGCGGGCCACCTCGGCGGCGGACAGGACGTCGCGCGGCGGGCTCGAGGGGTCGGGCTGGGGGTGGGCAGCCGTCATCGGCTGGACCTCCTTCCCCGCCTCACGGGACGGGCTCGGTGGAGGGCTGGTCGTCCGCAGGAGAACGCTACACGGCGGCGTTCCGGACCCGGCCGCGCCGCGCCGGCTCGCCCCGGACCGTCGGCGTGTCCCTTGACCACGCTGTCACGCTGCGTCTATCGTCACACTGCGTCACCGTTCGCCAGGCAGGCGGTGCGCAAGCACAGCTCGACGACGACACGTGGCGAGGCTTCGACCTCGGAGGGACTGCGGTCACCCCGATCGCACCGGTTGCACCGACCGGCGCGGCCGGCCCTCCGGGCGAGCCAGTGGTGAGACCGACGCCCCGATCAGCGCGCGCGGACCCCCGCGCTGCAGGACGGGAGCACAGAGCGTGACCGAGTACGCCAAGTCGCTGGGAGCCCGGCTCCGCGCCATCCGGACCCAGCAGGGCCTGTCCCTGCACGGGGTCGAGGAGAAGAGCCAGGGCCGCTGGAAGGCGGTCGTCGTCGGCTCCTACGAGCGCGGCGACCGCGCTGTCACCGTGCAGCGGCTGGCCGAGCTGGCCGACTTCTACGGCGTGCCGGTCAGCGAGCTGCTGCCGGAGGGCGCGGCCGCCCCTGCGGCCGAGCCGGCCGCGCGCATCGTCATCGACCTCGAGCAGCTGTCGTCGGTGCCGGCCGAGAAGGCCGCGCCGCTGGCCCGCTACGCGGCGACCATCCAGAGCCAGCGCGGCGACTACAACGGCCGCATCCTGTCGATCCGGCAGGAGGACCTGCGGTCGCTCGCGGTCATCTACGACGCCTCCCCCAGCGCGCTCACCGAGCAGCTCATCGACTGGGGCGTGCTCTCGGCGGACGCCCGCCGGGCGATGGACGTCTGACCCGCTCGCCCGGACGCTGCGTCAGAACCCCGGAGAGGCGCCGCGCCGGCATCCTCTGACGTCCCGTGGTGTCAGACGGCGAGGCTGGGCTTCAGGCTGAGCAGCCGGCCGAGCAGCCCGTTGACGAACGCCGGGCTCTCGTCGGTCGACAGGCTCTTGACCAGCTGCACGGCCTCGTCGACGGCGACGGCGTCCGGGACGTCGTCGCACCAGAGCAGCTCGAAGGTGCCGAGCCGCAGGGCGGCGAGGTCGACCGGCGGCATCCGGTCGAGCGTCCACTCCTGCGCGTAGGTCGCGAGCAGCTCGTCGATGCGCACCCGGTTCCTGACGACGCCCTCGACGAGCTCGACGGCGTACTCGGGCACGGGCGGGTCGCTCTGCGCGAGCCGCTCGCCGAGGGTGGCCAGCGGGTCGCTGCCGCGCTGCGCGGCCTCGTAGAGGACGTCGAGGGCGCGCTTGCGCGCTTTGCTGCGGGCGCCCATCAGCGCATGTCGTGCGAGGTGTGGACCAGCCGGTTCACTTCTCGTTCACACGGCCGAGGTAGCGGCCGTCGCGGGTGTCGACCTTGATCTTCTCGCCGGTGGTGAGGAACAGCGGCACCTGGATCTCGGCGCCGGTCTCCAGCCGCGCCGGCTTGGTGCCGCCGGTGGAGCGGTCGCCCTGCAGGCCGGGATCGGTGTGCTCGACGAGCAGCTCGACGCTGGCCGGCAGCTCGACGTAGAGCGCCGCGCCCTCGTGCATGGCGACGATCGCGTCGGTGTTGTCGAGCATGTAGTCGGCGTTGCCGCCGACGGTCTCGGCCGGGATGTACACCTGGTCGTAGGTGTCCTTGTCCATGAAGACGAAGTCGGTGCCCTCGCGGTACAGGTAGGTCATGTCGCGCTTGTCGACCTGCGCGACGTCGACCTTCGTGCCGGCGTTGAAGGTCTTGTCGACGACCTTGCCGGTCAGCACGTTCTTCAGCGTCGTGCGCACGAACGCGCCGCCCTTGCCCGGCTTGACGTGCTGGAACTCGTTCACCGCCCACAGGCCGTTGTCGAGGCTGAGCACCATGCCGTTCTTGAGGTCGTTCGTCGTCGCCATGGGCAGCGAGTCTACTGACC
>DATLGD010000075.1:0-12964 GCA_035540755.1 Mycobacteriales bacterium | reverse complement strand
CCGGACGACCGCCGCGGCGTCGAGCGGCTGGGTCTGCGCCGCCAGCACACCGGGCTGGACGACGGTCAGCCCGCGGCGCCGCCCCGCCGCGAGCCCGCCGACCTCCGCAGGCAGCAGCAGGCCACCTCGGGCGTGCGCCCGAGCCACGAGGTCGTCGTCCACCGCGCGAGCGTGGCAGGTCACGGCATGTGTCCCCGGGGCGGCGACGCAGATGTGGACGCAGCGTCCGGCGTCCACAGCCGTCCTTGGACGGTGATCTCTGACGGGGCGGGGCGGCCCGGGGCGCCAGGCGACGTCAGAGATCACGGCGGGCGGGACGCGCCGCGGGCAGCGGGCGAGGGGCAGCGCGGGGCCCCCCGCGCCCAGCTACAGGAACGCCGTCGGGTCGAAGGCGTCGAGGTCGATGATGCGCAGCCGCGGCAGGGGCTGGTTGAACGCGCGGGCGTCGTCCTCGAGGTCGAAGACCTGCAGCCCCCGCTCCGACAGCGCCGCGTAGCTGGTGCTGACGAACTCGCGGAACGCCAGCAGGCCCACCTTGCGGTCGCCACCGAGCAGGCCGGACAGCTCGTCGAGGAAGTCGCCGTCGTGGCTGCCCAGCATGACGAAGCCGTCGGTGTCGGCGATCGCGCCGATCATGCGCTGGATGCCGACGTCGACCACCTTGACGCCGGGCGGCCCGGACAGCGGCACCGGCCGCAGGCCCAGGGCGTTGAGCGCCTGGACGAAGCCCATCGGCAGCGTCCCGGCGCTGGCGTTCATGAAGAACAGCGCCTTGACCGGGCGGTCCCAGGTGCGGCGAGCGAACTCGACGACGCGTTCCCACCGCGGCCGCTCGTCGGGGTGCGGCTTGCGGCCGAGCAGGTTCCCGCCCAGCGTGGCGTCGAGGTTCTCGCCGTCGATCAGCAGGTAGGTGACGGGCCCCGCGTCGGTGCTCACGGCGCCGACCCTAGAGGGCCGGGGCAGGATGCCGCCCATGAGCCTCGACGTCCTCGACTGGCGCCGCCGAACCGCTGCGCTGTACGAGCTGGTCCGCACCGAGCTGTACCCGCCGGTGGCGCACGCCGGCTGGGTGGCGAGCCGCGAGGAGCTGTTCCGGACCCACCCCGCCTCCCCGGTGACGGACGCGCAGTACGACCTGCCGGTGGCGCCCTACGACCCGCAGTGGCGCGCGGAGGTCGCGCTCGAGGCCGCGCCCAGGCAGCGCATCGAGGTGCCCAGCGGCACCGACGGCGTCGTGCCGTTCGAGCGGCTCGGCGTCCTGCGCACGCCGTGGGGCGACCTCGACGCCTGGTGGCTCGCGTCCTACGGCGGCGGTGTGTGGGTGCCGGTGCGCGACCGCACCAGCGGCGGCACGAGCTACGGCGGCGGGCGCTACCTGCTCGACACCGTCAAGGGCGCCGACCTCGGCAGCACCGCCGACTGCCGGCTCGTGCTCGACCTCAACTTCCTCTACGCGCCCAGCTGCGCGCACGACGAGGCCTGGGCGTGCCCGCTCGCCCCGCCCGGCAACGTGCTCGACGTCGAGGTGACGGCGGGCGAGCAGCTGCACTGACGAGCTACTCGAGCGTGGACAGGGACCCGTCGGAGGAGAAGACCAGCCCGATCTGGATCCGGCCCTGCTGCAGCGCGGTCTTGGTCAGCGGTCCTCCGGCGTCGAGGGAGACGAAGCCGTCGAACTCGATGCCGTAGGTCTGCTCGAGACCGGGCTGGCAGAACGGGCGGGTCGGGCACTCCGGCGGCCCGCCGAGGACGAGCTCGCCCTCGTAGCCGGCGAGGTCCGACAGCGTCCGGAGGTCGTTCTCCTCGGCGAACTCGCGGGTGACGGCGAAGGCGTTCTGGTCGGCGGCCTCTGACGGCTCGAGCACCTCGAGGCCGACCTGCTGGGCGAGCGGGCGCAGCGCCTGCATGGTCGCGTCCAGGTCGCCGCTGGCGACGGCCTCGGCGTCCGGACCGTTCTGCTGCTTGTTGAGGTACTCGGTGAACGTGCCCACGTACTCGGGGAAGACGGTGATCTCGCCGCGCATCAGGGCCGGCCCGTAGACCTCGCGGTTGGTGACGTTGCGGATCTCGGCGTCGAAGCCGGCGGCCTCGAGGGCGATCGCGTACAGGTTGGCGAGGATCTGGCTCTCGCTGAAGTTCGCCGCGCCGATGACCAGCGAGCCGGTGCCGCCGTCGAGGCCCTCGGTGAGGCCGTTCTCCTCGGCGAAGTCCCGGGCGACGTTCGGCGGCGTCTGCCGCTCGACGTCGGCCGCGCGGTTCATGGCGATGAGGTCCTCGGTGGTCAGCGACTCGGACACCTTGTCGAGCGCCTCGCGCAGCGGCTCGGTGGCCGCCTCGGCCTGCACCACCGGGACGACGTTGTCGACGGTCTGGAGCCCCCGGTCGTCCTCGAGCACGACGAGGTCGTCGGGGCTGCCCGAGGACTCCTGCTGCTCCGCCCCGCCCTCGGACTGGGGCCCCACGAGCTCTTCCTCGTTGTTCGTGCCGCAGCCGGTGACGACCAGCGCCAGGGCAGCAGCGAGCAGCATGGTCCGGGGTGCGCGCATCGGGTGTCCGCCTCCTGTGTCCCGGCGCCCCTGTGGCGCCGCGTGTCCGGCGGGCCGAGCCCGCGACGCGATCCCACCACAGCCCGACCGCCCGGTGCACGCCGGGAGGAGGCACGATCAGATCACGCTGCGCAGCGCGACCGCGCGGTCACACCTGCGCGGCAGGCACGCCGACCGCGACCGCCGGACGCCGCCCGCGCGGCCCCGGCGTCGCCCGGCGCTGCACCGCTCCCAGGACGACCTCGGTGAGCAGCGCCAGCGCCGCGACGAGCACACCCCCGGCCGCCGTCATGGCCGGGTCGGCACGCCCGAAGCCGTCGGCGATGAAGCGCCCGAGCCCGCCCCCGCCCACGTAGGCGGCGAGCGTCGCCGTCGCGATGACCTGCACCGAGGCGGTCCGGAGGCCGGCCAGCACCAGCGGCAGGGCGAGCGGGGCCTCGACCCGGCGCAGCACCTGCAGCCCCGACATCCCCATCCCCTCGGCGGCGGCGCGGGCGTCCCGGTCGACGTCGCGCACCCCCGTGTAGGCGTTGGTGAGGATGGCCGGGATCGCGAACAGCACGAGGGCCACGACGGTCGCGCGGTCGCCGAAGCCGACCGGTGTGGCGACCAGGATGATCAGGACGGCGAAGGTCGGCACGGCCCGCGAGGCGTTGGCGAGGCCGACGACGACGAAGCCGCCGCGCCCGATGTGACCGAGCCAGAAGGCCAGCGGCAGCGCCAGCGCGGCGGCCACCAGGACGGAGGCTCCGGACAGCACCAGGTGCTCGGTCAGCCGGGCGGGGACGCCGTCCGGCCCGGTCCAGTGCGCGCCGTCGAGGAGCCAGCGCCCGGTGTCGGTGACCAGGCTCATCGGCGCGCCCACGGGGTGACGAGGCGCTCGAGGCCCAGCAGGAGGGCGTCCGCGGCGAGCGCGAGCAGCACGCAGGCCGCGGTGGCCGTGAAGATCTCGGCCCGGTAGAGGTTGTTGTTGAACCCGGAGAAGATCAGCTGCCCGAGACCGCCGTGGCCGACGACCACGCCGACCGTCACCAGCGCCACGGTCGACACCGTGGCGATGCGCAGGCCGGCCAGCACCGTCGGCAGGGCGAGCGGCAGCTCGACGCGCAGCAGCATCCGCACGGGGCCGACGCCCATGCCGCGGGCGGCCTCGCGCACGTCCTCGGAGACGCCGTCGAGCCCGGCCAGCAGGTTCCGCACGAGCACCAGCAGCGTGTACGCGGTCAGGCCGATGACGACGGTGGTGGCGGTCAGCCCGGTGACCGGCGCGAGCACCGCGAACAAGGCCAGCGACGGGATCGTGTAGAGCACCCCGGTGAAGCCCACGACCGGCGTCTCGAGCCGGCGGAAGCGGCGCGCCAGCAGAGCCAGCGGCACAGCCAGCACGAGCCCGAGCGTCACGCTGACGAGGGTCAGCGTGACGTGCTGGCGGGTGGCGGCAAGGATGGCGTCCGCGTTGTCCCGCACGTAGTCGACGCTGACCCAGGGGTTGGGGAACTCGTCCTGCGCGAGGACCGGTCCCGACCGATCGGCGAGGAGGAGCACCCGTGCACGCTAGCGACGAGCCCACGATCCGGCTCGACGGCGTGCGCAAGCGCTATCCCGACGGCACGACGGCGGTGCACGACCTCAGCCTGGAGGTCCGCAAGGGCGAGCTGTGCGTGCTCGTCGGGCCGTCCGGCTGCGGCAAGACGACCACGATGAAGATGATCAACCGTCTCGTCGAGCCGACCGGAGGGCGGGTGCTGCTCGACGGCGACGACGTCGCGCAGCTCGACAAGGTGCAGCTGCGGCGTCGGGTGGGATACGTCATCCAGAACGTCGGCCTGTTCCCGCACCAGACGGTGCGCGGCAACGTGGGCACCGTCCCGTCGCTGCTCGGCTGGGATCGCAGGCGGCGGGCCGAGCGGGTCGACGCGCTGCTGGACCTGGTCGGTCTGGATCCGTCCGTCTACGGCGGCCGCTACCCCTCGGAGCTGTCCGGCGGGCAGCGGCAGCGCGTGGGCGTCGCGCGGGCGCTGGTCGCCGACCCGCTGGTGCTGCTCATGGACGAGCCGTTCAGCGCCGTCGACCCCGTGGCACGGGAGCGGCTGCAGACAGAGTTCCTGCGCGTGCAGCGCGAGCTCGGCACCACGGTCGTCCTCGTCACGCACGACATCGACGAGGCGGTGCGCCTCGGCGACCGGATCGCGGTGATGCGCGACGGCGGCCACCTGGAGCAGCACGCCGACCCCGCGACGGTGCTCGGCTCGCCCGCCACCGACTACGTGGCCGAGTTCGTCGGCGCGGACCGGGCGGTGAAGCGGCTGTCGGTGACCCCGATCGACCTCGACGCGCTCGAGCCCTGGGACGGCGAGGTCGAGCACGAGGTCCCCGCCGACGCCGACCTCGGCCAGGCACTCGCCCTGCTCCTGCGGTCGCGCGGCGGCCGGGTGGGCGTCGTCGACGGCGCCGGGCGCCGGCTCGGCGCGCTCACCCCGCAGTCCCTGCACGCGGCGGTGCGGGCGGGCGCCTGACCGCAGCGCACCGACGTGCCCGACTCCCGCCGTCAGCTGCGCAGGTAGTCGACGAACCGCGCCCGCAGGAGCGGCTCGTCCTCGCCGAGCGGCGCCTTGCCCATCAGCTCGCGCACCAGGGTGACCGCCTCGGCGATGCTGCCGGTGATCGCGCCGGACGAGCCGTCCTCGCCGGCGATCGCCCGGGCCGATCGCAGGTGGGTGGCGACGTCCCAGAAGAACGCGACGTCGTGCTGCTTCTCGGCCTTGTCGAACGCCCGGGAGCGCAGCTCCTCGGTCGACAGGTCGTGCAGGTCGGCGGCGGACGGGCCGGAGGCGGACTCGGTCACGCGTCCGACCCTAGCCCGGCGTCGTCCTCGGGAGGCGTGGGGACGCGGCAGGCCCGCTCGAGCACGAGCGCGGCCACGAGCAGGCCGGCGGCGGCGAGCGCCGTCAGCCCCGTGACGACCGCGTCGTCGGCCGCGGCGGCCAGGGTGTCCGACCGCTGCGAGGTCCAGACGAACAGCCCGCCGTACAGGCCGAGCAGCAGCGCCCCGGCGGGGGACGAGGCCTTGGCGAGCGCGGCGGCGCGGGCCACCTGCACCGGGTGGAGCGGGCGGCGCGGCGGCCGTCCGTCCGGGCCGGTGCGGTGCAGCACGCGGTCGCGCACGACCTTGGCCAGCACCAGCTCGACGGCGGCGACGACGACGAGCGGCACGGGCGCGCCTGCCGGCACGGCCGGGAACGAGCCGTAGGCGAGCTCGGCGAGCAGGTAGGCGAGCAGGGCGCTGACGGCGGCCAGTCCGGCGAGCGCCCCGAGCCGGGTGGGCCTCACGCGAGCGTCCCGTCCACGCGTCGCACGCCGGTGCGGTCCAGGCGCCCCAGCAGGTCGGCGACCCGCCCGTGGCCGGGCAGCACGGCGCCCGGGTCCGCGTCGAGCCACGGCGCCAGGACGAAGGCGCGCTCGTGCGCGTGCGGGTGCGGGACGACCAGCCCGTCGGGCACCGGCGGCGGTGCGTCGACGACGTCGACGTCCAGCGTGCGCGGCCCCCACCGGACGTCGCGCTGCCGCCCGGCCCGCCGCTCGGCGTCCTGCGCCAGCGCCCAGGCCTGCTCGGCGGTGAGCGGGCAGAGCAGCACGGCGTTGAGGAAGTCGCCCTGCGCGACGCCGCCGACCGGCGCGGTCTCGTACACCGGCGACACGGCGTGCGGCTGCAGCACCTCGACGGCCAGCCGCAGGTGCGCGAGCCGGTCGCCGACGTTGCTGCCGATCGACAGCACCGCGCCCGCCCCAGGGCGGTTCACGGCCGCACCACCGTGACGCTGACGTCGTCGAACGGCACGCTCACCGGCGCCTGCGGCTTGTGCACGGTGACCTCGGCCGACCGCACCGCGACCTCCTGCAGGCAGCTCTCGGCCAGCCGGGTGGCGAGCGTCTCGAGCAGGTCGACGGGCTCACCGGCCACCACCTCGGCGAGCCGCTCGGCGAGGACCCCGTAGTCGACGGTGAGGCTGAGGTCGTCCGCGGCCGCGGCGGCGCGCGTGTCGACCGACAGCGCGACGTCGACGACGAAGTCCTGCCCGTCGCGCCGCTCCTCGGGGAAGACGCCGTGGAAGCCGCGCACCCGCAGCCCCGTCAGCCGGACGGTGTCCACGGCTACTCCCCCAGCACCGGCGAGCCGTGGTGCACCTGCAGCCGCCACCCGCCCGGTCGGCGCCGGAAGACGTTGGTGGCGACCACGGCGCCGCCGCGCATGTCGTCGACCGAGGTGAGGATGTTCTCGGTGCAGGTGACGACGGCGGTGTCGCCCTCGAGCGACACCTCGACGTCGGAGAGCACGAACTGCACGTAGTCGGTACGCGCCATCACGGCCGACCACGAGCGCAGCACCGATGTGCGCCCGCGCAGGGCCGGCCATCCGGGGTGCACGCAGACGAGCGCCTCGGGATCGGCGTCGTCCCAGACGGCCGACATCCGCTCGACGTCGGCCTCCTCGAAGGCCGCGTAGAGAGCGGCGTTCGTCGCCAGCACGGCCTCCCGGTCGGCGTCGTCCGGACGCGTCATGGCCCGGTGCTCACGCCGGGCCGTCCAGAGCCGCGACCACCCGCACGGCGTCGACGCTGGCGGCGACGGAGTGCACCCGCACGGCCCACGCGCCGGCCTGCGCGGCGACGACGGTCAGCGCGGCCGTCGCGGCGTCGCGCTCCTTCGGCGGGCGGGCAGTGCCGTCGGAGTCCGCGAGCAGCGCGCCGAGGAAGCCCTTGCGCGAGGCACCGACCAGCAGCGGGCAGCCGAGGACGGACAGCTCGCGCAGGCCGCGCAGCGCGGCCCAGTTGTGCTCGGCGTTCTTGGCGAAGCCGAGCCCGGGGTCGACGAGCACCCGCTGCAGGTCGACGCCGGCCGCCTCCGCGGCGTCGAGCCGGCCGCGCAGCTCGGCGACCACCTCGTCGACGACGTCGCCGTAGCGCGCGCGGTCCTGCATCGTGGCGCTGGGGCCGCGCCAGTGCATGACGACGTAGGGCACCTCGGCCTCGGCGACGGTCGGGAGCATGGCCGGGTCGGCCAGGCCGCCGGAGACGTCGTTGACGAGCTGCGCGCCGGCCTCGAGCGCGGCCAGCGCCACCGACGCCCGGGTGGTGTCGATCGACACCACCGCACCCGCCTGCGCGAGACCGCGCACCACCGGCAGCACCCGGCGGAGCTCCTCGGCCGCAGGCACCCGCACGGCACCCGGCCGGGTCGACTCGCCGCCGACGTCGACCAGGTCGGCACCGGCCGACAGCGCCCGCAGGCCGAGGCGCACGGCGGTGTCCGGGTCGCGGGCCAGGCCGCCGTCGCTGAAGGAGTCGGGGGTCACGTTCACGACCGCCATGACCCGCGTGCGGTCGAGCCCGGGGAAGCCGCGCAGGGCAGGAGGCCTCACCGCGACCGCCCGAGGATCAGGCTCATCGCCTCCGCGCGCGTGACGGCGGAGTCCTTGAGCGCTCCGCGCACCGCGGAGGTGACCGTGCGCGCCCCGGGCTTGCGCACCCCGCGGACCGTCATGCACAGGTGCTCGGCCTCGACGACGACGATGACGCCGCGCGGCTGCAGCCGGGCGACCAGGGCGTCGGCCACCTGGGCGGTGAGCCGCTCCTGCACCGAAGGGCGGCGGGCGTAGAGATCGACCAGCCGGGCCAGCTTGGACAGCCCGGTGATCTGGCCTTCCTTGTTCGGGATGTAGCCGACCGCCGCGGTGCCGGTCCACGGGACGAGGTGGTGCTCGCAGAAGCTGGTGACGGCGATGTCCTTGACGATGACGAGCTCGTCGTGGTTCTCGTCGAAGAACGGCACGATCAGCGCGTCGGGGTCGGCGTGCAGCCCCTCGAACACCTCCGCGTACATCCGCGCGACGCGGCGGGGGGTGTCACGAAGGCCCTCGCGGTCGGGGTCCTCGCCGACGGCGGTGAGCAGCTCGCGCACCGCTGCTTCGACGCGGGCGGCGTCGAAGCCCCGCGCCGGTCCGGGCCCGGCGCCGGGAGCGCCGGTCGGGCCGGTCAGGACGCCGGGTCGCTGCCGGTCGCGCGCCGGCGTCGCGACGTCGAGGACGGCGCGCCCGCCGCCCGCGAGGTGGTGCCCGAACCCTTCTCCGGCGAGCCGGGGGTGCGCGCGGCCGGCGAGCTGGCGGTGCGTCGCACGCCGGCCCGGCCCCGCGCGGGCTGGTCGCCGTGGTCGCCGTTGGCCCGCGCGCCGTTGCCTGCGGCCTTGCCGGCCCCGTCGCCCTTGCCGGACGCCGACGTGCTGCCCACGCGACGACGGGTCGTCCTGGGCCGGTCGCCGCGGCCGCGCGCGAGGTCCTCGAGGTCGTCCGGGCCGAGCACGGCCAGCTCGGCCGGCGTCAGCACCGGCGGCCGGTCGTGCAGCGGCCGCTTGCCGAGCCCGGTCGGGTGCGGGCGCTGCGGGCGCTTGGCGATCGGGGCGAAGATCTCGGCGACCTCGTCCTTGCTCAGCGTCTCCTTGTCCAGCAGCTTGAGCACCATCTCGTCGAGCACGTCGCGGTACTCGACGAGGATCTCCCAGGCCTCGTGGTGGGCCTCCTCGACCAGGCGGCGCACCTCCTCGTCGACCACGGCGGCGACGTCCTCGGAGTAGTCGCGCTGGTGGCCCATCTCCTTGCCGAGGAAGACCTCGCCGGAGCTCGACCCGAACTTCACCGCGCCGAGCCGCTCGCTCATGCCGTACTGGGTGACCATCGCCCGGGCGGTGGCGGTGGCCTTCTCGATGTCGTTGCTGGCGCCGGTGGTGGGGTCGTGGAAGACCAGCTCCTCGGCCGCCCGGCCGCCCATCGCGTAGGCGAGCATGTCGAGCAGCTCGGCCCGCGTCTGGGAGTACTTGTCCTCGGTCGGCAGCACCATGGTGTAGCCGAGGGCCCGGCCGCGCGGCAGGATCGTCACCTTGTGCACCGGGTCGGTGTTCGGCAGCGCGTGCGCGACGAGGGCGTGCCCGGCCTCGTGGTAGGCCGTGACCTTCTTCTCCTTGTCGCTCATCAGCCGGGTCTTGCGCTGCGGACCGGCCATGACGCGGTCGATCGACTCCTCGAGGACCTCGAGGGTGATGAGCTTCTGGCCGGTGCGGGCGGTGAGCAGCGCCGCCTCGTTGATGACGTTGGCGAGGTCGGCGCCGGTGAAGCCGGGAGTGCGGCGGGCGATGACGCCGAGGTCGAGCCCGGGCGCGACCGGCTTGCCCTTCGCGTGCACCTCGAGGATCTGCCGGCGGCCCTGCATGTCCGGGCGGTCGACGGCGATCTGCCGGTCGAAGCGGCCCGGGCGCAGCAGGGCGGGGTCGAGGATGTCGGGACGGTTGGTGGCGGCGATGAGGATGACGCCGCCCTTGACGTCGAAGCCGTCCATCTCGACCAGCATCTGGTTGAGCGTCTGCTCGCGCTCGTCGTGGCCGCCGCCCATGCCGGCGCCGCGGTGCCGCCCGACGGCGTCGATCTCGTCGATGAAGATGATCGCCGGGGCGTTGGCCTTGGCCTGCTCGAACAGGTCGCGCACCCGGCTGGCGCCGACACCCACGAACATCTCGACGAAGTCCGAGCCCGAGATCGAGTAGAACGGCACGCCCGCCTCGCCGGCGACGGCGCGGGCGAGCAGGGTCTTGCCGGTGCCGGGCGGCCCGTAGAGCAGCACGCCCTTGGGGATCTTGGCGCCGATGGCCTGGAACTTGGCCGGGCTCTCGAGGAACTCCTTGATCTCGTGGAGCTCCTCGATCGCCTCGTCGGCCCCGGCGACGTCGGCGAACGTCGTCTTCGGGGTGTCCTTGCTGACGAGCTTGGCCTTGCTCTTGCCGAACTGCATGACGCGGCTGCCGCCGCCCTGCATCTGGGTGAAGAAGTAGATGAGCAGACCGAAGATGATGATCAGCGGGAGGAAGCTGATGAGCACCGAGACCAGCAGGCTCTGGTTGTTCACCTGCACGTCGTAGGGGACCTCGGCCTCGGCGAGGGCGTCGCTGAACTGCCGGCCCTGGTCGGTGAGGAAGCTGGCCTCGACCTTGCTGGCGCCGTTGATCTCGCGGCCGTCGCGCAGCTCGAGCTGCACCTTCTGCTCGCGGTCGAGGACCTGCACGGGGTTCTCGTTGTCGGCCAGCACGTCACCGGCCGCGATGGCGGCCAGGACCCGGGAGGTCTCGACCTCCTCGAACTCGTCGTCGCGCGTGGTGTTGACCAGCACGAGCAGCACGAGCAGGCCGAGCGTGAGGTACAGGAACGGCCCGCGGGTGAAGCGCTTGAGGTTCATCGACGCGGGGCGAACGCCCCGTCCCTCCCTGACGACGGCCCTGAAGACAGGGATGATCAGACGGTACACCGGGAGCACATCGCCCGGCAGTTCGTCAACGACCTGCCGGGGTCCGGCGTTCCACCTCGCTCAGGAGCTGTAGACCTCGGGCCGAAGCGTCCCGACGAACGGCAGGTCGCGGTAGCGCTCGGCGTGGTCCAGGCCGTAGCCGACGACGAACTCCGAGGGGATGTCGAAGCCGACGTGGTCGACCTCGACCTCGACGGTGAGCGCCTCGGGCTTGCGCAGCAGCGCGACGACGCCGACCGACGCCGGTCCCCGGCTCCGGAGGTTGCGCAGCAGCCAGGACAGCGTGAGCCCGGAGTCGATGATGTCCTCGACGACCAGCACGTGCTGACCCTCGATGCCGCGGTCCAGGTCCTTGAGGATCCGCACCACGCCGGACGACGACGTCGCCGAGCCGTAGCTCGACACGGCCATGAACTCCATCGCCACCGGCGTCTGCAGCGCCCGGGCGAAGTCGGCCATGAACATGACCGCGCCCTTCAGCACACCGACCAGCAGCACCTCGCGACCGGCGTACTGCGCGTCGACGGCGGCGGCCAGCTCGGCCACCTTCTCGGCGATCTGCTCCTCGGAGATGAGCACCCGCTCGATCTCCGGCGGGACGGCGGTGCGGTCGGAGCGGCCAGGTGCAGGGGCGGTCACGCGGACGAGGCTAGGCCAGCCTCAGGCGGGCGTCGCCGCCGGTCGGCGGACCGCCGGCGACGGGGCGGTCTCGGTGGCCGCGAGCAACGAGACGGCGACGGCGAGCAGGAACCAGCGGGTCGGCAGCGGGGCGAGCATCAGGACGGCCCCGACGAGCAGCAGCCGCACGCGTCCGCGGGCGAGAGCCGGGTCGCGCCGCAGCCGGAAGGCGACGAGCAGCCAGCCGAGCCCGGCCACGACGAACGACACCACGTAGCCGGCGGTGACCAGGGTGGTCCCCTCGTCGGCGACCCGCGGCGCCTCGACGGCGAAGACCGGCAGGGTCACCAGCTGCGCCCACGCGGCGCCGGCCAGCAGCACCGTGCCGGCCCCGGCGACCAGCAGCGACGCCGCCCCGGCGCCGTCGTCCAGCGCGGGGCGTGCGGTCAGCCGCACCAGGCCGAGGAGCAGCAGGAGCACGGAGGCCAGCGCGAGCAGGTTCGAGGCCACGCCGAGCGGGCCGCGGGCGATGGCGCCGATGTCGTCGCCGTGCACGGCCAGCGCGGCGAAGAACAGCCCGGCGGCGGCGACGGCGACGGGACCGGCGAGCAGGGCGAGGGGTCGGGTGCGGTCGAGCAGCGGTGCGGTCACGGCAGGTCCTCCGGAGGTGGTCGGTGCGGTGCCGCCGACGCTAGGGAGACGGCGGGCGCGAGGCTTCGTCCGCTGGGACGGTCGTCTCCTCCTGCAGGAGGAGGCGGTCGGCGGCCCGGGCGCCGTACGTTCGGCCGGTGCAGCACCGTGCCGCCTACCCCGCCCTCGCGGTCGGGCTGAGCGCGCTCGCCCTCGCACAGGTCGCCGGTCAGGGACGAGGCCTCGCGACGGCGACCGTGGCGCTGGGCGGCACGGCGGCGGTGTCCGTCGCCGCACGGAGCCCGCTGGCGACCGTCTCGGTCCTCGCCGCCTCCGTCGCCGGGCAGGTGCTCCTGCGCGCCGACGATCCCGTCTTCGGGTCCTTCGTCGCGCTCATGGTCGGCTTCTACGCGCTCGGCCGCCGGTCGCCTCCTCCGGCGGTGGCCGCGGGCAGCGCCGCCGTCGTCCTGGCTCTGGTCCTGCTCCTCGTGCGCGACCCGCGACCCTTCGCGCCGGTCGAGGTGGTCTTCCCGCTCGTCTACTTCGGCGCGTCGTTCGGCATCGGCCGGCTGGCCCGGCGTCGCGAGCGCGAGTCGGCGACGGCCCTGGCTGCTGCGCGCCGGGAGGCGGTGGCCCGCGAGCAGGTGGCCCTCGCCGAGGAGCGGGCCCGCATCGCGCGGGAGATGCACGACGTCGTCGCGCACAGCGTGAGCCTGCTCGTGGTGCAGGCGGAGTCGGCCGCGGCGGTGCTGCCGAGCGACCCCGACCGCGCGGCGGCGCAGCTGGAGCGGGTCGCGGACTCGGGCCGCCAGGCGCTGCACGAGC
>DATLGD010000074.1:0-10952 GCA_035540755.1 Mycobacteriales bacterium | reverse complement strand
CTCACCGCTGTCGGTGGCGGCGGGGGACGGGCTCGAGCTGCGCCACGTGCGCGTCGTCGTGCCGGTGCGCTGCGCGCCGCCGGCGAACAAGCCGACGCCGGCGGAGCGCGACACCTGCGGCCACTGGCTGTCGGAGGAGCTCCGCCTGCTGTGGCCGAGCGTGCGCGCGGTGGTCGTGCTCGGCGGCTTCGGCTGGACCGCCCTCGCGCGGGCCCTGCCGGGCGCCGGCGTGCCGACCGGGCGGCTGCCGGCGTTCGGCCACGGCGTCGAGGCGCCTCTGCCGGGCGGCGCCGTCCTGCTCGGCTGCTACCACGTGAGCCAGCAGAACACCTTCACCGGCCGGCTCACCGAGGCGATGCTCGACGACGTCTTCGCACGGGCGAAGGGGCTGTCCGGTCTGGCGTGACGGCGGGCCCGAGTGGCCGCTCGGGTCCGGGAGTTCGGTTCTGAAGCGCTCGAACGGGTGAACCCGTGCGTAGCTTTGCGCGCGTCTGTCCCTTGACGTCCGTTACCTGCCGTCACAAAGTGGAGACGGCAGGTAGCCGAACGCCCTATGGTCGCGCTTACGCCGCTTGGCCCATCAAGTGGCGAGGCCCGTCGAGACGCACCCGAGAGGAACGCAGATGCGCGGCACCCGCTGGACCTGAGCACGCCCGAGCGGGACGGCTACCTGCTCTGCGCCACCTGGTGCGCCCGCAGCCACGTCCCGATGGCCAGCGCCGGCATCGGCCTGGCGTGCAGGAAGCCCTGGAGCTCGTCCACCCCCGCCAGCGCCAGCGCTGAGGCCTGCTCCGGCGTCTCGACCCCCTCGGCCACGACCGTCAGTCCGAGGGTGTGCGCGATGTCCACCACCGCTCGCACCACTGCCTCGTCCGCCGGCACCGATCCCACACCGGCGATGAACGTCTTGTCGATCTTCACCTCGTCCACCGGCAGCCCCTTGAGGTAGGTCAGGGACGAGTAGCCAGTGCCGAAGTCGTCCACGGACACCCGGACGCCGTACGCGCGCAGCTCCCCGAGCCGCTCGACGGCGACGGCAGGGTCGGAGACGACCACCCCCTCGGTCAGCTCCAGGGTCAGCAGTCCCGGGTCGAGGCCGACCTCTCCGAGGACCGCCGCGACCTCCGTGATGAACGTCGGGTCCAGCACCGTGTCGGCGCTGACGTTCACGGAGACGCCGACCCCGGCCGCACGTCGCTGCCAGCCGCGGGCCGCGGTCGCCGCTTGACGGAGCACCGTGGTCGTCAGCAGCCCGATGAACCCCGAGGCCTCTGCGAGCGGGATGAACTCGTCCGGCGCGACGGCGCCCAGCGCCGGGTGGGTCCACCTGGCGAGCGCCTCGACGCCGCGCGCAGCGCCGGTCCTGGCATCGATCTTCGGCTGGAAGGCCAAGCCGATTGCGCCAGTGGCCACGGCTTCGCGCAGCGCTGTCACGACCGCCAGCCGTCGCTGCCCCTGCACCTCGTAGGCCGGTGCCCAGGCGACCGGACCGCCCTGCGACGTCCGTGCCGCGGACAGCGCCGTGCCGGCTCGTCGCAGGAGCGTCTGCCCGTCGTCGCCATGGACAGGGGCCTGCGTGACACCGACCGCGAGGCGGATGTGCGTCCCGACGGTGCCGATGCGGGCCTCGCCCTCGACCAGCGCCCGCAGGCCGAGGCCGAAGAGCATGGCGATGTCGTCGATGCCCTCCGCGGGGACGGCGACGGTGAAGCGGGCGCCGCCGGTGCGGCCGATGAGGGCATCGGGATGGGCTGCCCGGAAGCGGCGCACGGCCTCCAGGAGCAGGTCGTCACCGACGGCGGATCCCAGGGTGGTGCTGACCTCGTGGAAGGACTCGACGGCCGCCGTGGCGACCACCACGTGGCCACCGTTGCGCGCGAGCAGCTCGTCGAGCAGCCGGGTCGTCTCGGCGAGGTTGGGCAGTCCGGTCAGCGCGTCCGTGGTGGCGGTGCGCTGGAGGTCGGCGAGGAGCTGTCCCCGTTCCAGAGCCGTGGCCAGCTCCGCACCCACCGTCTCCAGCGTGCGGACGTCGCCGAGGTCGAACGTCCTCACGTCCCCGAGCCGGTGGTGTGCCGTGAGCACGCCGAGCAGGCCGACCGATCCGAGCAGCGTGGTGGTCATGGTGTCCTGCTGGCCGCTGGAGCGTGTAGAGGACGTACGGCGTGCCGGAGACGTCCCCGCGAGGCGCTGTGTCGCCAGCCCTTCGGAGCAGATCAGCTGGTGCCAGGCCCCGGCGCGCCCGTGCACGACGAGCTCCAGGCGCTCGGCCCGCAGCAGGAGGCGGACCTGGTGCAGGACGTCCAGCAGGCCGTCCTGATCGGCGTCCACGGGCCCCAGGTCGCGGACGAAGTCGTACAGCTCCTGTGTGCTCTCCTGCCGTGTCCGCAGCTGCCGGTGCTGCTGCAGTGCCCAGGTGAGGACGGCCGCGAGCGCCAGGACGATCAGCAGCGACGCCGGCTCGACCGAGGCCGCCGACACGGCGACCACGGTGACGCCGGTGGCTGCTGCAGCCGTCGCGGCCTGTAGGGCCGGTGCGTGCACGAGCTGCACTGCGCTGACCGGGATGCCGAGGAGGGCCCAGACGGCGGCGAGACCGAGGCTGCCCACGACGTCGGCCACCAGCAGCCCGGTCAGCAGCCCCAGCCAGAGCCCGAGCGAGAGGCCGCCGCCGTCACCGGCGAACATCGAGACGGTGAACGCGGTGACGCCGACCTCGAAGCACGAGACGCCGATGTTGTAGCCGGCCTTCTGCGGGTGCTGGCGTCGGACCAGTGCCATGAGAACCGCTGCGGTCAGGCAGGCACCCAGGTGCATCCAGGGCGGCACCAGTAGGACGCCGAGAGCGAGCGGGAGCTGGGCGAGCGTGACGCTGTGCGCGTTGCCGCCCACCTCGAAGTGCAGGGCGACCCGCTGGGCGAACACGTAGGCCGGTACGAGGACGACGGGCAGGAGCAGCTCGGGGAGCCCCACGTCGAGCGGGGCCGGCCCGGCCAGGGCGGTGAGCGCGAGGCCGGCCAGGAACAGCGTGAGGCACACGGACCACGCCAGGCGGACGTGCGTCCGCGACGCCCCCCCGTCGTGGCTCATGTCGCTCCTCCTCGACCAGTCCGGCCGTCTCCTTGAGCCGGATCATCGCGGAAGCGCCGCGGCAGCCGCACGCACAGCATGCAGGCCAGCCCGGCGATGCCCAGCGCGGCCACCGCGCCCTGCGGCCCGAGGACCTCGGCCAGCGCGCCAGCACCCAGCAGAGCGGCCCCCTGCGCCGCCATCAGCACAGTGCCTGCGATGCCGAAGGCGCGACCGCGCAGGTGCGGGGGAACCGCCTGGACGAAGGCGGAGTTGGCGACCAGCTGCAGGGAGGTGCCGACGCCGGCGAGGGCCCAGGCTGCCGCCACCTGCCAGAGCTCCTGCAGCAGCGGTGTGACTGCCAGCGCCACGCTGCTCAGGACCACCAGCCAGGGGAAGGTCTTGGGGCGTCGCTGCACCGGCAGCCGCAGCACCAACCAGCAGCCGAGCACGAAGCCGGCGGGGACGGCGGCGGTGAGCACGCCAGCGGCGAGCGAACCACCTCCGAGGTCGTCGGCGACCGCGACCGCGAGCCCTTCGGGCGCGATCGTCATCACGGCCACGAGCAAGCCCCAGCCGAGCAGGCTCCGCAGACGGCGGCTGGTGCTGACCAGGCGCAAGCCCGCGGCGAGCTCGGCGGCCAAGGAGCCTCTCACGGTGGGCGCTGTCACTGGGCGGTCACGCACCATGACGACGAACAGCGCAGCGGACACGGCGAAGGTGATCGCATCGACGAGGAGCGCGCCACGCACGCCGAGGAGCGCCACCAGCCCGCCACCGAGGACGAAACCGCCGACCTGGCCCGCCTGCCCCACGGCGCCGAGGAGGGCGTTGCCCGCGACGTAGCGATCACCCTCCAGCACGTCGGCCATCAGCGCGGACCGGGCGGCGTCGAAGGGCGGCGCCAGCAGCCCGACCAGCACGAGCACGGCGAACAGCGACCAGAGCGGCAGGCCGGGGACCACCAGCAGAGCGACGAGGCCTGACCGGGCGATGTCGCTGGTCACGATGACGCGGCGCCGGGGCAGCCGGTCGGCCAGGGCGGACAGCACCGGGCCGCCGAACAGCCACGCGAGGTAGGAGCAGGCGAAGGTGGCGGACGCTGCCAGCGCCGAGCCTGTGCGCTCGAAGACGAGCAGCGCCACGGCGAGCCTGGCCACCTGGTCGCCGACCACGCTGAGCGCGTCCGAGACGAGGACTGCCCGGAACTCGCGGTCGGCGAGGACGGAGCGGTAGCTCGCCGACGCCGGCTCGATCTGGGTCACGGGCCGCAGTGTGGCGGTTCCGGCGGCTTCGCGCAGCGGCTCCCACGTCCCCGCGGCACGGCCCGCCGTCCGCGCCCGGGACGGCCGCCCTGGACCCGCGTCTGCCCCCGTAGCCTCGATGGAGCCCGCCCCCGTAGTCCAACGGCAGAGACACGGCCCTTAAAACGCCTGCAGTGCGGGTTCGACTCCCGCCGGGGGCACCACCCCTGTCACCGGATCGTCATGTGGACACTGGCACAGCCGTAGGCTGATCTGCGTTGTACTGATCAGCCGCAAACCGTCGACACGACCCTGCGGGGTCGAGCAGGAGGAGACCCACCCCGATGGCTCGCACCGAGTCCAGCAACCCGGCCCTCACCCGGGGCCCGCTCGCACAGGCGGGCAGTGTCGGCTTCGGCCGCCCGCAGTACGGCGCGCCGCAGCAGCAGCCCGGGTCCCCCTATGCGCCCCAGGGCGCCGACGCGATCGAGCAGTCCTACTACGGCCCGGACGCCACCGCCCGCGACACCGGCCGGCTGACGATCGAGGACGTCGTCATCCGCACGGCGATGATGCTCGCCACGATCATCGCCACCGGCGCGGCGACCTGGTACCTCGGGCTGACCGGGCTGTGGCTGCCGGCCATGCTCGTCGGTCTGGTCCTCGGCGTGGTCATCGGCCTCAAGGCGATCACCAACCCCGCCGTCATCCTCACCTACGCCGCCATCGAGGGCGTCTTCCTCGGCGGCGTCACCGCGATGCTCGAGTCGATGTACCCGGGGATCGCCGTGCAGGCGGTCACGGCGACCATCGCCGTCGCCGTCGCCATGCTGTTCGTGTACCGCAGCGGCCGCATCCGGGTGACGCCCCGCTTCACCAAGATCGTGGTCGGGGCCACGGCCGGCTACGCGCTGCTCGTCATGGTCAACCTGGGCCTCTCGCTGTTCACCGGCAGCGGCCTCGGGCTGTGGAACGGCGGCATCCTCGGGTTCGGCCTGAGCTTCTTCGCCATCGGCCTGGCCTCGCTGATGCTCGTCATCGACTACGACTTCATCGACAAGAGCGTCAAGGCCGGCGTGCCGGAGAAGTACGGCTGGTACGCGGCCTTCGGCCTCACCGTGACTCTGATCTGGCTCTACATCGAGATGCTGCGCCTGATCTCGCAGCTGCGCGGCGACTGACCAGCCGCTCCGCCCTCCGACCGGGCCGCCGTCCCCCGGGACGGCGGCCCGGTCGCGTTCCCGCCGGTGCTGCAAGCATGACGGGCATGGCCGCCGACCCGCCGGACGACGCCGCGGCGCTGCTCGCCCGCGAGGCGGCGTCGCTGGTCTCGCGGCTGCGGCTGTGGACGCCGGCGCGCTGGGCGGCTGCGGCCCAGGTGGTCGGCAGCCGGGCCGATCTCGTGCACCACCTCGCCCAGAGCCTGGCCGACGCCGCGGCCGTGCTCGAGCGTCAGCCCCGCCGCACCCTCCCCCGGCTCGACAGCGACCTCGGCCTGCCAGACCAGCTGGCCGTCGTCGCCGACGACCTGCGGCGCGCCGAGCCGGACCAGATCGGGGCGCGCGCCGCCGTCGCGCACCTGCTGCTGCACCGGTGGCACCTGCTGGACGAGGACGTCCCCCCGGGGCTCGCGCACCGTCTGGGGGTGACTGACGTGCTGGGCGTGGGGCGGGCCGCGTGCGGGCCGGCCGGTGAGCACCCGCCCGTCCGCCCCGAGTAGCGCGGGCACCTGCCCGCCGGCCCCGCACGTGGCGGCGGCCGGCCACCCCGAGGGTGACCGGCCGCGACCGACAGCTGCGGAGCTACAGGCGCTCGATGACCATCGCCATGCCCATGCCGCCGCCGACGCACATCGACTCGACGCCGAAGCGCCCGTCACGGACCTGCAGGCCGCCCAGCAGGGTGCTGGTGATGCGGGCCCCGGTCATGCCGAACGGGTGGCCGACGGCGATGGCGCCGCCGTGCACGTTGAGCTTGTCGAGCGGGATCCCGACCTCCTTGTAGGAGGGGATGACCTGGGCCGCGAAGGCCTCGTTGATCTCGAACAGGTCGATGTCGTCGACGCTCTTGTCGGCGCGGGCGAGGGCCAGCTTGATGGCGTCGACCGGCCCGAGGCCCATGATCTCCGGCGACAGGCCGGTGACCGCGGTGGAGACGATCCGGGCCAGCGGCTCGAGCCCGAGCTGCTCGGCCTTGGTGTCGCTCATGACGATGACGGCGGCGGCGCCGTCGTTGAGCGGGCAGGCGTTGCCGGCGGTGACGCGGCCGTCGGGGCGGAAGACCGGCTTGAGGCCGGACAGGCCCTCGACGGTGGTGCCGGCCCGCGGGCCGTCGTCCTTGGTCACCGTCTGGCCGTCGGGCGTGGGAATCGGGACGACGTCGCGCTCCCAGAAGCCGTCGGCGATGGCCTTCTCGGCGAGCTGCTGCGAGCGGGCGGCGAACTCGTCCATCTCCTCGCGGCTGACGTTCTTGAGCAGCGCGACGTTCTCGGCCGTCTGGCCCATGGCGACGTAGACATCGGGCAGGTCGCCGCTCTCGCGCGGGTCGGTCCAGCCGTCGAGCCCACCCTCCTGCGCCTTCAGCGTGCGCAGCTGTGCGTCGCCGAAGACGGGGTTGGTGAGCTCCTGCTCCGGGATCATGTCGCTGTTGCCCTTGATGAAGCGGCTCACGGTCTCGACACCGGCAGAGATGTAGGCGTCGCCCTCACCGGCCTTGATGGCGTGGAAGGCCATCCGGGTGGTCTGCAGCGACGAGGAGCAGTAGCGGGTGATCGTCGTGCCGGGCAGGTGGTCCATGCCGAGCAGCACCGACACGACGCGACCCATGTTCATGCCCTGCTCTCCGCCGGGGAGGCCGCAGCCGAGCATGAGGTCGTCGATGTCGTGGGGATCGAGCGCCGGAACCTTGTCCAGCGCGGCCTGGACGACCGTCGCGGTCAGGTCGTCCGGGCGGATGTCCTTGAGCGAGCCCTTGAAGGCCCGCCCGATGGGCGAGCGGGCGGTCGCGACGATCACTGCCTCGGGCATGCGTACTCCTGGGGGAGGGGTGGGCGCGCAGCCGGCACGGCTGCGGCTCAGACGAGGACGAGCGTAACGCCGGACCGAACGACGTTCGGTCGCGGCTGCCTCGCCGACCGGGGCCGCCGTTCCTCGGTGATCAACAGGGAAGCGGCATCGAACCGCCGACGGAGAGCCGCTGCCACCTGTCTGTTGATCATGGGACCGGGGTGGTGGCGGGCGACGGTGGCGCCCGTCAGGCGGCGGCCCTGCGTCAGGCGTCGGCGTCGGTCAGCTCGGCCGCGTCCGTCGGCCCCGCCGGGGCGCCGCGACCCACCAGTGGCAGACGGCGCACGATGCGGGCCAGCCGGCCCTGGCCGGCCGCGCCCTGGTCGCCCTCGATCGTCTCGATCGCCAGGCCGGGCTCCCGTGAGGCCACCGAGGCGGCGACCGTGACGTCCTGCACCGTGGCGCTGACCGGCACGCTGACCGGGATGTCGACGCCGATGTGCTCGAGCAGGCTGGGCAGCATCGCGTCGACGATCTGCCGGTAGCCGTCGGCGGAGGGGTGGAAGCGATCGGCGCTCCACAGGTGCGGCTCGTTGGTGAACATGTCGCCGAGCAGGTCGCCGAGGGAGACGGCGATGCCGCCGGCCTCGACCACGCAGACGGTCTGCGCGCGGGCCAGCCGCCGGGACAGCACCCGCGCCACCGTGCGCAGCGGCTGCAGCAGCGGCTTGACCGTCCCGAGGTCGGGGCAGGTGCCGACGACGACGACGGCGCCGGCGTCGCGCAGCCGCTTGACCGCCTTCGCCAGGTCCCGGCAGGCCGCCGCCACCGGCACCCGGTGGGTGACGTCATTGGCCCCGATGATGACCACGGCGAGGTCGACCGGCCGGCGCAGCGCCTTCGACACCTGCACCTCGAGGTGGGCCGAGCGCGCGCCGGACACCGCGACGACGTCGAGGTCGACGCGGCGGCGCATGTCGCGGGCGATCCCGCCGGCGAACAGCGCGCCCGGCGTCTCCTCCGCGCGCTCGCAGCCCAGGCCCGCGGCGGCGCTGTCGCCGAGGACGGCCAGGTGCAACGGCTTCTCGCCGCGCCGGCCCCGGCCGTAGGAGCCGGCCGCCTTCGGGGCCTGCTCGAACGGGCGGCCGATCACGTTCCGGGCCAGGTGCGCCTCGAGCCGCACCAGCGCCACCGTGGCCGCGGCAGCCGTGCCGAAGCCGCCGCCGCCGTAGACCGCCTTGGTGGCCACCCAGCGCGCGCGCCGGCCGGGGCGCGGGGGCAGCGGGAACCGGGCCATCAGGAGCTCCGGCCGGCGAGGAACGCCCGCACCGCCACCCGGGCGCCGGTCGAGACGTGCGGGCCGTGGGCGAAGGCGGCGACGTCGTAGTCGAGCTCCCCGAGCCTTGCCGCGGAGGCGCGCATCGACGTCAGGTCGAAGCAGCTGCTCCGGAACGGGTAGCGCAGGCCGCGCACGTTGAAGATCGCGTCGGAGGCGAGCAGCACGCCGCTGCGGCGGTGCAGGAACGAGCAGTGGCCGGGCGTGTGCCCGGGGGTGTGCACGACCGAGATGTCGCCGGCGAGCGGGAGCACGTTCCCGTCGGTGAAGGTGTCGTCGACGTCGACCCGCGCGAAGCCGCTCGCGACGCGGGGCAGGCGGGCCATCAGCAGGCCACCCCACGTGGCGGAGTCCGGCGTCGGCATCCGGCCCTCGCGGACGTACGCCGCCTCGGTGTCGTGCGTCGCGACGCGGCTGCCGGTCGCCCGCTGGACGGCGGCGGCACCGCCGGTGTGGTCGTTGTGGGCGTGGCTGAGCAGCAGGTGGGTGACGTCCTGCGGCGCCTTGCCGAGCTGGGCCAGCGCCGCAAGCACCCTGCGGGGCGAGGCCTTCGTGCCGGCGTCGACCAGGGTCAGGGTGCCGTCGTCGCCCTCGAGCAGGAAGGCGTTGAGGAAGTCCCGCGGGGCCAGCGGAATGCGCCACACGCCGTCAGCCATCTGCACAGCGGCCATGCCCGCACCTCCTGCTCCGCTGCTCCCCATGGGCTGCTACCCGCGGGTAGGGACCGCTGGCGACCCTAGCGCCGTACGCTCGGCCGCGATCGGTCCGTCGTCTGTCTGTCACGCATCCCGGGAGGTCGACCGTGCGGGTCGTCGAACACGTCATCGACCTGGTCGGCGGGACCCCGCTGGTCCGGCTCAACGCGGTCGCGGCCGGCCTGCCGGCGCGGGTGTACGCCAAGGTCGAGTACGTGAACCCGGGCGGGTCGGTGAAGGACCGGATCGCGCTGGCGATGGTGGAGGCCGCCGAGGCCTCCGGGGCGCTGCAGCCCGGCGGCACGATCGTCGAGCCGACGTCGGGCAACACCGGCGTCGGCCTCGCGCTCGTCGCGCAGAAGAAGGGCTACTCGTGCGTGTTCGTCTGCCCGGACAAGGTCGCGCGCGACAAGATCGACGTGCTGCGCGCCTACGGCGCCCGGGTGGAGGTCTGCCCGACCGCCGTCGACCCGGAGGACCCGCGCTCCTACTACTCGGTCAGCGACCGGCTCTCCCGCGAGATCCCGGGAGCCTGGAAGCCCGACCAGTACTCCAACCCGAACAACCCCCGGGCCCACTACGAGAGCACCGGCCCCGAGGTGTGGGAGCAGACCGGGGGCCGCGTCACGCACTTCGTCGCCGGCGCCGGCACCGGCGGCACGCTCGGCGGCGTCGGGCGCTACCTCAAGGAGCGGAACCCGGCCGTCCGGGTCGTCGGCGCCGACCCGGTCGGGTCGGTCTACTCCGGCGGCGACGGCCGGCCCTACCTGGTCGAGGGCGTCGGCGAGGACTTCTGGCCGAGCACCTACGACGCCTCGGTGCCCGACGAGATCCTCGCCGTCTCCGACCGCGACTCCTTCGCCATGACCCGGCGGCTTGCCCGCGAGGAGGGGCTCCTGGTCGGCGGCTCGTGCGGGATGGCGGTGGTCGCCGCGCTGCGCGTGGCAGAGCAGGCCGGTCCCGACGACCTCGTCGTCGTGCTGCTGCCGGACGGCGGCCGCGGCTATCTGTCGAAGATCTTCAACGACGACTGGATGGCCGACTACGGCTTCCTCACCGCCGACACCGGACGCACCGTCGGCGACGTCATGGCCGCGAAGACGCCGGGCGGGCCGCTGCCGTCGTTCGTGCACACCCACCCCACGGAGACGGTCCGCGAGGCGATCGACATCCTGCGCGAGTACGGGGTCTCGCAGATGCCGGTCGTGCGGGCCGAGCCGCCGGTCAAGACGGCCGAGATCGTCGGCGCGGTCCACGACCGCGACCTGCTCGACGCCCTGTTCGCCGGCAGGGCCCAGCTGGCCGACCGCCTCGCCGACCACATGGCTCCTCCGCTGCCCCTCGTCGGGTCCGGTGAGCCGGTCGAGGCCGCCATGACCGCGCTCGAGAAGGCCGACGCCGCCGTCGTCGTCAGCGACGGCGAGCCGGTCGGCGTGCTCACCCGGCAGGACGTGCTGGCCTTCCTCGCCCACTGACCCGCCGCTCCGCGCCGACCGGACGATCCTCCACCTGACCGGTCCGGCGCCGGCCCTCCCGCGTGCAGGCCCCGCGCAACCGGTCAGGCGGAGGACGAAACGGCCACGGCGGCCCGGCAGGGTTGCTGGAC
>DATLGD010000073.1:0-16748 GCA_035540755.1 Mycobacteriales bacterium | reverse complement strand
GGCTGTCCGTGCCCCTGTCCGGCCCGCCCGTCACCGCGCTGTTCGGCCCGTCCGGCTCCGGCAAGACGACGGTGCTGCGCGTGCTCGCCGGGCTCGACCGCACCCGCGGGTCGGTCCGGTTCGGCGACGAGATGTGGGACGACGGCCGCGTCTTCGTCCCGCCGCGCCGGCGCGGCATCGGCTACCTGGTGCAGGAGCACGCGCTGTTCCCGCACCTGTCCGTCCGCGACAACGTCGCCTACGGGCTGCACGCCCTGCGGCCGGTGGACCGGCGAGTCCGGGTGGAGGAGTCCCTGACCGCAGCCGGCGCCGCCCACCTCGCCGGCCGCCACGTGCCCGAGCTGTCCGGCGGCGAGGCCCAGCGGGTGGCGCTGGCGCGGGCGCTCGCCCCCCGACCGCGGCTGCTGCTGCTCGACGAGCCGCTGTCGGCGCTCGACGCCCCGACCCGGGCCCGGCTGCGCGCCGACCTGCGCAGCGTGCTCGTCGCACAGGGCGTGCCGACCGTCGTCGTGACGCACGACCGGGCCGAGGCGCTGGCGCTCGCCGACCGGGTCGTCGTCGTGGTCGACGGCACGGTGCGGCAGACCGGCACCCCGCAGGAGGTCTTCGACCGGCCCGCCGACCCCGACGTCGTGCGCGTCGTCGGCGTCGAGACGGCGGTGCCGGGCCGCGTCATCGGCGACGAGCGCGGGCTGCTGAGCGTGCGCGTGGGGGAGCGCGTCCTGACGTCCGCCGAGGTGCCGGGCAGCCAGGCGCCGGTGCCGGCGGTCGGCGACGACGTGCTCGTCTGCATCCGGGCCGAGGACGTCGCCCTGGCCGCCGTCGACGGCCCGGCCGCCGGCAGCCCGCGCAACCGGCTGCGGTCGCGCGTCGTCGGCCTCTCCGACCAGGGAGCGCTGGTGCGGGTCGACCTCGACGCCGGCTTCGCCCTGTCGGCGTACGTCACCAGGCCGGCCCTCGACGAGCTGGACCTGCGCCTCGGCGCCGCGGTCGACGCCGTCGTCAAGAGCCCGGCCGTGCACCTGGTGCGGCGCGCAGCCTGAGACGGCGACGGCCGCCGGACCCCAGGGGGCCGGCGGCCGATGCCGTGCGGTGCGGGTGCGCCTACGGGCGCTTCCCCTTGCCCTTGTCCTGATTCTTGTCCTTGCCGAGCGCCTTTCCGAGCGCCTTGCCGCCGCCGGCTGGCGGGGCCTCCTGCACCGGAGCGGTCGAGAACTCGGTCAGGACGGAGTCGTGCACCCTGACGAGGAACAGGCCCTCGTCGATGCCGCTGAAGGCGACCGTGCCGCTCGGGAAGTACGGGTAGTTCGACCAGGTGCCGTTGAAGGTCGGGTCGTCGTTCTTGGGGTAGCCGTCGAAGAAGGCGACCTCCGGCAGGTTCGCGTTCGCGGCGTCCCTGCTGTCGACGACGCGCAGGCCGGCGGTGTAGTTGGACTGGTAGAACAGCCCGTCCTTCTCGTACATGTTGTGGTCGATCGCGGCGGTCTCGCCGTCGTTCGCACCCACGAAGCGGGCCTTGTCGATGACGCTGACGTCGAAGACGAGCGTGCGGGTCTTGTCGGCAGTGCCTCGGCTCCCCTCGTCGAGCTCGTCGCCCATGAGGAAGTGCGTCTGGTCGGCGGTCAGCCAGCCCTGGTGGGCATAGGCGACGTCGGGGTAGGTGACCTTGGCGACCTGCACCGGCAGGAGCTTGTCGGTCACGTCGACGATCGACATGTGGTCCTCGGAGCTGTTGAAGCACAGCTCCCTGCCCTGGTACTTCTCGTCCGGGCCACGGTAGACGACGCACTGGGTGTCGTGGATGTAGCTGACCGGGCTGGCCGGCAGGATGCCCAGCGCTGCGGTGCCGCGGCCCTCGCCCATCGCGTGGCAGCCGGCGAAGACGGGGTTCTTGGGGTTCTGGATGTTCACCATGTGCAGGCCGGACAGGCACTGGTCCGGGACGACCAGGCCGGTGTTGCCGCCCACGATGTAGGCGAAGCCGGTCTCCTCGTTGATGGCGATGTTGTGCGCCGCGAAGGCCGTCGGGTAGTTGAGGTCGGCCGGGAGCGTGCGGTTGCCGCCCGCCGGGACGGCCTCGAGACCGCGCAGCCGGGTCAGGTCGAAGACGTTCATGCCGTGCTGGACCGACTCGCTCACGATGAACGCGTGGTCCTTGTAGACCTTGATGTCGTGCCAGACCAGCTGGGCCGGCGAGGAGTTCGGGATCTGGCCGAGGAACTCGGGGTCCAGCGGGTTCGTGATGCGGAACAGCGCGACGCCGTTGGTCTTGCCGAGCATCACGTACTCGTCGTGGACGCCGTCGGCGCCGGGCTCGGGGTCGACCCAGCCCCAGATGTCGCTCACGCCGCCGCCGAGGATGCCGACGCCGGCCGGGTCCGAGCCGCCGAACTCGTCCTGCGGGACGAAGCTGAGCAGGTCGATCCCGTCGCAGGTGAACGCCGTCGTGCCGGCGACGCCGTCGACGCACCTCTGGTCGGACACCCGCGCGATCGGGATGCCGTCGCTGTCGACGGTGGTGCGGGCCTGCTTGTGCGCGTCGGCGCGCAGCTCGGTCAGCGTGAACAGCTGAGCCGGGTCGGCGGCGTAGGCGGTGACCGACATGCCGAAGGTCACCAGCACGGCGGCGGCGAGGAGGCGTCTCAAGGCGGGGCTCCAGGTCTGGTTGCGGACGGTGCGCGCGGGGGTCGCGCACCGGTGGTCCCCCCGCCGGTCTCCCGGCTCGTCAGTACGTCTTCGCGGCCGGGATCCGTCCTCCTGCCAGGGTCAGGACATTTCCCGCAGATCGGGCGTGAGGTGCGTCATGCGGGCCGACGCCGTCCCCAGCCCCGGCCGGCTCTTGACGTCGGGGCCGGGAGCGGGTCTACTGGCGGTGTTCGAACACGCGTTCGAACACCGGTGGGGCTGGCGGGTCCTGCCGGAGGACGGGCTCCCGTCCGGCGGTGCGTGCGGACCTCGACCCTCTCGCACCGCCGTCGGGCGGGATCCACCGGTCCGGGTGCGGTGTGGGGAAGCGCTGCGCCCGGCCGGTGGGCCGTCCTCGCCGTCTTCCCCCGGCACGCGAACAGACCGACCGCTGCCCGGACGCCTGGAGGACCTCGTGACCCGTCTGCACGCCGATCCCGTGGAGGTGCACCGCACCGACACCGGCGCCGGCCTCGAGCCCGAGCAGTTCCTGTGGCGGGGGCGGCTCTACGTCGTCCGGGACGTGCTCGCCCGGTGGACCGAGGCGGGGCAGTGGTGGCGCGGCGACGCCGTGCGGGCCCTGACCAGCGGCGAGGCCGTCGCGGCGACCGCGGAGCCCGACCCGCTCGAGACCGCGCCGATCCCGCCCTCGCCGCTGATGCCTGCCAGGAGGGGGGCGCAGCGTGCCTGGGGCGAGCCGGCGCCCGACGTCGGCGCCGCGGTCCGGTCGGGGGTCAGCCCGCTCGGCGGGGTGGACGACCGCGAGCGCTCCTGGTGGCGGGTCGAGGCCGGCCGGGGCGCGGTGCACGCCGCCGAGCACGGCACCGGCGTCTACGACCTGTGCCTGGCCGAGGCCTCCGGCACGTGGACCCTCACCCGGGTCCTGGACTGAGGGGGCCCGGCATGACGACGACCTCTCCACCCGCGCCGGGCGCCTCGCCCACCGGGCTGCCGGCCGGCACCCTGCTGCGGCTGTCCCGGCACGGCCTGCTCGAGGCGGCGAGCGCCGCGACGCCGGCCGAGCGCTATGCCGCCGCGCACCTGGCCGCGCTGCGCGCCGCAGCGGCCGTCCTGGCCTGCCGGGCCCGGCCCGCCGGTCGGTCAGGGGTCCGGCGCAGCCGGCCGACCAGCGCCTGGGTGCTGCTGTCGGCCGTCGCGCCCGAGCTCGGCGAGTGGGCCGCCTTCTTCGCCGCGGGTGCCCGCAAGCGGGCGGCGGCCGAGGCCGGGCTGCCCGGGGCGGTGACCGCCCGCGAGGCCGACGACCTCGTGCGCGAGGTCGAGCAGTTCCTGCTGCTCGTCGAGAGCACCCTCGCCGCGCAGGTCCCCGGCCTGTCCGCCCAGCAGCTGCTCACCGGCTGACCCGTGTCCGACCCCTTCGTCCACCTCCACGTCGCGTCCGGCTACTCGCTGCGGCACGGCGCATCGCACCCCCGCGCGCTCGTCGAGCGGGCCGCCGAGCACGACATGGACACCCTCGCCCTCACCGACCGCGACGGCATGTACGGCGCGGTGAAGTTCGCCCAGGCATGCACCGCGGCCGGCGTGCGGCCGGTGTTCGGCGTCGACCTCGCGTTCACCCCCCAGCCGAGCGGAGCCCTCCTGACGGGTTCCGCCCGGCCCGGAACCGCCGGGAGGGCTCCGCTCGGGGGGTCGGGGAGCCGGCGCAGCCCCGCCCGGGGCGGTGCCTTCCTCGACGGCCACCCCGACCGGGCCCGGCGCGGCGAGGCCGGCGCGCTGCCGCTGCCGCGCGCGGTCCTGCTGGCTCGCGACGGCCGCGGCTGGGCGGCGCTGTGCCGGCTGGTCTCGGCCACCCACCTGGCCGGCGAGCGCGGCGTTCCCGTGAGCAGCCTCGAGCTGGTCGCCGAGCACGCCGGTGCGGCGGCCCAGGCGGGCTCGCTCGCCGTCCTGCTCGGCCCGGCGTCGGAGGTCGGCCGGGCCGTCGCCGCCCGCCGCGACGACCTCGCCCGGGCGCACCTGTCCCGCTGGCGCGACGTGCTCGGGCGCGACGCCGTCGTCGTCGAGGTCGTCTCGCACCGGGCCCAGGGCGACACCGCCCGCGCCGCCCGCCTGCTGCGCTTCGCCGACGACACCGGTGCGCGGGCCGTGCTGAGCAACGTCGTGCGGTACGCCGACCGCTCCGACGCGCCGACCGCCGACGTGCTCGACGCCGCTCGCCGCCTGGTCGCGCTCGACGCCCGGCACGTCGACCGGGCCAACGCCGAGGCCGCGCTGCTGTCGGGCAAGGAGATGGCGCGAGTCGCCGAGGAGGTCGCCCGCGCGGCCGGCCGCACCGGGCGCGACGCCGACGGCAGCCGGCTGCTCGCCGCCACCCGGCGTGAGGCCGAGCGGTGCGCCGTCGACCCGGCCCGTGACCTCGGCATCGGGTCGGTCCACTTCCCCGAGCTGGAGGTGCACGGGGCCTCAGGGGGGCTGCAGGAGGCCGAGGCCGTGCTGCGCCAGCGCCTCGACGCCGGAGCCGCCCGGCGCGGCGTCGACCTCACCGGCGGCGCGGCGCACCGGCGGCTCGAGGACGAGCTCGACGTCGTCCGGCAGCTCGGCTACCCGAGCTACTTCCTCACCGTCGCCGACGTCGTCGACCTCATCAAGGCGATGGGGGTGCGGGTCGCGGCGCGGGGGAGCGGGGCAGGGAGCCTGGTCACCTACCTGCTCGGCATCTCCGACGTCGACCCGATCCGCTACGGCCTGCTCATGGAGCGCTTCCTGTCGCCGCTGCGCGCCGAGCTGCCCGACATCGACGTCGACGTGGAGTCCGCCCGCCGCACCGAGGTCTACGAGAAGATCCTCGAGCGCTACGGCGGCGACCGCTGCACGTGCGTGTCGATGATGGACACCTACCGCGCGCGGCACGGCGTGCGCGACGTCGGCGCGGCGCTCGGCCTGCCGCCCGGCGAGGTCGACGCCCTCGCCAAGGCGTTCCCGCACATCCGGGCCAGCCAGGTGCGCGCGGCGATGCGCGACCTGCCCGAGCTGCGGGCCAGCGCCCTCGCGGCCGGGGAGAACGCGGCCCGCACCGACCTCGTGCTGCGCCTGGTCGAGCGGCTCGACGGCCTGCCCCGGCACGTGGCGCTGCACCCGTGCGGGGTGCTGCTGTCCGACCGCACGCTGCTCGACCGCACCCCGGTCGAGTCCAGCTGGCTGGGCTTCCCGATGAGCCAGTTCGACAAGGACGACGTCGAGGAGCTCGGGCTGCTCAAGCTCGACGTGCTCGGCATCCGCATGCAGTCGGCGATGCAGCACGCCGTCACCGAGGTGGCCCGGGTCGACGGCGGGCGGGTCGACCTCGACGCCGTCCCTCGCGACGACCCGCGCACCTTCGAGCTGGTGCAGTCCACGAGGACCCTCGGCTGCTTCCAGATCGAGTCGCCCGGCCAGCGCGAGCTGGTCGGCAAGTTCGCCCCGGAGACCTTCGAGGACCTCATCATCGACATCTCGCTGTTCCGGCCGGGGCCGGTCAAGAGCGACATGGTGCGGCCCTTCCTCGAGGCCCGGCAGGGGTGGGCCGAGCCCGACCTGATCCATCCCGACCTCGTCCCGCACCTGGAGCAGACCTGGGGCGTCGTCGTCTTCCACGAGCAGGTGCTGCTCGTCGTCGCGACGATGACCGGCTGCAGCCTCGCCGAGGCCGACGAGGCGCGCCGGGCGCTCGGCGACCCGGCCGGGCAGGACGAGGTGCGGCTGTGGTTCGTGCCGGCGGCGCTCGGCCGCGGCTACGCCGCCGGCGTCGTCGACCGGGTGTGGGACGTGCTTCAGGCGTTCGGCTCGTTCGGGTTCTGCAAGGCGCACGCCGCCGCCTTCGCGCTGCCCACCTACCAGTCGGCCTGGCTCAAGGCGCACCACCCGGCGGCGTTCCTGGCCGGGGTGCTCACCCACGACCCGGGCATGTACCCCAAGCGGCTGATCCTCGACGACGCCCGGCAGCTGGGCATCGCCGTGCTCGGTCTCGACGTCAACGCCTCCGACGCCGCGTACCGGGTGGAGCGGGTCGGCGTGCTCGACGAGCCGCCGCCCGCCGTCCTCGACCAGTCCGGCTCCCCGGCGTCCCTCACCCCGCCGCTCACCCCCTTGCGTCCGCGTCCTGACACACAGCCCGGGCCCGTGCAGGCGGACGCAGCGGACAGGCTCCCGCCGCACGGGCCCAGGTCGGCGCCGTCGGACCCGCGGCTGCCGGACGGCCGCGGCTACGGCATCCGCATCGGCCTGGCCGACGTCAAGGGCATCACCGGTGCCGAGGTCGCGCGCGTCGTCGCCGGCCGTCCCTACGGCAGCCTGTCGGACTTCTGGCACCGGGCGCAGGTGTCCCGTCCGGTGGCCGAGCGGCTCGTCGTCGCCGGGGCGTTCGACTCCCTCTACGGCCTCGGCTCCACCCTGCCGGTGCGCCGGCGCGGCCAGGTCACCCGACGCGACCTGCTGCTGCAGGTCGCCGAGCTCGACCGGTGGAGCCGGTCCAGCGCCCCCCGCCCGTCAGCGGCGGCCCGCCGGGCGGCCCCCAAGAGCAGGACCGCCGACGTGCCGCCCGGCGCCCGCCCGGCGAGCACCGCGCAGCCCGGCCCGGCGCTCGACGACGTCCGCGGCCGGGCCGCCCGGCAGTCGCAGGCCCCGGCCGCCCCCGAGCCGGTCGACGTGCAGCTCGCCCTCGACCTCGGCGATGCCCCGGAGACCACGACGCCGAGCGGTCTGCCGGAGATGAGCCGGGCCGAGCTGGTGCGGGCCGAGCTCGACGTGCTCGGGCTCGACGTCAGCGCGCACGTTCTGGACGCCTACGCGCCGTTCCTCGCCGAGCTCGGCACGACGCAGGCGAAGGACCTGCTCGGCTGCCGCAGCCGTCAGGAGGTGCTCGTGGCGGGGGTGAAGGTGGCGACGCAGACGCCGCCGATCCGGTCCGGCCGGCGGGTGGTGTTCGTGACCCTCGACGACGCCACCGGTCCGCTGGACGCCACCTTCTTCGAGGACGCGCAGGTCGGCTACGCGAGCACCGTCTTCCACTCCTGGCTGCTCGTCGTCCGCGGGCTGGTGCGCCGCACCGGGCCGCGCGGGGTGTCGATGCAGGCGGTCGGCTGCTGGGAGCTGCCCGCGCTGCACACCGCGTGGATCTCCGGCGGGCTGGCCGCGGTGGAGGCCGAGATGGACCGGCCGGCACTGGTCACCGAGCAGGCCGTGCAGGGCGCGGCCGAGAGCCGCTCGACCCGCCCGGTCATGACGAAGCCGCCCGTGCCCGGGCTGACGGCGGGGGGCGGCTCCGGCCACTCCGGCGTCGGCGGCGCGGTGCACGTCTACGCCACCGGGTTCCGGGCCTCGCCGTACGCCGACGTCATGCCGGCCGGCGACGGCACGGGCACCAGCCGCGGCCGGGGCGCCCCGTCTGCCCCGCGCAAGCTCTGGCACTCCAGCCCTGGCAGCTCAGGTGGCTGACCGCACCCACCAGGACCACGAGCGCGTCGCAGCCGGTCTCCCGGCGACCCGCTCACTAGGCTCCCGGACGTCCCCACGACCGAGGGCGCCGCACGGTGCAGCGCCGGCAGGAGGAGCGCCGTGCCGCCAGACCTGCCGCCTGCTGTGGGAGCCGGCCCGGGCGGCCCGGCCGTCACGCCCCGCACCGCGGTGGTGTGGGAGGTGCTGTCGGCCGTCCTGGCCGAGCAGGGAGCGCCCGACGGAGCCGGAGACGGGCTGCACGTCGTCGACGCCGGCGGGGGCACCGGCGGGTTCGCCGTCCCGCTCGCGGAGGCCGGGCACCGCGTCACCGTCGTCGACCCGAGCCCGGACTCGCTCGCGGCACTGCAGCGGCGCGCCGCCGAGCGGGGTGTCGACGACCGCATCACCGGGGTGCAGGGCGACGTCGAGGACCTGGCCGCCCTCGTACCGGACGGCAGCGCCGACCTGCTGCTGTGCCACAGCGTGCTGGAGGTCGTCGACGACCCGGGCCAGGCGCTCGCGGCCGCCGCGGCCGCGCTGCGGGTGGGCGGTCGGCTCAGCCTGCTGGTGGCCGGTCGGCACGCCGCCGTTCTCGCGCGCGCCGTGGCCGGCCATCCCGACGAGGCGGCCCACGTGCTCAGCGACCCGCACGGCCGCTGGGGCGACGGCGACGGCACGGCCCGCCGCTTCACGCTGGAGGACCTGGCGCCGCTGGTCTCCGCGGCCGGGCTGGGCCTCGAGCAGGTGCACGGCGTGCGGGTGGTGGCCGACCTGGTGCCCTCGGCCTCGCTCGACCTCGAGCCGGGTGCCTCGGCCGCGCTGCTGGCGCTCGAGCGCGCCCTGTCGACCCGCCCCCCGTTCCGCGACCTCGCCACCCAGCTGCACCTGCTCGCCGTCAAGCCCGCGCGCGTCGCCGTCGCCGGCTGACCGCCGGCGCGCCCCCGGCCAGGTCGCGCCGTGAGCCGCGGCGCCGTCCCGCCGGCCGGACCGTCCGCCGGCGACCCGCGAGCCGACGACTCCGGCTGCCATGTCCTGCACGTCGACATGGACGCCTTCTACGCCAGCGTCTCTCTGCTGTGCCGTCCCGAGCTGCGCGGCACCCCGGTCATCGTCGGCGGCGGGGGGACCCGGGGCGTGGTGCTGTCGGCGACCTACGAGGCGCGGCAGTACGGCGTGCACAGCGCGATGCCGATGATGCGGGCCCGGCGGCTCTGCCCGCAGGCCACCGTGCTGCGCCCTGAGCCCGAGGCCTACAGCCGGGCCAGCGCCGGCGTCATGGCGGTCTTCCGCAGCATCACCCCGCTCGTCGAGCCGCTCAGCCTCGACGAGGCGTTCCTCGACGTCCGCGGCGCCCGTCGCCGGCTCGGCTCGCCGCGGCAGGTGGCCGAGTGGATCCGCGCCACCGTCGAGGACGAGCAGGGCATCACCTGCTCGGTAGGGGTGGCGAGCACGAAGTTCGTGGCGAAGCTGGCGAGCGCCCGCTGCAAGCCCGACGGGCTGCGCGTCGTGCCGGCCGACGACGTCGTCGCCTTCCTGCACCCGCTGCCGGTCGGCGCGCTGTGGGGTGTGGGGGAGAAGACCGGCGAGGTGCTGGCCCGGTTCGGCCTGCACACCGTCGGTGACCTCGCGAACACCCCGCGGGCGACGCTGCAGCGCGCGCTCGGGCCGGCGGTCGGCGCGCACCTGTCGGCCCTGGCCTGGGGACGCGACGAGCGGGTCGTCGTCCCGTCCGAGCCGGACAAGAGCATCGGCGCGGAGGAGACCTTCGCCTCCGACGTCGACGACCCCGCGGTGATCGCCCGCGAGCTGCTACGGCTGTCCGAGCGCACCGCCGCCCGGCTGCGGGCCTCCGGCCAGGTGGGTCGCACGGTCTCGATCAAGGTGCGGTTCGCCGACTTCACCACGCTCACCCGGGCACGCACGCTGAAGGAGCACACCGATGTCGGCCGCACCGTCTACGAGACGGCGATGCAGCTGTACACCGCGCTCGGGCTCGAGCGGGCCCGGCTCCGGCTGGTCGGCGTGCGGGTGGAGGGCATCACCGACGCCGCCACCGCGCCCCGGCAGCTGCTGCTCGGCGAGCGGGACGCCGGCTGGCGCGAGGCAGAGCAGGCCGTCGACCGCGCCTCGCGCCGCTTCGGCGCCGGCGCCGTGCGCCCGGCCGTTCTCGTCGAGCCGGTCGGCCCGAACGCGCCGGCACGACTTCCGTCTCCGGACCGTTGACAGGTCGAGGCGTCGAGCGGCCCGGGAGCGGGAAGACCGCTCGCACGAGGCGCTCGCTCCCTCGGAAGGCAGGCGCACTCGCGCACTCTCGGGCACGACGCAGGCAGGTGAACGCATGTCGGAACTGGCCCCCCTCGGCATCGGGACTCCAGGGCGCGCCGTTCCCGGCATCCGATCCGGTCCTCGCCGTGACGTCAGGGCTCCGGGCTCGTATCCTCGTGACGGGGACCTCGCACCGACCGGCCGCCCGGCCGCCTCGGCTCCTGGATGCTCCTCGGGGAGGGAACACCGTGCCGCTCTCTGAGCACGAGCAGCGCCTGCTCGACCAGATCGAGCGTGCGCTCTACCAGGAGGACCCCAAGTTCGCCTCCACGGTGCGCCAGACCGACCTGCGCACCCACATGAAGCGCCGCCTGGTCAAGGCCGCGCTGGTCTTCGCCGTCGGTTTCGCCGTGCTCCTCGTCGGGGTCACCCGCGAGCCCGGTCTGCCTCAGGCCCTCATCGGCATCGCCGGCTTCGCGATCATGGTCGGCGCGCTCGTGCTGGCCATGACGGCGTGGAAGCGCATGGGCCAGGGCCCGGTCGCCGCCGCTCCCGAGAGCGATCCGCGAGGCCCGGCTCCGTCGCGCCGACCGGCACGGCCCAAGCCCTCCTCGGGCGGCGGGCTGTTGAACCGGTTCGAGGAGCGCTGGAAGCGCCGTTGGGACGAGCGCGGCCAGTAGGTCGCGGCGACCGACCGCACCACGCGGGCGCCTTCGCTCAGGCGCGTCGCACGCGTCGCCGGACCGTCGCCACGGCGGACTGGAGCAGGTCGTCCGCGCGGTCGAGCCCGTCGGCCACCGCCGCGCCGGCGCTCGACGACGCCCAGCGCAACGACGACGCCGGCAGCAGCCGCGCCGTCCAGCGCACCCGCGGCGGAGCCGAGGCGAGCAGCCCTCGCCGGACCTCGGCCACCTGCGACCTGAGCTCGTCCGCCTCGGCGGGCGAGACGTCGCCGGGCCGGGCGTAGCGGGCCTCGTCGAGGCGCTCAGCCAGGTAGCGCAGAGCGACCGCGGCAGCCGGGTCCAGCGGACGCTCGGCCAGCAGGCGCTCGGACGCGGTGAGCGGGGAGTCCGCCGGGCGCCAGCGATGGCCGACGTCGACGGCGTCCTCCACCACGTGGGCCCATGCCGACGCCGGCCCGGGCTCCTGCCACAGCCGGCGGCGGCGCAGGGCGGCCAGCCCCGCGGGCGCGGCGAGCAGGGCCAGCAGCGCGGCGGTGGCGAGCACCGGGCCGGTGCGCAGCGCTCCCTGGTCCCCGTCCGTGCCACCGGCCGCCGCGTCCTCGTCGAGGCCGCGCTGGTCCGGAGCGTTCGGGTCCGCGGGGGCAGGAGCCGGCGCGGCCGGGTCGTCCGGCGCAGGAGCGGGCGCGTCGACCTCGGGCACGTCCGCCGGCACCGGCGGCACGGTGTAGCCGGGCGTGGTGACCTGCTGCGCCCGCGGCGTCGGTTCGAAGCGCACCCAGCCCGCGCCGCTGAACCAGATCTCCGGCCAGGCGTGCGCCTCGTTCGTCGTCACGAGGTAGGTGCCGTCGGGCTGGGCGGAGCCCGGGGTGAAGCCGACGGCGACGCGTGCCGGCAGGCCCACGACCCGCGCCATCGCGGCCATCGCGGAGGCGTACTGCTCGCAGAACCCCTGCCGGCCGCGCAGGAACGTCTCCAGCGCGTTCGGGGCGTCGATGCCCGGCACCGAGGTGCTCTCGGAGTACACGAAGCCGTTGGAGGCGTCCCGGAAGAAGGCCTGCAGCGCGGCCGCCCGGTCGTAGCCGGTCTCGGCGCCGGCCGCGACCTGCTGCGCGAGGTCGGCGACGTACGGCGAGACCTGCGGCGCGACCGCGAACGGCGCGACGTCCTCGGGCAGACGCCCCTCCCGTTGCAGCACGGACGGGTCCGGTACGACGCGGGACGCCGTCACGCGGTAGACCTCGTCGACCTCCGACAGGTCGACGCGCGTGGAGAAGACGGTCTCGCTGGTGCTGTCCCACAGCCAGGGGCCGGAGATCTCGACGCCGGTGGGCTGAGCCGGCACCGGCAGCCAGGGCCCGCCGAGCGACTGGACGCGGATGGCCGTGGTGACCGGCTCGGTCGGCGCACCGCGCACGGCCGGCGGCACTGGGATCCCGTCGCGAACGGCGTCGCGTCGGACATCGGCCGACAGCTCCGACGACGACCACCCGGAGGCGTCGTCGAACCGGTCCAGCGTGGTCAGGCGCAGGTAGTCCGGGGAGGCATCGGTGGTGCGGTAGGCCAGCAGCGGCTGCGGCTCGGGCAGCCGCAGCTGCCCGCCGAGCTCGGTGATCGGGTTGTAGGTGACCGTCGTCCGCGAGCCGCCGAGCCCGCTCCCGCTGCCGCCGGAGAGCAGCCGGGCCTCGAGCCCGGGCACGAGCGCCGGCACGACGACCGCCACGCCGAGGGCGGCGACGCCGATGCGGCGGCCGACCCGACCGAGGCTGCTCTCGTCGAGCGGGCCGCGGCGGCCGGCCCGGAGCGTCGTCCCCCAGCGCGAGACCCGGTCGCCCGCGTCGTCCATGAGCAGGACCAGCCAGCCGGTGGCGCCGAGGGCGAACGGCCACCAGCCGACGCCGCCTTCCAGCGTGCCCGAGGGGACGGCCAGCAGCGCCAGCAGCGGCAGCCCGGCGAGAGCGGGCCGGCGCAGCGCGACCGCGACGAGGTCGACCAGGAGCGCGACGGCCGCCACACCGAGCACGGCGATCAGGACGACGCCGGGTGCGCTCGGCACCGGGGCGGCCTGCTCGTCGACGTCGAGCAGGCCCTGGCCGAGGAGGTCGCCCAGGCGGCGGGCGGTCTCGGCGGTGGGCACGACCAGCAGGCTCAGCGTGTCGCGGGCGTAGACGACGGTGACGTAGGCGCCGGTGGCGAGGACGGCCACGGCGGGCTGCAGCACGGCCGGCACGCGCAGGCGGCGGCCGAGAAGGCCGGCCGCGGCGACCGCCAGCACGGCGCCCACCACCGGCAGCAGCCAGGCCGAGCCGTCGTACACACCGGCCAGCGCCGACGAGGTGAGCGCGACCGCCAGCGCGGCCAGCAGCGTCGTACGGGTCGCGGCGGTCACGGGCGCGCTCCGGCCGGGACGATCGACGGCCGGAAGCCGACGGCGGGCCGCCCGCCGCCGCGGCGGGCCGCGAGCGGCCAGACCGAGGGCAGGGTCGTGCCGTGCTGGACCGGCAGCACCCGCCAGCCGGCCCCGGTCAGGACCGCCGCGCTGGCGGCGTGCCGGTCCGCGGCGGCGCTGCGGGCCGAGGCGCTGCGCGAGCTCCAGCTCTCGGTGTCGACGAGCACGACGACGCCCCCCGGCGACGAGCGCCCGCGGGCCAGGCGCTCGGCCTGCGCCGGGTCGAGGTCGCCGAGCACGGCGACGAGGACGCCGCCGCCGGTGCGACGCAGCCGCTCAGCGAGCGCGTCAAGGTCGTCGGTCCGGGACAGGGCGACGGTCGCGAGCGACTCGAGCAGCAGCCCCTCGGTCAGCGGCAGCCCGGCGGGGGCGAGCGACGCCCCGGTCTCGCGCAGCAGGGAGAGCCCGAAACCGGCCCGCGACAGCGCGACCCCGATGCTCGCGACGGCGCTCACCGACCACTCGAACGACGACGCCGGCCCGTCGCCGTGGTGCGCGGAGCGCCGCCCGTCGAGCACGAGGGTCGCCCGGTTCTGGAACGGCTGCTCCTCGCGCCGCACCATCAGCTCCCCGGTGCGGGCGGTGCTGCGCCAGTGCACGCGGCGCAGGTCGTCGCCGTGGCGGTACTCGCGGGTGGCGACGTCGTCGGCGCCGCTGCTGGCGACGGCACGCGCGCTGCTGTCGCCCCCGCCGGCCCAGTCGCCACCGAGCCGCACCGGCGGCAGGGCGGTGACGACCGGCGTGACCACCAGCTCGTCCCGGCTCGCGAAGGCCCGGGTCAGCTCGCACAGGCCGAACGGGTCGGTCATCCGCACCGAGAGCGGGCCGACGACGAACCGCCCCCGCACCTCCGACCGAGCCGGATAGCTGACGTCGCGGGCGCCGTTCGGCTCGACCCGGTCGAGCACGAAGCGGGGCCGTCCGCCGAGCGTGTACGGCAGCGCGTCCTCCATGAGCAGCACGCCGCTCGGCAGGCGGGAGACGTTGTCGAGGTGGAGCCGCACCGTCGAGGTCCGCCCGGCCTCGACCCGCGAGGGTTCCAGCCGCCGGGTGCAGGCCAGCCGGTAGCGCGTGCGGGCCACGACGGCGACGGCGACCAGCGGCAGCGCGACCAGGAAGACGCCGACGCGCAGCAGGTCGCGCTGCCCGAGCAGGAACGCGCAGGCCACCAGCGCGGCACCGGCGGCGAGCAGGCACCGGCCGCGCGTGGTGAGCCCGGCAAGCGCGGCGCCGACGCCGCTCACCGTCGCCGGGTCCCCGGCGTCGACGGCAGCGCGGTGCGCTCGACGATCGCCGCGACGACGTCCTCGGGGCTGCGGCGGGCGACCTGGGCCTCCGGCGTGGCCAGCAGCCGGTGGGCGAGCACCGCCTCGGCGAGGTCCTGCACGTCGTCGGGGCGCACGTAGCCGCGGCCGGCGAGGGCGGCGTGCGCCTTGGCGACGCGGACCAGCTGGAGGCCGGACCGCGGGGAGGCGCCGAGGCGCAGGTCCGCCGAGGAGCGGGTGGCCGCGAGCAGCGCGACGACGTACTGCCGCACCTCCTCGGCCACGTGCACGTCGCGCACGACCTCGATGAGCTTGCGGATCTCGGACGCGTCGGCGACCGGCTCCAGGTCGTCGAGCGGCTCGGAGCCGCCGTGCACCTCGAGCATCTCGACCTCGGCGGCAGGGGAGGGGTAGCCCATCGACAGGCGCGCGGTGAAGCGGTCGCGCTGCGCCTCCGGGAGCGGGTAGGTGCCCTCCATCTCGATCGGGTTCTGCGTGGCGATCACCATGAACGGCGCCTCCAGCAGGTAGGTCGAGCCGTCGACGGAGACCTGCCGCTCCTCCATCGCCTCGAGCAGCGCCGACTGGGTCTTGGGCGACGCCCGGTTGATCTCGTCACCGACGACGATGTTGGCGAAGATCGCGCCGGGCTTGAACTCGAACTCGTGCGACTCCTGGTCGTAGACGGACACGCCCGTGACGTCGCTGGGCAGCAGGTCCGGCGTGAACTGGATGCGCCGCACCGAGCAGTCGACCGACCGGGCGAGGGCCTTGGCCAGCATGGTCTTGCCGACGCCGGGCACGTCCTCGAGCAGCAGGTGCCCCTCGGCCAGCATCACCGCCAGCGCCAGCCGAGCGGCCTCGGGCTTGCCCTCGATGACCGTCTCGACGTTGCCGAGGATCCGGTTCGACGTCTCCTGCACGGCGTCGAGTCCGTCCCTGGCACTGGGACGGGTGCGGCCTGCCACGTGGGGGTCCTCCTGTGCGGCTGCAGCGCAGCCCTCGCGGGCGGGAGCGTCGGGCAGACGTCCTGAGGACGTCGGGGACGGGTCGGAGCCGAGTCTGGCACTGCGGGACGACGGCGGCACGCCGTCCGGCGGAGGTCGGGGCGGACCGCGGGCGGGCCGGGGACCTGCCCCGCCCACCGGCCGGACCTCGGAAAGACGTCCGGCGAGCCCGGGATGTTCCCGGGGACCCCCACCGCCGCGCTTGCCGGCGGACCGGCCGCCGCACCACTGCGCTCCACCGGAGCCGTCGGCCCGGGGGTCTCCGCCGGCCAGAGGTCGGCGTCCAGCCGTCCTGCCTGCCCGGTCACGACGGCGTGGCGATCCCTGCTCCACCCGGTGCTCACGCTCCTGACCTGCGACGACGTCGGAAACCCCGGGGGCACGACACGGCGGGGGACGTTGACGGTGGGGAGAAGTGGAGTAATGTGGTGCGCACGGGAGCACAGGGGCTCCCGTGGCACCTGCACCAGCGTCCAGGGGTGGACGGGAGGGACAGGAGGGACCCGTGTTCCTCGGCACCCACACCCCGCGCCTGGACGACAAGGGCCGGCTCTTCCTGCCGGCCCGGTTCCGGGACGAGCTGTCGGAGGGCGTCGTGATCACCAAGGGGCAGGAGCACTGCCTCTACGTGTTCCGCCGGTCGGACTTCGCGGCCCAGGCCGAGCAGCTGCGCGCCGCCCCGCTGACGGCAAAGCGGGTGCGGGACTACAGCCGGATGTTCTTCGCCAGCGCCTTCGACGACGTGCCCGACCGGCAGGGCCGGGTGACCGTGCCCGTGCCGCTGCGCCAGTACGCCGGCCTGCAGCGCGACTGCGTCGTCGTCGGGGCGAACACCCGGCTCGAGATCTGGGACGCCGAGGCCTGGCGCGCCTACGAGGCCGAGCAGGACGCCCCGTTCGCCGACCAGGACGAGGAGGGCCTGCCCGGCCTGGCCTAGTCCGCTCGACCACCAGCACCGCCCACCACC
>DATLGD010000072.1:0-9970 GCA_035540755.1 Mycobacteriales bacterium | reverse complement strand
CGTGCCCGGGAGCCGCCGCCCGGCCAGGTCGCGCCGTGCCGGTCAGGTGATCTCGAGCAGCTTCTCGCGGACGGCGTAGACGACCGCCTCCATCCGCGAGTGCAGCTGCAGCTTCTCCAGGATGTTGCGGATGTGGTTCTTGACGGTGTTCTCGCTGATGAACAGCTGCTTGGCGATGTCGCGGTTGTTCAGGCCCTTCGCGACGAGCTTGAGGACCTCCATCTCGCGGTCGGTGAGCCGCGGGGTGGGCAGTTGCTGCCGGTCGTCGGTCTTCTTGATCATGGTGGCGAACTCGGTGAGCAGCTTGCTGGCCATCGACGGAGAGATGAGCGACTGCCCGCCGTGCACGGCGCGGATGGCGCCGGCGACCTCCTCGATGGAGATCTCCTTGAGCAGGTAGCCCATCGCCCCGGCCTTGATGGCGTCGTAGAGGTCGGCCTCCTCGTCCGAGATCGTCAGCATGATGATCTTGGCGGACGGGACGGTCTCGTGGATGGCGCTGCAGGCGTCGATGCCGCCCCGCCTCGGCATCCGGACGTCCATGAGCACGATGTCAGGCAGCGTGTCGGCGCTCTTCTCCACCGCCTCCGCTCCGTCGCTGGCCTCCGCCACGACCTCGATGTCCGGCTCCTGCTCGAGGACCATCTGCAGCCCGCGGCGGAACAGCGCGTGGTCGTCGACGACGAGCACGCGGATCGGCTCGACCGCGATCTGGCCGGCGGCCGGCGCGCCGGTCGGCGACTCGCGCTCCTCAGTCACAGCGGTTCCTTCCCTGGTCCGGCGGGCCACGGCCCGGCGTCCGTGCGCCATCGCGCGCTGCTCGGACCCGCAGCCGGAGGTGCCGGGCGGACCGGGGTGTTCCGGACGCCCGGGCAGATCATGGCACGCACGGCCGACGATCGCCCCGGTGCGCGGGCGGCGGCCGCGTCCCGGCGCACCGGCAGGTCCGGCGCCGGACCTGCCGGCGCCGGATCACTCCGCCGCGAGCCGCAGGACGCCGTAGTCGTAGCCGTGCCGCCGGTAGACCACGCTGGGCAGGCCGGTGTCGGCGTCGGCGAACAGGTAGAAGTCGTGACCGACCAGCTCCATCTCGTGCAGGGCGTCGGCGGTCGTCATCGGAACCGCGGAGTGCGTCTTGTCCCGCACGATGAGCATCTCGGTGTCGTCATGTGGGGCGGGCGGGGCGTGGAGCACGGCCACCGCATCGGCACCGCTGTCGGGGCTGCTGCCGTTGCGTCCGAACAGCTCCGGTGCCGGGGCGGGCAGCCCGGCGGTGACCTCGGCGACCGACGGCGGGGTGTGCCGGCCGTGGCTGACCCGACGGCGGTCGTGCGCCTTGCGCAGGCGCGCCTCCAGCTTGCTGACCGCGGCGTCGAGCGCGGCGTAGAAGTCGGCGGCGCTCGCCTCGGCGCGGACCACCGGGCCCTTGGTGCGGCAGGTCATCTCGATCCGCTGGCAGCGGTCGGACTGGCGCGGGTTCTTCTCGTGCGTGAGCTCGACGTCGATCCGGATGACGCGGCTGTCGAGGCGTTCTGCAGGGGCGAGCTTGTCCTGCACGTGCTCCCGGAAGTGGTCCGGCACCTCGACGTTGCGGCCCTTGACGACGATGTCCACGCAAGTCCTCCTCGAACAGGTTCGGGTGGGGCGGGACGCGGCACCGTCTGCGCCGCGTCCGGGAGCGGTGGGGGTTCTGCGCCTTCCTCCCTCCTGCCCTCGGGGCGCTCGGTCGAACAGGCTCGACGCTAGACCCTGCATCTCCCCCTGCACAGGGGCGGGCGCGCTGCGGACACGTGCCAGACGTGCCTCAGCTCCGGCCCGGCGGTGGCGTCAGCGCGACGACGGCGACCCCTGGCACGACGGCTCCGGCGGCGCGCAGGGCCCGCACGGCCTCGCGGAGCGTGGACCCGGTGGTCACGACGTCGTCCACGACGAGTGCGGTGACTCCGTGCAGGGGACGCCGGGCGACCAGGGCGCCCCGCAGGTTCTCGGCCCGCTCGGCGGCCCCCAGGCCGGCAGAGTCGGCCACCGCGCGGGACTGCCGCAGCAGCGGCCGCGCCGGAAGGCCCAGCCGCCTGGCTGCCGCCGAGGCCAGCCGCCGGGAGTGGTCGTGGCCGCGCGTGCGCACGGCCGACGCGGAGGACGGCACCGGCACGAGCACGGCGCCCGGCGACGGCCCGAGCGCGGCGACGGCCCCGGCGAGCGCCGTCCCGAGCGGCCGGGCCAGCGCCAGCCGGCCGTGCTCCTTGTGCGCCAGCAGGACACCCCGCACCGCACCGCCGTAGGGCGCGGCGGCGGCCAGCGGCGGCAGCCGGCGCGGTCCGTCGGCGACCCGGCCGAGCGCAGGCGCCGTGAGCACCTCGCGGCAGGCGGGGCACAGGCCGCAGCCGGGCTCGGCGCAGCCGGCGCAGCGCCGGGGCAGGACGAGGTCGAGCAGCGCCTCGGCCAGCTCGAGCGGCCGGGGCCGGGAGAGGTGCACTGCCGGCGAGGAGGACATGCCGACAGCCTGACCGCGGACCGGCCGTCCCGGGGCCCCGCGCCGCAGGCTGTGGACGGCGTGCCCCGCCGGCCGGTCGGTCAGCCGGGATAGGCCGGTGCGGCGCCCGCGCCGGGCTGGAGCCGGAACAGCTCGCCGTCCTCGACCAGCAGCACCGGCCGGCCGGCCAGCACGGTGCCGACCACCAGCGGACGTCCCGGCGCCGCGGTGACCGTCTCGGGCTCGCCGTCGAGTCCCAGGGTGCGCACCGGCTCGAGCTCCGAGCCGTCGACGGTCACCCGGACGGGCAGCCGGTTCGGCGTGCCGAGCGGCGCCAGCACGACCAGCGACGTGCCGGACTCCCAGGCCACGTCGGCGACGTCTGCCAGCAGCGGCGCCACCGGCCGCAGGCCGGCCAGGCGGAGCCCCCCGTCACCCAGCTCGACCCGGCCGACGTAGAGCCGGCGCTCGGCGCCGATGCCGAACACGGCGGCGACCCGGGCGCCGTCCCGGGACACGCGCAGCACCGACAGCGGACCCGCCCCGGGGGGCCGGGCGTACGGCACCCGCAGCGGCTGCACGTCGGCGCTGGACGGCACCAGCACGATTGCGGAGTCGGCCGCGGGATCGGGCGCGGTCGTGACCGCCCACAGCCCGCGCGCCCCGCTCCCCCACGACAGCGAGCTCACCGGCGCGTCCTGCAGCACCGGTGCGAACGGCCCGGAGGACGGGCCGACGCGCACGACGTCGGCGGTGCCAGGGTCGCCGTCCCGGGTGAGCAGCGCCAGCCGGCCGGTGCTCGGCGAGACGGCGACGGCGTCGACCGGCAGCGTGCCGTCGGTGGCCTCGCTGCGAGGGGTGCTGCCCTCGAGCCGCTGCAGCCGGCGGTCGACCACGTACAGCGCCGGGGCGCGGCCGGCGGCGCCGTTCGGGTCGACGCTCAGCCAGTCGGAGCGGTCCTGCAGCTCCTCGGCCTCGGGCACCTCGAGCGGCTCGCCCTCGACGAGCAGGCGGATCCCGGACGTCGCGGGCAGGGCGGTCTGCAGGGTCCATCCGACCTGCGCGGACAGCTGCCGGCGCTGCGCCGGCCCGGCGGCGAGCACCTCCCGGGTGAGGTCGACGGTGGCCACGCCGTCGGCGAGCGGCTCCACCGGCCGGTGGAGCGCGGTGCCGACCGGGAAGCCGGTGGTGACGGCGTCGCCCAGGGCCACGGTCGGACCGGCGAGCAGCTGCCGCACCAGGTGGTCGGCCAGCTCGCCCTGCGCCGGCAGGAACGCGCGGTCCGGCACCAGCCGCTCGGACGGCCCCGGGCCCTCGGGCAGGCCGACGAAGTACACCTCCTCGGCGCGGTAGGAACGGCCCGCTCCGGCCGGCGTGAGCCGCAGGCCGGACGGGACGTCGACCAGCTGCAGCTGGCCGGAGGCGTCGCGGGCCAGGCGGTAGGTGTCCTCGACCGAGCCGGTCTCGAGCTGGTAGCCGCCGTCCGCACCGATGCTTGCCACGGTGTCGGAGCGCACGACGACCAGGGAGTCGTCGCCCACGTCGGTGACGACCTCGACGCTGACCGGGTCGTAGATGACGACGCCGGTGCCGGAGTCCCAGCTGCCCCGCACCTCTGGCGCGAGGAACTCGCGGGCGAGCGCGTAGTCGGCGTCGGGGCTGGTCTGGGCGCCGAGGAACCCGAGGACGACCTCGCGCGGGCCGGCGTCCGGCCGCGGCCCGGGCGGCAGCACCTGGATGCCGCCGCGCTCGACGGCCTCGGGAGCCACCGGCCCCGGCGAGCGGACGCCGGATTCGACCGGCAGGCCGCACGCGGACAGGAGCACCGCGACGGCGGCGGCGGCGAGCGCGCGGCTGGCGGTCCGGGGTCTCGTGGCGCTGGTCATCGCGGTCCCGTCGGCCAGGGCAGCTCGAGCGGCCCGGCCCCGGGGTCGCGCCCGGCGCGGGTCGGCAGGGTGACGAGGAAGGCGGCGCCCTCGCCTGGCCGGCCGGCGGCCTGCAGCCACCCGCCGTGCAGCCGCACGTCCTCGAGTGCGATGGCGAGGCCGAGGCCGGTGCCGCCGGTGGAGCGGGCGCGGGAGGGGTCGGCACGCCAGAAGCGGGTGAACACCATGCCGGCCTGCCCCGGCTGGAGCCCGACGCCGTGGTCGCGGACCAGCACCGCGACGGCCTCGTCGTCGCCGGCGACGGAGATCTCGACCGGACGGCCCTCCCCGTGCTCGACGGCGTTGACGACCAGGTTGCGCAGCACCCGCTCGAGCCGCACGACGTCGGCCTCGACGATGACCGGACCGGGGGGCACCCCCTGCACGTCGAGGACCGAGCCCTTGCGCTCGGCCAGCAGCGACGCCGACGCCACGACGCGGTGCACCAGCGGGACGACGTCCAGGGGGGCGGCGTCGAGCGCGGCCGCGCCGGCGTCGTACCGGCTGATCTCGAGCAGGTCGGCCAGCAGGGCCTCGAAGCGCTCGAGCTCGTCCTGCAGCAGCTCGGCCGACCGCGCGACGTGCGACGGGAAGCGGTCCCGTCCCTCGAACAGGACGTCCGCAGCCATCCGCACGGTGGTCAACGGCGTCCGCAGCTCGTGCGACACGTCCGAGACGAAGCGGCGCTGCACGCGGGAGAGGTCCTCCAGCTGGCGGATCTGGCTCTGCAGGCCCTCCGCCATGGAGTTGAAGCTCTCGGCGAGCAGGGCCAGCTCGTCCTCGCCGGAGACCTGCATGCGCTCCTCGAGCCGGCCGGCGGCCAGGCGCTCCGCGGTGCGGGCGGCCAGGCGCACCGGCGACACGACCTGCCGGGTGACGAGCGCGGCGATCAGCCCGACCAGCAGCACCAGCAGCGAACCGGCGAGGACGGCGGTGCGACGGACCAGCGACAGCGTCTCGCGCTCGGCGTCGAGGGGGAACAGGTGGTAGAGCCGGTACTGCCCGAGCGCGGGGACGCTGAGGGTGGAGCCGACGACCAGGCCGGTGTCGCGCCCGCCGGGACCCGGGACAGGGGCGAAGGAGTACAGCGGCCCCGCCTGCTCGCGCAGCTGCTCCTCGAGCTCGACCGGCACGTCGGCGGGACGCACGCCAGGAGAGGTGAACGAGGTGCTGCTGGCCGGGCCCGCGAGCACGACCGTGTAGAGGTCGCCGGTCGAGCCGCGGTCGGACAGCCGCTGCACCACGCCCTCGAGGACGGCGACCGACGCCGCCTGGCCGGTGGCGCCCGAGGCCTCGACGTCGCCGCGGGCGACCTGCAGGCCGCTGGACGCCTCGACCAGCGCAGCCCGGGTCTTGGCCTCGACCAGACCGCGGCCGACCTGGCCCACCAGGATGGAGGCGAACAGGCCCACGACCAGCGAGCTGGTGACGAGGGTGGTGGCCAGGACCCGCATGCGCAGCGAGCGGCGCCAGCGCAGAGCGGCCTCGTGCCAGCGCCGCTGCACCACGTCGCCGCCGCGCGTGGCGGCGCGGCGCCAGGCCGGGTCCAGCGACACCGGGGCCGGCCGGGAACCGCGGCGCGGCGCCGTCGCGGCGGCGTCCTGCCGCACGGCGCCCGACCCGGTGCCGACGGCCGGAACGGGCGGCGCCGGCCGGGTCGACGGCGGTCCGGTGCTCAGTCCGGCCCTGCCTTGTAGCCGACGCCGCGCACGGTGACCACCACCTGCGGGCGCTCCGGGTCGCGCTCGACCTTCGCGCGGAGGCGCTGCACGTGCACGTTGACCAGCCGCGTGTCGGCGGCGTGCCGGTAGTTCCAGACCTGCTCGAGCAGCACCTCGCGGGTGAACACGACGTGCGGCTTGCGGGCCAGGGCGACGAGGAGGTCGAACTCGAGCGGCGTCAGCTGCACCTGCGCGTCGCCGCGGGTGACGCGGTGGCCGGGGACGTCGATGACCACCGGGTCGTCGGCCGGGCCGATGGTGAGGGTCTCGGGCTCGGCCTGCTCCGGCACCCGCAGCCGGGCCCGCACGCGGGCGACGAGCTCACGCGCCTTGAACGGCTTGACCACGTAGTCGTCGGCGCCGCTCTCCAGGCCGTTGACGACGTCGATGGTGTCGCCGCGCGCGGTGAGCATGACGATCGGGACGCCGCTCTCGGCCCGGATCTGCCGGCAGACCTCGACGCCGTCGGTGCCCGGCAGCATGACGTCGAGCAGCACCAGGTCGGGGCGCTCCCGGCGGAAGGCGCCCAGGGCGGCGTCGCCGTCGGCGACGAAGGACGGCTCGAACCCCTCGCCGCGCAGCACGATCCCGAGCATCTCGGCCAGCGCCGGGTCGTCGTCGACGACCAGCACCTTGCTGCTGCCCCTTGGCCCCGTCACGGGCTGCTCTCCTCTCGGCGGTCACGGCGCGGCCGCTCCGCCGGTCGATCGTGCGCTGGGTCCGACCGGAGCATCGTCGCACCGGCGACGCCGCCGGGCGGCGTCCTGACCTCCGAACGCGCCAGCGCGTCGCCGGGTGCCCGCTCGCACGCCGGGCCGGCGCGGACGTGCCAGCATGGGCCTCCCGGTTCCGCCGGGCCGACCGACCGACCCGGCCGATGAGGACAGGTGCACGTGACTTCTTCGCAGGACTGGGCGGCGCCCGACAGCGGACCGGGGCCGTCGGCGGGCGGCTCCGGTCCGCCCCCGGGCGGCCAGCCGCCCGGTCCAGGCCAGCAGCCCGGTCCAGGCCAGCAGCCCGGCTGGGGCCAGCCGCCCGGCTGGACGGCGCCGCCCGGCTGGGGCGGCCCCCCGGCCGGTCCCGGTGCGCCGGGCGCGGGCGGCCCGCCGCCCGGTGGCTGGGGCTGGGCGCCGCCGCAGGCCGTCAAGCCCGGCGTCGTGCCGCTGCGCCCGCTCGGCCTCGGCGAGCTGCTCGACGGCGCCGTCGGCGTCGTCCGCACCTACCCGAAGCCGACCCTGGGGCTGTCGCTGGCGATCGCGCTGGTGACCACGCTGCTCAACCTCCCGCTGCTCGTCTCCCTGTTCGACAGCGCCGTGTTCGACCCGACCGGCTTCACGCCCGGCAGCCAGGTCGCCTTCGACGCCGAGCTCGGCGGGCTGTTCGCCGGTCTCGGCGCGAGCTCGCTGCTGTCGTTCCTGTCGGGCGTCGTGCTCGCCGGCGTCATCACGGCCGTGGTCGGCAAGGCGGTGCTCGGCCAGCCGATGACCATCGGACAGGCGTGGACGTCGGTGCGGCCGCTGCTGCTGCGCCTGGTCGGGCTGGCGGTCGTGGTGCTCCTGATCGTGTGGGGCATCTTCGTCGGGGCCGTGGTCGTCACGGCCCTGCTCGCGGCGGTCGCCGGACCGGTCAGCCTGGTGCTCGGCATACCGCTCGTCGTCGTCGCAGCGCTCGCGGCCGTGCACCTGTACGTGCGGCTGGCCCTCGCGCCGAGCGTCATGGTGCTCGAGCGCGCGACCCTCGGCCAGAGCCTGCGCCGTTCCGGCGTGCTGGTGAAGGGCGACTGGTGGCGGGTGTTCGGGATCCTGCTGCTGGTGCTGGTCATCACCTCGTTCGTCTCGCAGGTGCTGCAGACGCCGTTCGCCGCGCGGTCGTTCTTCGCCGGCATGGACGGCGAGCCGGCCGGGCTCGCCCCGCTGGACATCGTGCTCACATCGGTCGGCTCGGCGCTGGCGCTGACGATCGTCGCGCCGTTCGGCGCGGCCGTCAGCGCCCTGCTGTACGTCGACCGGCGGATGCGGGCCGAGGGCCTGGACGTCGCGCTCAACGCGGCCGCGGCAGGTGGCCGCTCCGCGTGACCGTTGAACTGCCGGTGCTCGCGGTGGGCGAGCTGAGCCGCGAGGAGGCGGCCGAGCTCGCCCGCGAGGAGCTGGCCCGCCGGCCGTACCAGGAGGCGCAGCCGCCGCTGCTCGTGCGCCTGGGCACCTGGCTGCTGCGCGAGCTGACGGAGCTGCTCGACGGAGCGGCCGGCGCTGCGCCGGGCGGCTGGCTCGGGCTGCTGCTCCTGCTCACCCTGGTCGCGCTGGTGGTCGCCGTCGTGCTGGTCCGGCTCCGGCCGCGGCGCGACGGCCGCGGCGGCGCGCTGTTCGGCGGCGAGCGGGTGCGAACGGCGGCCGAGCACCGCACCAGGGCCGACGAGGCCGCCGCGCAGGGCCGCTTCGCCGACGCCGTGCGCGAGCGGCTGCGCGCCGTCGTCCGCGAGCTCGAGGCTCGCGGGGTGCTCGACCCGAGGCCCGGTCGCACGGCCGACGAGGTGGCGCGCGAGGCAGGGGCGGTGGTCCCCGAGACCGCCGACGACCTCCGCGCGGCGGTGCGCGTCTTCGACGAGGTCTGGTACGGCGGGCGGCCGGCCACGGCCGAGTCCTACGCCCTGCTCGTCGACGTCGACCGCCGGCTCACCGAGCGCCGCCTGGTGGTCCGGTGACCGCCGTCCTCGACCCGTCCCCACCGGCAGCCGCCCCCGGGGCGACGGCGACGGGACCGACCCTGCGGTCGACCTACCGCCGCACCCGGCTGCCGGTGCTGCTCGTGCTCGCGCTGGTCGTCCTGGCGGCCGTCGTCGGCCTGCTGTCGGCGGTCGGCCCGTCGGGCTACCTCGACCCCGACGCGTACGGCCCGAGCGGCTCCCGCGCGGTCGCCGAGATCCTGCGCGACGGCGGCGTCCCGGTCGAGCGGGTCGAGACCGTCGAGCAGGCGCTGGCCGAGGAGGGCGAGAACGCCGTCCTCGTCGTCCCGCGGCCCGAGGCGCTGGCCTCGGCCGAGCTCGAGCGGCTGGCCGCCCGCACCGGTGCGCTGCTGGTCGTCGGCGCCGTCGACGTCGACCTCGACGACCTCGACGTGCCGGCGGAGACGGCCGGCAGCGTACCGGTCGAGCGCCGCCAGCCGGCCTGCGGCTTCGGTCCGGCCGAGCGCGCCGGCGAGGTCGAGCTCGGGGGCACGCTGTACACGCCGACCGCGGCCGGAGCGCAGGGCTGCTACGCCTCGGGCGGCGACGCCGCGCTGCTGGTGCTGCCGGACGAGCAGGTGGTGCTGCTGGGCCATGGCGACCTGCTCACCAACGACCGGCTCGCCGAGCGGGGCAACGCGGCCCTCGCGCTCGGCCTGCTCGGCAGCGCCGAGCGGGTCGTCTGGCTGGTGCCCGACCCGGCCCGCGAGGTGCCCCCGGGCGAGCAGCGGCCGCTGAACGAGCTGCTCCCCGACGCGCTGAAGCTCGCCGTCGCGCAGCTGGCGCTCGCCGTGGCCGTGCTGGCCCTGTGGCGGGCCCGCCGGCTCGGCCGCGTCGTCGAGGAGCCGCTGCCGGTGGTGGTCCGGGCGGCCGAGGCGGTCGAGGGCCGCGGCCGGCTCTACCGGGCCGCCGGGGCGCGCGACACCGCCGCCGAGGCGCTGCGCGCGGGGGTGCGCGACCGGCTCGTCCGACGGCTCGGCCTGCCCCACGGCGCCGAGCGGACGGCGCTGGTGTCGACGGCCGCCGCCCGCACCGGGCAGGACCCGGCCCGGCTCGACGGGCTCCTGTACGGTGCGCCTCCGGCGGACGACGCCGGCCTCGTCCGCCTCTCCGACGAGCTGCGCGCGCT
>DATLGD010000071.1:0-13246 GCA_035540755.1 Mycobacteriales bacterium | reverse complement strand
GACCGTGCCGACCGTCCGGGCGATCCGGCCGGTGGCGGCGATGCCCCACCCCGTGCTCATCCGTGCGTCCTCTTCCGGGCCGCCGCGTAGGCCGCCCGAACCGGCGTGCCGTCGCCGGAGGGCGCGTGCTCGGTCGAGTGCGACCTCCACGACGGCAGCTGCCCGGTGAGCGCCCACGCGGCCTGCGCGGCGGCGCCGAGGGCGACGTACTCGTCCGGAGCCGGGAGCACCACGGGGACGCCGAGCACCGTCGGCACCACCGACTGCACCGCGGCCGACCGCGCGCCCCCGCCGATGAGCAGCACGCGCCGAGGCCGCACACCCTGCCGGGCGAGGGCGTCGACGGCGTCGGCGAGACCGCACGCCATGCCCTCGACGGCGGCGCGGGCCAGGTTCTCCGGCGTCATCGCCGCCCGCGTCATGCCGTGCAGGCTGCCGGTGGCCTCCGGCAGGTCGGGAGTGCGCTCTCCGTCGAGGTAGGGCAGCAGGACGAGGCCTCCGGCTCCCGGCGCGGCGCGCAGCGCGAGCGCATCCAGCCCGGCGAGGTCGGTGCCGAGCAGCGCCGCGGTGGCCGTCAGCACGCGCGCCGCGTTGAGCGTCGCCACGAGCGGCAGGTGCCGGCCGGTGGCGTCGGCGAACCCCGCCACAGCGCCGCTGCGGTCGGCGACCGGGGCGTCGTGCACGGCGAAGGCGGTGCCGCTGGTGCCGATCGACACGACGACGTCGCCAGGTCCGGCGCCGAGGCCCAGGGCGGCCGCCATGTTGTCGCCGGTCCCCGCCGCGACGAGCACGCCGTCGGGGGTGGTCCCGGCGGCCTCCGCCGGACCGAGCACACGCGGCACGTCCAGCCGGCGACCGAAGGCGCGCTCGAGCAGGTCGTGCCGGTACTCCCCCGACGCGGGCGACCAGTAGCCGGTGCCGGACGCGTCGCCGCGGTCGGTGACGAGCTCGGCATACCCGCCGAGCAGCCGGGAGGTGAGCCAGTCGTGCGGCAGCAGCACCGAGCGGACCCGCTCCGCCGCCGTCGGCTCGTGCTCGGCCAGCCAGCGCAGCTTCGTGACGGTGAAGCTGGCCACCGGCACCAGCCCGACGGCGTCCGCCCAGGCCGCCGCGCCACCCAGCTCCTCGTTGAGCGCGCGGGCGGCGGGCGCCGACCGGAGGTCGTTCCACAGCAGCGCCGGGCGCACGACCTGCCGCGCGTCGTCGAGCACGACCATCCCGTGCTGCTGCCCCGCGACCGACAGCGCGGCGACGTCGTCGAGCAGGCCTCCCGCCGTCGCCTGCGCGAGGGCGGCCTCCCAGGCGCTGGGGTGCACCTCCGTGCCGTCCGGGTGCGGCGCGCTCCCCCGCCGCACGACCTCCCCGCTCTCGAGGTCGACGACGACCACCTTCGTCGACTGGGTGGACGAGTCGATCCCGGCGACCAGCGTCATGCGCGGGCCAGCACCACGGGCGGCAGCGCGGTCAGCGCGCCCAGCGGGTCCGACAGCAGGGTGGCGAACGCCAGCTCCGAGGCGCCGACCGCGACGGAGTCGTCACCGAGACCGGCGGCGACCAGCCGCACCTGCTCGGCCGGTGCGGCGAGGACGCCGGCCAGCGCCTCCCGCACGACCGGCTCGGTCGCGGTGAACACGTGCCGCACGGCGCCCCCGAACACGATCAGCTGAGGGTTGAAGATGTTCACCAGGTTCGCCGTCCCCGTGCCGAGGGCGCGACCGACCCGGCGCAGGCCGGCACGCGGCCAGGCCTCGCCGCGCGCGTAGGCGGCCAGGACGTCACCCTGGGTGGAGCCCTCCGGCGCGCCGGTGGCGGCGAGCACCGCCGCGTCGCTGATGAGCGTCTCCCAGCAGCCCTGCCGTCCGCACCGGCACACCGGGCCGCGGGAGTCGACCACCATGTGCCCGATCTCGCCGCCGTACCCGCCGGCGCCGCGCATGGGGCGCCCCTCGACGATGATGCCGCCGCCGATGCCGACCTCGCCGGCGACGTAGACCATGTCGGTCAGCCCCCTACCGGCACCGCGCAGGTGCTCCGCGCGGGCCCCGAGGTCGCCGTCGTTGCCCAGCACGATCGGCATCTGGGTGCCCAGCCGGTCGGCCAGCATGTCGCCCAGCGGGACGTCCACCCACCCGAGGTTCGGGGCGAAGCGCACGACGCCGTCGTCGTCGCTGACCACACCGCACACCCCGACGCCGATGCCGACGCAGCGGGCCTGCACCGGCGCGCCGTCGAGCAGGGTCCGGACCAGTCGCACCGCACGGGTCAGCGTGCGCCGCACGGTGTAGTCGCCGCTGCCCTGCTGCAGGCTCCTGCGGTCGAGCACCACGCCGCCGAGGCCGATGCGCAGGGCGGTCAGGTGCTCCACACCGATGTCGAGCGCGACCACGTAGACCCGGTCCGCGGCCGGCGCGACCTGGATCGACGGGCGTCCCGCCCCCCCGCGCCCGACCGGCGCGGACTCCGACACCAGGTGGGCGAGGACGAGGTCCTCGAGGAGGGTCTTCACGGTGCTGCGGTTGAGACCGGTGAGCGCCGTCAGGTCGGCGCGCGACGTCGCTCCGTGCACGTGCAGGAGCTGCAGCAGCGAGGACAGGTTGCGCCGCCGGACGTCGTCGACCGACGCCGGCACCGCGGCGCTGCCGACGCCGTCCGGGAGGGCCATGCCGGTCAGACGCGTCCGGTGGCCGTCGCGCGCTTGCGCGAGAGCGCGTCGACGCTCGCCGCCACCAGCAGCACGCCGCCGGTCACCATGAACACGACCGCGGCCGGCTGGTTGAGCAGGCCCATGCCGTTGATGATGACGGCGATGACCAGGCCGCCGAGCACCGCGTCGGAGACCTTGCCCTTGCCGCCGAACAGGCTGGTGCCGCCGATGACCGCCGCGCCGACCGCGTAGAGCAGCGTCTCGGCGCCGCCGGTCGACGGCGTGATGCCGTTGCTGCGGCTGGCCAGCAGCAGGCCGGCGACGGCGGCCAGCGTCGAGGACAGCACGAAGCAGGTCAGCTTGACGCGCTGCACGTTGATGCCCGCCCGACGGGCCGCCTCGGCGTTGCCGCCCACGGCGTAGACGTGCCGGCCGAAGGCGGTGCGCGTCAGCAGGAACGTCAGTCCCACGAGCAGCACCACCAGCAGCACGACGACGATCGGCACGCCCGAGATGGAGGTGAGCGCCGGGTTGCGGCTGCGCTCCTTGGACAGGTAGGCCGTCGCGAGCACCAGCAGCAGGCCGAGCACGAGCACCTTGGCGATCACGACCTGCATGCCGGCCGTCACCAGGCCGCTCGAGCGGCGCTTCTGCTCGGTGCGCACGGCGGTGAGGGCGTAGCCGACGATGACTGCGGCCACCAGCAGCCAGCCGAGCCACACGGGCAGGGTCCCGTTGTTGAGGGCCACCAGCGTGGAGTCGCGGACCGGGATGCTGCCACCCTCGCCGATGAGCTTGAGCAGCACGCCCTGCAGCCCGAGGAAGGCCGCGAGCGTGACCACGAAGGACGGGATGCCGAGCCGGGCGACCAGGAGCCCGATGCACGTGCCGATGACGGCGCCGGTGACCAGGCCTGCGGCGACCGCGAGGAACCAGGGCTGGTCCTGCCGGGTCACGACGATCGCCATGACGGCGCCGCCGGTCCCGGCGGTGAAGCCGGCCGACAGGTCGATCTCGCCGAGCAGCAGGACGAAGACGAGGCCCATCGCGATGACGATCACCGCGGCGCTCTGGTTGATGAGGTTGGCGAAGTTGAAGGCGTTGGTGAACGTGGTCGGCCGCAGGGTCGAGAAGACGGCGACCAGCACGACGAGGCCGAGCAGGGCGGGAAGGGAGCCGACGTCGCCGCCGCGGACCCGCTCGACGTACCCGCGCAGCGAGCCGGACAGGCCGCCCTGCGGGCTCGGCGGCTCCGCGCGATCGTCGTCGAGACCCGGGTCGGTCGTCACGGTGCTGCTCATCGGGACTCCTCCGTGCCGCTGCCGGCGGCGAGCTTGTCGGCGGCGCTCAGGCCCACACCGGCAGACCGGCCGGAGGTGATGAGCTCGACCACCTCGTTGCGCTTGACGTCTGCGGTCCGCACCTGCGCGGCCATGCGACCGAGGTACAGCACCGCGATCCGGTCCGCGACCTCGAACACGTCGTTGAGGTTGTGGCTGATGAGGACGACCGCGAGGCCCTTGTCGGCGAGTCGCCGCACGAGCTTCAGCACCTGCTCGGTCTGCGCCACGCCCAGTGCGGCCGTCGGCTCGTCGAGGATGACGAGCTTGCTGTTCCACAGCACCGATCGCGCGATGGCGACGGTCTGCCGCTGGCCGCCGGACAGGCTCGAGACGGTCTGCCGGATCGACTTCACCGTGCGCACGGACAGGCTCGCGAGCGTCGCCTCGGCCCGTCGCTCCATCTCGGCCTCGTCGAGCCGGCCGCCCTTGGTGAGCTCCCGGCCGAGGAACAGGTTGTGCACGATGTCGAGGTTGTCGCACAGCGCGAGGTCCTGGTAGACGACCTCGATGCCCAGGGCATTGGCCTGCTTGGGGCCGGTGACGTGCACCTTCTCGCCCTGGAACAGGTACGTGCCGCCGTCGAAGACGTGGATGCCGGCCAGTCCCTTGATGAGGGTGCTCTTGCCGGCGCCGTTGTCGCCGACGAGCGCCGTCACCTCACCGGGGTAGACGTCCAGGTCGACGCCGTGGAGCACCTGAACGGCGCCGAAGTGCTTCTCCACCCCCCGCAGCTGCAGCAGCGGCTCCTCGCCGTGGGCGGCACGGGGTGCACGGTCAGTGGGGCCGTTCGGGACGGGCTGCGGAGCGGTCATGACGCCTTCCGGAGGTGAGGGGGACGAGCCGGGCACCGGCGGCCCGGTGCGTCGAGCACCGGGCCGCCGGGGGTCCCGCTAGGAGATGCCGAGCTCCTCGCACGCGGCCGCGAACTGCCCGGTGCACACCTCGGACGCGTCCTGGAAGCCGTCGTCGATGACGTCCTTGACGTTGTCGCGGAAGATCGCCTGCGGCGTCTCGAGCACCGACGGCACCTCCACGTTCAGCACGGTGTCGGTGACCGAGCCGGTGGCCAGGCTCCCGGCGTCCTCCCCGTTGATGAGCGTGATGGCCAGCTCGGCCGCCGCGTTGGCCTCCTTCTCGATCGCCTTGTAGACCGTCATGCACTGGTCGCCGGCGAGGATGGCCTGCAGGCCCTCGACGCTCGCGTCCTGCCCGGTCACCGGGACCTGCCCGTTGAGGCCGTTGGCCGCCAGGCGGGCGATGATGCCCTGCGCCATCGTGTCGTTGGCCGACACGACGCCGTCGACATCGCCGTTGTTCTGCGTGAACAGCTGCTCGAAAGCGGTGCCGGCGACGTCGGCGTCCCACTCGCCGGTCTGGTCGCCGACGATCGTGTACTCGCCGCTGTCGACCTTCTCCTGCAGCGCCTCCTGGTAGCCCTGCTTGAACAGCGCGGCGTTGTTGTCGGTCGGGTCGCCGTTGATGAGGACGACGTTCGCCTCGGTCTTGCCGGCGTCGTCGAGGCACTGGATGAGGCCCTCACCCATGGTGCGGCCGACCTCGACGTTGTCGAAGGACACGTAGTACGAGGCGCCGCCGCCGAGGGTGAGGCGGTCGTAGTCGATGGTCTGGATGCCGGCGTCCTGGGCCTTGCTCAGGCAGGCGGACCCCGAGTCCGAGTCGAGGTTGACGATCATCAGCACTGCAACACCCTGGTTGATCATGCCGTCGCAGAGCGTGCCGAAGGTGGAGACGTTGCCGCCGGCGTTCTGGATGTCGGCGGTGACGCCGGCCTCCTCGAAGGCCGCCTGCAGGAACGGGCGGTCGGCGGACTCCCAGCGCGGCGACGTCGTGGCGTCGGGGAGGATGACGCCGACCGTTCCGCCGCCACCTCCGTTGCCGCTTCCGGCGCCGTCGCCCCCGCCGGCAGTGTCGGCGGTGTCGTCGCCGCACGCGGTGAGGGCGAGGCTCAGCGCGGCGAGGACCGCCACTCCGGCCAGGGACTTCTTGCGCATGGGCGGGTCTCCTTCGGTGCGGTCGTGGCGAGGGCGCCCGGGACGGCGCTGTGACCTGTGCCACGTGCTTTGTTGTGAGCCGCAACATAAACACGTGCCCGCTGCCGCGCAAGAGGGTGGCGCGCATTTGTTGCACGAACGTGTCCCACACCGCTGGGGCGGTTGACGTGATCTGCACCACGGCATAAGTTGCGAGACCCAACAAACCTGCACGAGGAGCTGCTCCATGGCCGAAGCACCCCGCCCCGAGGACCGGTTCTCGTTCGGGCTGTGGACGGTGGGCTGGCAGGCGCGCGACCCCTTCGGCGACGCCACCCGGCCGGCTGTCGACCCTGTCGAGACGGTGCACCGGCTGGCTGAGCTGGGGGCCTGGGGCGTCACCTTCCACGACGACGACCTGCTGGCGGTCGGGAGCGACCGCGACGAGCAGGTCAAGCGCTTCCGGTCGGCCGTGGACAGCACCGGGCTGGCGGTGCCGATGGTGACGACCAACCTGTTCACGCACCCCGTCTTCAAGGACGGCGGGTTCACCAGCAACTCCCGCGAGGTGCGCCGCTACGCCCTGCGCAAGGTCATGCGCAACCTCGACCTCGCGGCCGAGCTCGGCGCCTCGACCTACGTCTTCTGGGGCGGCCGAGAGGGCTCGGAGACCGACGCCGCGAAGGACGTCCGCGCGGCGCTCGACCGCTACCGCGAGGGGCTCGACACCCTGGCGGCGTACTGCGTCGAGCAGGACTACGACCTGCGCTTCGCCCTCGAGCCGAAGCCGAACGAGCCGCGAGGCGACATCCTCCTGCCGACGATCGGCCACGCGCTCGCCTTCATCTCGACGCTCGAGCACGCCGACCGGGTCGGTGTGAACCCCGAGGTCGGGCACGAGCAGATGGCCGGGCTGAACTTCGTGCACGGCATCAGCCAGGCGCTGTGGCAGGACAAGCTCTTCCACATCGACCTCAACGGCCAGCACGGGCCCAAGTTCGACCAGGACCTGGTCTTCGGGCACGGCGACCTGATCAGCGCCTTCTTCCTGGTCGACCTGCTCGAGAACGGCGGCCCGCAGGGCACGCCCGCCTACGACGGCCCGCGGCACTTCGACTACAAGCCGCTGCGCACCGACGGCCCCGACGACGTGTGGGCCTCGGCCGCCGCCAACATGCGCACCTACCTGCTGCTCAAGGAGCGTGCGCGGGCCTTCCGCGCCGACCCCGAGGTGCAGCAGGCCCTCGAGGCCAGCCGGGTGCCCGAGCTCTCCGTCCCGACGCTCGGCGACGGCGAGACGCTCGCCGACCTGCTGGCCGACCGGTCGGCGTTCGAGGACGTCGACGCGGACGCTCTCGGTGCCCGGGGGTACGGCTTCGGCCGGCTCGACCAGCTCGCCGTGGAGCACCTGCTGGGGGCGCGCTGACCGTGCTCGAGCTGTCCGCCGGCGACGCGCGGCTGACCGTCGACGCCACCGACGGCGGGCGCTGGACGTCGCTGGTCGTCGGCGACCTCGAGCTGCTGAGCGGGGCAGCGCTCCCCGACGTCTCACCGTCGGTCACGTCCGGGTGCTTCCCGATGGCCCCGTTCGCCGGCCGACTCGCGCACGGCCGCCTGGCGTGGCGCGGCGAGGTGCACGAGCTCCCCCGGCACGCGCCGCCGCACGCCGTCCACGGCACGGCCGTCTACGCGCCCTGGCAGGTCGTCGACGCGACCGGCAGCACGGCGGTGCTCGCGCACCGGCTGCGAGCGCCGTGGCCGTTCGCCGGCGTCGTCCGCCAGCACCTGACGCTGGATGCCGACGGCCTCGTCGGCCGGCTCGAGGTGCACGCCGAGGAGGAGATGCCGGTGGTGCTCGGGTGGCACCCGTACTTCCCCCGGACGCTCGGCGGCCAGGACGCCGGGGTCGACGTCCGCCCCGAGCAGCAGTACGAGAAGGGCGACGACGACCTCCCGACCGGCGCGCTGGTGGAGCCGGCGGACGGCCCGCACGACGACTGCTTCCGCGGAGTCGGTCGCGCACCCGTCGTCCGCTGGCCGGGCGTGCTCGAGCTCGTCCTGGACAGCCCGACCGACCACTGGGTGCTGTTCGACGAGCACCCGGACGTCGTCTGCGTGGAGCCGCAGACCGGCCCGCCGGACGCCGTCCGCCTGGGCCGCGCCACGCTCGTGCCGGCCGGGAGCTCGATCGGCCTGACCCTCGCGCTGCGCTGGCGCACCCTCGACGGCGCTTCGCGCTGAGCATGGAACAGGAGTGAGCATGCAATCGCGGATCCTGGGCGGCACCGGACGTCCGGTGTCGGTCATCGGGCTGGGCTGCTGGCAGCTCGGCGGCGACTGGGGAGAGGTCGCCGAGGACGACGCGCTCGCCGTGCTCCACGCCGCGGTCGACGCCGGCGTCACGATCCTCGACACCGCCGACGTCTACGGCGACGGCCGCAGCGAGCGCCTCATCGGCCGCTTCCTGCGCGAGCGGCCCGACACCGGCGTCCTCGTCGCCACCAAGGCCGGCCGGCGGGCCGACCCGCACGTGCCTGAGGCCTTCACGCTCGAGGCGCTGCGCGCCTGGACCGACCGCAGCCGCAGCAACCTCGGCGTGGAGCGCCTCGACCTCGTGCAGCTGCACTGCCCGCCGACGCCGGTGTACGACGACGACCGTGTGTTCGACGCCCTCGACGCCCTCGTCGACGAGGGCGCCATCTCGGCCTACGGCGTCTCGGTCGAGACGGAGGCCGAGGCGCTGCGGGCGCTCGAGCGTCCCGGCGTCGCGACGCTGCAGGTCATCGTCAACGTCTTCCGGCAGAAGCCGCTCGAGCGCGTGCTGCCGCTGGCCGCCGAGCGCGGTGTCGGCGTCCTCGCCCGGGTGCCGCTGGCCAGCGGGCTGCTGACCGGGAAGTACGACGAGAGCACCACCTTCGGCGCCGACGACCACCGCAGCTTCAACCGCCACGGCGAGGCGTTCGACGTCGGCGAGACCTTCAGCGGCGTGCCCTACGACGTCGGCGTGGCCGCGGCCCGGGAGGTGGCTGCGCGAACGCGGGACGGCGAGACGACCGCACAGCTCGCCCTGCGCTGGCTGGTGGACCAGCCGGGGATCACCACCGTCATCCCGGGCGCCCGCAACGCCGGCCAGGCGCGGGCCAATGCCGCCGCTGCGGACCTCGCGCCGCTCGACGAGCAGCGGCTCGAGGCGCTGCGGGCGGTGTACGACCGGCACGTGCGCGAGCACGTGCACTCGCGCTGGTGAGGCCGGGAGGCGCCGGCCCGTGACAGCCGGCTAGCTCCCAGCGGAGCCCGGCGCGGGCCCGCCGGACCGATGCGGCACCGCCAGCCCGAGCGTCAGCTCGAGCACGCCCTGGGGCGACGCCAGCCGGTCGCCGTAGAGCTCCCGGATCTGCGTCATCCGGTACCGCACGGTCTGCGGGTGCACGACCAGCTCGGCGGCCACGTCCTCGCGGCGCCCCTGGTGCAGGAGCCAGGACCGCAGCGTCTCGGCCAGTCGCTCCGCCGTGCCGGGCCGCAGCGACGAGAGCGGCGCCAGCACACGGGCCCGCAGGTCGGCGAGGGCGTCGGGGTCGGCGGTGAGCACCAGGGCCGCGAGGTGCTCGTCGGTGTCCACCGGGGCGTCACCCTGGAGCAGGTGCAGGCCGCGCAGCGCCCGGCGGTAGGACGCGCTCGCCTGCGTCCACGGCCGGGTCGGTCCGACCACCGCCGGCCGCCCCTGCAGGAGGCGGAGCAGGTGGGCCCGTCCCGCACCGCCGCTGTCGGGCACGAGCAGCACGGCCATCGCGTCCTGACCATCGCCGCCGGCGTCGCTCGAGACCGCCAGCGTGCGCGGGTCGAGCAGCGCGATCGCCCCACGGGCCCGGACGGAGGGGACCAGCACCGCCGTGAGCGTGTCCGGCGGCGTCCAGTCGGCGCGCTCGGCGGCGGCGAGCAGCGCCTCCGCCGGCGCCCCGGTCAGCAGTTCCTGCCCGAGCCGGTCGAGGTAGCGCTGGCGCACCCGCCCGGACGTCTCGAGCTCGTCGGTGTGGCCGGCGACGCTCGCCGCCGACAGCTGGTCGATGTAGGCGAACACCAGCTCGGCGAACTGCGCCAGCGTCCGGGCGGGCAGGCCGCGCTCCACCGCCGTGGTGGACAGCTCGCGCCACGAGACGCGGGCTCCGACCCGGTAGGCGGCGAGCAGCGCATCCATCGTGCGCCCGCTGCGGGCCTCGCCCCGTCCGAGCGCGTAGGCGCCGTCCATGGCCGGCTGCAGCGGCGTGCTGGGATCGGACTCCCTCGCCTGCTCGGCCAGGTGCAGGAAGGCGCCGAGGGCGGTCTGCACCGCCTGCTCGATGTTGGCGCCCATCTGCCCGGTGAGGGCGCCGGCGTACCCCGGCACCTCGGCCGTCACCGCGGCCACCGTCTGCTCGGCCACCGTCGGGAGCCGGGCCCGGAGCGCGGAGACCACCTGCGGGTCCAACGCGAGTCCGGCGGCACCGCGCGTCGGCTCGACCTGACCGCCGGCGCCCATCCTGTCCTCCCTGAACAACAATCCGCGCGAGCTCTACTCCGGACGGTGTGCAGACTATCCGTCAGGACGGGGATGCTGGAGCCATGACCGCTCCTGCTCTCGCCCCCGCCGTCGGCCGACTTCGCGAGCGCGCCCTCCGGCTCGCCGAGCTCGTGGCGACGCCGCTGGTGCCGGCGGACTACGTCGACCTGGTCGACCCGCTGCGCTCCGGCGGTGCCCTGCGCGGCCGGATCGTCGCCGTCCACCCCGAGACGCGCGACGCCGTCAGCCTGGTCATCCGCCCCGGGCGCGGCTGGCAGCGGCACACGCCCGGGCAGTACGTGCGCCTGGGCGTCGACGTCGACGGCGTCCGCCAGTGGCGCGCGTACTCGCTCACCTCCCCGGTCGACCGCTCCGACGGCTGCATCGCCGTCACGGTCAAGGCGATCCCCGGCGGCACGGTGAGCACCTACCTCGTCCGTCGCGCTCGACCCGGCCTGGTGGTCCAGCTCGACCAGGCGGCCGGCGACTTCGTGCTGCCCGACCCTCGCCCGCAGAAGGTGCTGTTCGTGACGGCCGGCAGCGGCATCACGCCGATCATGGGGATGCTGCGCAACGCCGTCGACGAGCTCGACGACGTCGTGCTGGTGCACTCCGCGCCCGCTGCGGCGGACGTCGTCTTCGCCGGCGAGCTGCGCGCACTCGCCGCGTCCGGGCGCATCCGCCTCGTCGAGAAGCACACCGACACCGACGGCATGCTGACCACCGACGAGCTCGCCGCCCTGGTCCCGGACCTCGCCGAGCGGCAGACCTGGGCGTGCGGGCCGGCCGGCATGCTCGACGCGCTCGACGCGCACTTCAGCGCCGTCGGTGTCGCCGACCGGCTGCACACCGAGCGCTTCCGGCCCGCCGTGCTCGTGACCGGCGAGGGGGGCACCGTCCGCTTCGCCCGGACCGAGGTGACCGTGGACGCCGACGGCGCCACGCCGCTGCTCGACGCCGGCGAGGCGGCCGGCGTCCTCATGCCGTCCGGCTGCCGGATGGGCATCTGCTTCGGCTGCGTCGTCCCCCTGCGCTCCGGAGCCGTCCGCGACCTGCGCGACGGCGCCCTGACGACCGCTGCCGAGGGCGACGGCGTCCTCGTGCAGACCTGCGTCTCGGCCGCGGCCGGCGCGTGCGACATCGATCTCTGACCTCCGACCCCCGACTGCTCCTCGAGGAGACCCGCGTGACCGCTCTGCAGAACAAGCCGCACAACCCCATCGCGCACCTGACCGACGAGGACATCGCTGCCCTCGGCCGCGAGCTCGACGCGATCCGCGAGCAGGTGCTGGCCAGCCGCGGCGAGCGCGACGCCGCCTACATCCGCAAGGTCATCGACAGCCAGCGCCGGCTGGAGCTGGCCAGCCGGGCGGTGCTGCTGTTCTCGCTGTTCCCGCCGGCCTGGCTCGCCGGCACCGCCGGCCTGTCGATCTCCAAGATCCTCGAGAACATGGAGATCGGCCACAACGTGATGCACGGCCAGTGGGACTGGATGCGCGACCCCAAGATCCACTCCACCAGCTGGGAGTGGGACAACGCCTCCCCGTCGGACATGTGGAAGCACTCGCACAACCAGATCCACCACACCTTCACCAACGTGCTCGGCCGGGACAACGACCTGGGCTACGGGATCATGCGCGTCGACGAGGATCAGCGCTGGAGCCCCTTCTACCTGGGGCAGCCGCTGTGGAACTTCGTCAACGCCTGCTTCTTCGAGTACGGCATCGCGGCCTACGACCTCGAGATCGGCAAGGTCGTCAAGGGGCGCAAGGACAAGGCGCTGTTCCGCAAGCAGGTCGGTGCCGTGCTCGGCAAGATCAAGAAGCAGGCCACGCGCGACTACCTCGTGCACCCGCTGCTGTCCGGTCCGTCCGCGCTGACGACGCTGACGGCCAACGTCACCGCCAACCTGGTGCGCAACCTGTGGACGCACTCGGTCATCATGTGCGGGCACTTCCCGGAGGGCGTCGAGACCTTCTCGAAGACCTCGATCGACGGCGAGACCCGCGGCGAGTGGTACCTGCGCCAGATGCTCGGTGCCGCCAACATCAGCGGCGGTCCGCTGCTGCACCTGATGACCGGCAACCTGTCCTTCCAGGTCGAGCACCACCTCTACCCGGACCTGCCGAGCAACCGCTACAAGGAGATCGCCCCGAAGGTCCAGGAGCTCTTCGAGCGGTACGGGCTCACCTACACGACCGGCCCGTTCCCCAAGCAGCTGGCCTCCGCCTGGGCGAAGGTGTTCCGGCTGTCGCTGCCCGACGACTTCTTCTCCGACACGGCGGAGGCCGTCGAGCGCGCACCGGCGGCCGGGTCCAGCACGACCCCTGGTGCGTCCCGGCCGGGCCGGTCAGCTGCTGCCTGATCTGGGCCGGCCGACCGGGATCGCCGGCCGGCGACCGGCTCAGCTCCTGCCGGACAGGACCTGTCGCGCCATCACCATGCGCTGCACCTGGTTGGTGCCCTCGTAGATCTGGGTGATCTTGGCGTCGCGCATCATCCGCTCGACCGGGAAGTCCTTGGTGTAGCCGTAGCCGCCGAACAGCTGTACGGCGTCGACGGTGACCTCCATCGCGGTGTCGGAGGCGAGGGTCTTGCTCGCGCTCGACAGGAAGGTCAGGTCGGGGTCGCCGCGCTCGGCGCTGGCGTTCGCGGCGTAGACCAGGTGGCGGGCCGCCGTCACCTTCATGGCCATGTCGGCGAGCAGGAACTGCACGCCCTGGAAGTCGCT
>DATLGD010000070.1:0-18608 GCA_035540755.1 Mycobacteriales bacterium | reverse complement strand
CCCGCCCGGCCCGCCCCCGGCCCCGGGCGCGCCCGGGGCCGGGGGCGGGCCGGGCGGGGGAGACACGGTGTACCTCTGCGCCGTCGACGGCGACGGCCTGCAGGTCTCGCTCATCCAGTCGGTCTTCCACGACTTCGGCGCCGGGGTGGTGGCCGGCGAGACCGGCATCCTCCCGCAGAACCGGGGCTCGTTCTTCTCCCTGGCCGAGGACCACCCCAACCGGCTCGAGCCGGGCAAGCGCACGTTCCACACGCTCATCCCGGCCATGGCCACCCGCGACGGCGAGCCCTACCTCGTCTTCGGCACCATGGGGGGTGAGGGGCAGCCGCAGACCCACGCGGCGCTGCTCACCCGGCTGGTCGACTTCGACTATGACGTGCAGCAGGCCATCGAGGCCCCGCGCTGGCTGATGGGCCGCACCTGGGGCGTGGAGAGCCAGGACCTGTGGCTCGAGGGCCGGGTGTCGGAGCCGGTGGTGCGCGAGCTCGAGCGGCGGGGACAGCCGGTGAAGCTGCTGGCCACCTGGGACGACAACTGCGGCCACGCGCAGGCCATCCGCTTCGCCGACGACGGCTTCCTCGAGGGCGGTGCCGACCCGCGGGGCGACGGCGCCGCGCTCGGCTTCTGAGAGAAGGATCGACATGCCGAGGTTCCGCGAGATCTACGCCGAGAGCAACGAGGGCGGCGTGCAGTTCGCCTCCAGCGCCGACCGGTGGCACCTCACCGAGGACCACGTGCACCTGTCGCCGCACCACACCCGCGGCGGGCTGCTGAGGTGGGACGCGCAGCTCAAGCCGATCGTCGACAGTCCCGACCGGCAGGCGCTGGTCGTCATCGACATGCAGAACGACTTCTGCGCCGAGGGCGGCTGGACGCACCGCTCCGGGCTGGACTGGCAGGGCTGCCGCGAGGCCATCCCCGGCGTCCAGCGAGCCCTCGAGACCGCGCGAGAGCGCAACACGTGGGTGATCTGGGTCTACTGGCACAACCGCGCAGACCTGCGCAACCTCGGCGCGCCGACGCTGTACTCGTTCAAGCACGAGCTGGACCAGCAGGGCATCGGGCAGGAGCTCGACCACGGCCGGGTCCTCGTCGAGGGGGAGTGGGGTGCCGAGATGGTCGACGAGCTGAAGCCGTACATGACCGAGGACGACATCCACGTCCACAAGGTGCGGATGAGCGGGTTCTACGGCACGCACCTCGACCAGGTGCTGCGCACGCAGGGCATCCAGACGCTCTTCCTCGCCGGTGTCAACATCGACCAGTGCGTCACCACCACGATGGAGGACGCCTACTTCCGCGACTACAACGCGGTGCTCCTCGAAGACGCCTCCGCGACCTCCAGCCCGGACTACTGCAAGCAGGCCGTCGTCTTCAACGCCAAGAACTGCTGGGGCTTCTCGATGACGACCGAGCAGTTCGCGAGCCCGGTGCCGTTCGAGGGCTGAGCCCGTCCGGGCAGGGAGACGACGAGAGCCGCCGTCCCGGGGGACGGCGGCTCTCGTCGTGCGGTGACTGCTAGGCCACGTACTCGCGCAGCGCGTCGGCGCTGCCGCAGGAGCGGATCTCGGCGAGGGTGTCGCGCTCGATCTGGCGGATCCGCTCGCGGGTCAGGCCCAGGTGCCGACCGACCTCGTCGAGGGTGCGCGGACGGCCGTCGTCGAGCCCGAAGCGCATCCGCATGACGATCGCCGAGCGCTCGGGCAGGCTCGACAGCACGGCCGACAGCTGGCCGTGCAGCAGCTGCGACTCGACGGCCATCTGCGGGTCGATGGAGTCGGTGTCGGTGATGAAGTCGCCGAGGACGGCGTCGTCGTCACCCACGGGCGCCTGCAGCGACAGCGTGTCGCGGCCGTAGCGCAGGATCTCCTCGACCTTCTCCGCCGTCATGCCGAGCGGCTCGCCGAGCTCCTCCGAGGTCGGCTCGCGGCCGAGCGTCTGGGTGAGATCGCGGCGGGTGCGGGTGACCTTGGTGATGAGCTCGGCCATGTGCACGGGCACGCGGATGGTGCGGCCCTGGTCGGCCAGCGCGCGCTGCAGCGCCTGGCGGATCCACCAGGTGGCGTAGGTGGAGAACTTGTAGCCCTTGGCGTAGTCGAACTTCTCGACCGCGCGGACCAGGCCGAGGTTGCCCTCCTGGACCAGGTCCAGCAGGTCCAGGCCACGGCCCTGGTAGCGCTTGGCAAGCGACACGACCAGGCGCAGGTTGGCCTCGAGCAGGTGGCGCTTGGCGCGCTCGCCGTCGCGCTCGATCTCGGCGAGGTCGCGCTTCATGCTCGGGGTGAGCTTGAGCTCCCCGGCCTTGTTCAGGCGCAGCTTCTCGGCCGCGAACAGGCCCGCCTCGATGCGCTTGGCCAGCTCGACCTCCTGCTCGGCGTTCAGCAGGGCCACCTTGCCGATCTCGCGCAGGTAGGCCTTGACCAGGTCGATGCCCGGGGGCGCCTCGTCGAGGGCCAGGGGCGCGTCCTCGTCGGGCTCGACGGCGGCGGCCGGCTCGGTCGCGGCGGGAGCCGGGCCGGTCGGCGGGGCGGTCTGCGTCGGCACGTCGGCCTCCGGTGCGGTGGAGCGGGACTCGGTCGGGGCGGGAGCACCCTCGGAGAAGGACGCCTCAGCGGCGGCGGTCGTTCCCTCGGCCGCCGCCTCAGCGGTCGAAGCGGCGCTCGTCACGGTGCGACCGGCGGGACGGCTCTCCTGCGGGCCGGCCACCCGCTTGGCCGGTCGCGCCTTCTTGGCGGTCGCGGTGGCGCTGCCCTTCGCGGGGGTGCGGCGCGCCCGGGCGGGCTTGTCGTCGCTGCCGATGACGCCGCCTGCCTCGGTGAGCCGCTGCAGCACCGATCGGGCCTCGGCGGGGCCGATGCCCGCCTCGTCGAAGACGGTGCGCAGCTGGGTCAGGGACAGGCGTCCCTCGCGAGCGGAGCGCTCGACCAGCGCGTCGACGACGGCGTCGGCGGGACGGGCAGGGGCAGGCATGGGTCAGGTCTCCAGGTGGTCGTGCGGGTGGTGCCGGTCAGCGGGTCCGTCCTCCATGCCCGCGCACCGGCGGGGGATCCGCCGGGCGTGGTGGCCGGGCGTGACGTCCCGGAGCGGCCGCGCGCGGTCGCTCCTTGTCGAAGACGTAACGATCCCCCGAACAGCCGGATTCCGCGAGTACCCGTTCCGGTGAGGTCCCTCACAGGCTTCCGGACCCGCTACCCACTTCGAACCGGACGAACCCCGACAGAGGGGCCGAGGGTCGTCCCGCGATCTCTGACGCCGGCGCGTGCGCGGTGCCTCGGTCAGGCGTCAGAGATCGACGTGCAGGCCGATCGCTCGGCCGGTCAGGCCCAGCCGAGCTCGTGCAGCCGGTCGTCGTCGATGCCGATGTGGTGGGCGAACTCGTGCACGACCGTCACCTGGACCTCCTCGACGAGGTGGTCGTAGTCCTCGGCCATCAGGCACAGCGGGATCCGGTAGACGCTGATGCGGTCCGGCAGGACGCCGGAGTAGTGCTCGCGCTCGGTCAGCGGGACGCCGTCGTACAGGCCCAGCAGGTCCGGCTCCTCGGGGTGCTCGTCCTCCACGACCACCGCGACGTTGCGGAACTGGGCGGCGAGGTCGGGCGGCAGGAGGTCGAGGGCCTCGGCGACGAGCTCCTCGAACTCCTGCGGCGGCAGGATCTGCACGAGTCCGGCACTAGTCCAGGTAGTCGCGCAGCTTCTGCGACCGGCTCGGGTGACGCAGCTTCGAGAGCGTCTTGCTCTCGATCTGGCGGATCCGCTCGCGGGTGAGGCCGAACTCGCGACCGATCTCGTCGAGCGTGCGCGGCTGCCCGTCGACCAGGCCGAACCGCATCTTGACGACGGCGGCCTCGCGGTCGGTCAGCGTCCGGAGGACCTCGTTGAGCTGCTCCTGCATCAGGCCGTAGGAGACGACCTCGGCGGCGACGGGGGCGTCGGCGTCCTCGATGAAGTCGCCGAGGCTCGAGTCCTGGTCGTCGCCGATCGTGGTCTCGAGGCTCACCGGCTCCCGCGCGTAGCCCTGGATCTCGACGACCTTCTCCGGCGTCATGTCGAGCTCCTTGGCGAGCTCCTCAGGGGTCGGCTCACGGCCGAGCTCCTGCAGCATCTCGCGCTGCACGCGGGTGAGCTTGTTGATCTGCTCGACCATGTGCACCGGGATGCGGATCGTGCGGGCCTGGTCGGCCATGGCCCGCGTGATGGCCTGCCGGATCCACCAGGTGGCGTAGGTCGAGAACTTGTAGCCCTTGGTGTAGTCGAACTTCTCGACCGCCCGGATCAGCCCGAGGTTGCCCTCCTGGATCAGGTCCAGGAACAGCATCCCGCGGCCCAGGTAGCGCTTGGCGATGCTCACGACCAGGCGGAGGTTCGCCTCCAGCAGGTGTCGCTTGGCGCGCGCGCCGTCGTTGACCAGCCAGTCGAGGTCGCGCTTGAGAGCCGGCGACAGCTTGGGTGCCTCGCCCTCCTCCGCCTGGCGCATCTTCTCCGCGGCGAACAGCCCCGCCTCGATCCGCTGCGCCAGCTCGACCTCCTGCTCGGCGGTGAGCAGCGGGACCTTGCCGATCTCCTTGAGGTAGGCCCGCACGAGGTCGGTCGAGATGCCGACCTCGCCCTCGGCGGCGATCGGCTTGTCGTCCTCGTCGTCGTCGTCCGTGGCGGCGGTCGGCGTCTCGTCGTCGTCCTCGTCGTCCTCGTCGGACGTCGCAGCGGGGCCCCCGGCCGGAGCATCGGCGGGCGCATCGGCGACGGCGGCGCCCATCTTCGGGTCGGCGGCGGCGACCACGGCGGCGTCGACCGTGCCGCCGGGGGAGGCGTCGGTGCCGAGCTCGGTCTCGGGGACCTCGACGGCCGCCAGCTCGGCGGCGTCCGGCTCGCCGGGGACGTCGTCGGCGGCGGGCGAGGTGTCCTTCTTGGCCCGGGAGGTCTTGCCGGCAGCCGGGGCGGCGGTCTTCCCGACGGCGCGTGGGGGCCGCTTGGCGGCCGTCGTCGGCGCGGCGGCGTCGGCGGCCGCCTCCCCGTCGTCGACGGTCGCGCGGGCGGAGCGAGGCGGAGTCACACGAAGTCCTTCGTCAGCAGAGGGTCCGGGGACGACCGGCCGCAGGAGCACGGGGCCAGGAGCTTCCCGGGGTCGGGCAGTGGGACCTCGGGGCGGGGTGCGCGGCGTGGCTGACGGCCCCGGAGGGCGGGCACGGCGCGGTCACCTCCCGGTTCCGGGGACGACACCCGTCCAGTATCGCCCCTGTTCGCACCGGCGGCCCCAGGGCGCGCCAAGAAACCGGACGGGAGACGCAGAACGGACGGCGGCACCTACAGCAGCGAGCGCAGGACGTACGGCATGATCCCGCCGTGCCGGTAGTACGCCTGCTCGCCCGGGGTGTCGATGCGGACGGTGACGGTGAAGGTCTTCTCGCCCTCGTCGCCCTCGGCCTTGACCGTGAGCTGGCGTGGCACCGGGCCGTCGCCGGAGACGCCCTCGATGGTGAAGGTCTCCTGGCCGGTCAGGCCGAGCGACTCGGCGTTCTCGCCCTCGGTGTACTGCAGCGGCAGTACGCCCATGCCGATGAGGTTCGAGCGGTGGATGCGCTCGTAGGACTCGGCGATGACGGCGCGCACGCCGAGCAGCGCGGTGCCCTTGGCCGCCCAGTCGCGCGAGGAGCCGGAGCCGTACTCCTTGCCGGCCAGCACCACCAGCGGGGTGCCCTCGGCCTGGTAGGCCTGGGACGCCTCGTAGATCGAGGTCTGCTCGCCGTTCCTCACGGTGACGCCGCCCTCGGTGCCGGGCGCGAGCTGGTTGCGCAGCCGGATGTTGGCGAAGGTGCCGCGGATCATGACCTCGTGGTTGCCGCGGCGCGAGCCGTAGCTGTTGAAGTCCTTCGGTGCGACGCCGTGCTCCTGCAGGTACCTGCCGGCCGGCGAGTCGACCTTGATCGACCCGGCCGGGGAGATGTGGTCGGTCGTGACGGAGTCCCCGAGCTTGGCCAGCACCTTCGCACCGGTGATGTCGGTGAGCGGCGCGGGCTCGCGCTGCATGCCCTCGAAGTACGGGGGCTTGCGCACGTAGGTGGACCCGGGGTCCCAGGAGAAGGTCTCGCCGGCAGGGACCTCGATGGCCTTCCACCGGTCGGTGCCGGCGAAGACGTCGGCATAGGACGCGGCATACATGTCGCTGTTGATGGCCTCGCCCACGACACGGGCGACGTCCTGCGGCGACGGCCAGATGTCGCGCAGGAAGACCGGCTCGCCGTCGCTGCCGGTGCCGAGCGGCTCGGTGGTGATGTCGACGTCCATCGACCCGGCGAGGGCGTAGGCGACGACCAGCGGCGGCGAGGCGAGGTAGTTCATCTTGACGTCGGGGTTGATGCGTCCCTCGAAGTTGCGGTTGCCCGACAGCACCGACACGACTGCGAGGTCGCCCTCGTCGACGGCTGCGCTGACCTCCTCGGGCAGCGGCCCGCTGTTGCCGATGCAGGTGGTGCAGCCGTAGCCCACGGTCTGGAAGCCCAGCTTGTCGAGGTACACGTTCAGCCCGGCGTGCTCGAAGTAGTCGGTGACGACCTTCGAGCCGGGCGCGAGCGTCGTCTTGACCCAGGGCTTGCTGGTGAGGCCCTTCTCGACGGCGTTCTTGGCGAGCAGCCCGGCGCCGACCATGACGTACGGGTTGCTCGTGTTGGTGCAGGACGTGATGGCCGCGATGGCCACGTGCCCGTGGTCGATGGTCACCTCGTCGCCGGAGGCGAGGGTCGCCGGCACCGGGTTGGACGGGCGGTCGCGGTCGGCGTCGCCGGCGCCGTTGTGCGGGGCGGGCGCCTCGGACGTGTCGCGCGTGCCCGGCGCGATCGGGTCCGACGACGGGAAGGACTCGGCGCTGGCGAAGTCGACGCCGGTGCTGCCACCGGGCGGGTTGTCCTGCGCCGGGACGCCGGGCTCGGTCTGGGCCGCCTTCACCTCGGTGGTGGCGTAGTCGGCCAGGGCGGTGCGGAACATCGCCTTGGCGTCGGTGAGCGGCACCCGGTCCTGCGGGCGCTTCGGGCCGGCGAGGCTCGGCACGACGGTCGACAGGTCGAGCTCGACCTGCTCGGAGAAGCGCGGCTCGGCCGAGGGGTCGTGCCACATGCCCTGGACCTTGGCGTACTCCTCGACGAGCTGGACCTGCTCCTCCGGCCGGCCGGTGAGGCGCAGGTAGGCCAGTGTCTCGTCGTCGATCGGGAAGATGGCGCAGGTCGAGCCGTACTCCGGGCTCATGTTGCCGATGGTGGCGCGGTCGGCCAGCGGGACGTTCGAGACGCCCGGGCCGTAGAACTCGACGAACTTGCCGACGACGCCCTGCTTGCGCAGCAGCTCGGTGACGGTGAGCACGAGGTCGGTGGCGGTGGCGCCGGCCGGCAGCTCGCCGGTGAGCTTGAAGCCGACGACCTTCGGGATCAGCATCGACACCGGCTGGCCGAGCATGGCCGCCTCGGCCTCGATGCCCCCGACACCCCAGCCGAGCACGCCCAGGCCGTTGATCATCGTGGTGTGGGAGTCGGTGCCGACCAGGGTGTCGGGGTAGGCCTGCAGCGCGCCGCTGCCGTTGTTCCGGTCGGTGCGGGTGAAGACCACGGTGGCCAGCCGCTCGAGGTTCACCTGGTGGACGATGCCGGTCTCCGGCGGGACCACCTTGAAGTCGTCGAACGCCGTCTGGCCCCACTTCAGGAACTCGTAGCGCTCGCGGTTGCGCTCGTACTCGAGCGCTCCGTTGAGCTCGAGCGCCTTCGGGCTGCCGAAGTGGTCGGCGATGACCGAGTGGTCGATGACCAGCTCGGCCGGCGCGAGCGGGTTGATCTTGCTCGCGTCGCCGCCGAGGTCGGCCATGGCCTCGCGCATGGCGGCGAGGTCGACGATGCACGGGACGCCGGTGAAGTCCTGCATCAGCACGCGTGCGGGCGTGTACTGGATCTCGGTGTCGGGCTCGGCCGTCGGGTCCCACGAGGCGAGCGCGCGCACGGACTCGGCGGTGGTGTTCTCGCCGTCCTCGGTGCGGAGCAGGTTCTCCAGGAGCACCTTGAGCGAGTACGGCAGGTTCGCGGCGCCGGCCCACAGATCGGGGTCGGCGTCGAGGCGGAACACCTCGTACGACGTGCCCCCCACCTCGAGCGTGCTGCGGGCTCCGAAGCTGTCCTTGCTGGCCATACGGCGCTCTCCTCGTCCCGACCGCCCTGCGGCGTCGGTCTGGTGCTGTGACGTCCCTGTCACGCTAGTCAGCGGTCGGTGCCCGGTGCGGGGCGGGTCGCCCCGGCGTCACTTCTCGCGGTCGCGCTGGCCGGGAGCGGTGTCGGCCCCCCGGCCCCGCTGGGGCGACGGCGACGCCGACGGGCTCGGCGAGGCCGCGGGGACGTCGCCGGCGTCGTCCGGCGGGTCGGACGTCGGCGCCGGGGACGGGCGCTCCGCCGGCGGGTCCGGCTCCGCCTCCGGGAACGGCTCGGGCTCGGCGGCCTCCACCTGCTCCTCGGCCGGCTGCGGCGGCTCCACGGCGGCGGCCGGCGCCGGTGCGGGCAGCACGGTCACCGTCGTGCGCTGCACCTGCGTCGCGGCGGGCCGGCCCTGCGGCTCCTCCTCGTCGGGCGGAGCGGCGCCCTCCTCGCCCGGAGCCGGCGGCACGGTCACCTCGACGGCGACGACGGACGGCGCCGGTGCACCGAGCGCCAGGCTGACCGCTCCCCCGGTGACGCCGAGCAGCACCGCGCCCGCGACGCCGCCGGCGAGCAGCGGGGTCGGCAGGAACGGCAGCACGTCCTCGTCGTTCCCGCTCCGGGGCATCGATCCCTGTCCTCGGGGTCACAGTCTCGTAGCGGTCGCCGGCGAGATCTCTAGGAGAGGGCCGATCGCCAGGCTGCGGCGGTCGCAGCAGGGTGCGTGCTGACGGTGTTGTGCGCGCCGGGAACCACCAGGACACGGCCGCGGGGTGCGGCGTCGGCCAGCTGCCGCGCCCACGCGTCGTCGCAGAGGTGGTCGTGCCGGCCGCGGACGACGACCATCGGGACGTGCACCTGGGGGACGACGTCCTCGGGCCGGTCCTGCAGGGCGGAGGCCAGCAGCTCGAGCATGCGCCGGCGGCCCCGCAGGTACTCCGGCAGCACGGCCGGGAGCTCCCGCGGGCTCTCGTGCACGAGCGTGCGGAGCAGCCGGGGGAGCAGCCCGCGCAGCGTCCGGGCCGCGGGCGGGAAGACGCTGCCCGACAGCACGAGGGCGGCCACCAGGTCGGGCTCGGAGCGGGTGACGTGGGCTGCCACCTGTCCGCCGGTCGAGTGGCCGACGAGCAGCACCGGGCCGGTCGCCGCCTGTCGCAGCCACTGCCGCACCGCCGTCGTGACGTCGTCGACGGCGGCCGGGCAGTCAGCCGTGCGGGGCGAGCCGAACCCGGGCAGGTCGAGCAGGTGCACCCGGGTCCAGCCGGCGCTGGCGTGGAGGGTCGGGAGCAGGTAGCCGAGGGCACCGAGGCCCGGGACCACCACCAGCTCGGGGGCCAGGGGGCGGGCGGTCCCGAGCACGAGGCTGCGCACCGGCCGGGACGGCAGCCGGTGCCAGACCTCCTCCGTCACCACCGGGCGGTCAGCGCGCGGCACGCAGCTCGGCCAGCTCCTCGAGCTGCACCGACAGCCAGCGCCGCACGTCGTTGTGGCGCACCACGTGCGCGGCGTGCCGGTGCCGCTCGCGGCGCAGGTCCGGGTCCATCGTCAACGCCTCGTGCAGCGCGTCGGCCTGCTGCGCGACGTCGAACGGGTGCAGCGTCACCGCGAAGCGGCCGAGCTCCTCGTGGGCCCCGGTGGCCTCCGAGAGCGCCAGGACCATGTGGCGCTCGTTGACGACGACGGCCTCCTTGGCCACCAGGTTCATGCCGTCGGCGACCGCGTTGACGACCAGCACGTCGCAGCGGCGGTAGGCCGCCGCGGCCAGCGCCATGTCGGAGGCCAGCCGCAGGTCGACCGGCTGCCAGTCGCCGGTGCCGTGCTTGGCGTTCACCGACGCCGCGGCGGCGCCGATGTCGGCCAGGTAGGACGCGTACTCGGGCACGTCCTGCCGGCTGGGCTGAAGCATGGCGAGGAACACCACCTCGCCGTGCAGCTCCGGGTGCTCGTCGAGCAGGAGCTCGTAGGCGGTGAAGCCGCGCACGATGTTCTTGCTCGGGTCGGTGCGGTCGACGCGCAGGAGCAGCTGGGCCCGGCCGAGCTGGGCGTCCAGGGCGGTGAGGTGCTCGCCCGCCGTGTCGCTGCGGGCGGTCTCCTCGAGGGCGTCGACGTCGATGCTGATCGGGTAGGCGCGCGCCCGCACCCGCCGTGGGCCGACCCGGACCTCCATCTGCTTGAGGTCGACGAGCAAGCCGAGCAGCTCCTGCACGCAGAGCAGGAAGTTGCGGGCGTCGGCCTCGGTGTGGAAGGCGACGACGTCGCACCCGAGCAGCCCCTCGAGCAGGCGCTCCCGCACGCCCGGTGGCAGCACCCGCCACGCGTCCGGACCGGGCCAGGGGATGTGCACGAAGTGCGAGAGGAGCACGTCGGCGCAGCGCTGCCGGACCAGGTCGCCGACGAGGTAGAAGTGGTAGTCGTGCAGGAGGACGACGGCCGAGCCGCCGACCGCCTCGATCTGCTCGACGACGGCGTCGGCGGCCAGCCGGTTCGCCTCGGCGTAGCCGTCCTCGAAGGCGGCGCGGTCCTCCCGGGTGAAGGACGGGCTGGTGGCCAGGCTGTGCAGGCGGTGCTGCAGGAACCACAGCAGCGGGTTGGCCACCGTGCCGTAGAAGGCCTCGTGCACCGGTCCGGGGACCTCGACCAGGCGCAGGTCGACGGTCCGGCCCGACGCGTCGTCGCCGTCGGACACGACGAGGGGAGGGTCGTCGAGCACGACCCGCACCGACCCGCCGCCTGCCTCCTGGGCCACGGCCACGTCCTCGTCCTGCGCGGCGACGCAGACCCACACGGCGCGGTCGAGGTGACCGGCCAGCCCCGACAGCGCCGTGACCAGACCGCCCGCGCCGCGGGTGGCCGTCCGGTCACCGGTGGCGGCGTCCCGGTCGAAGGACACCGGCCCGCGGTGGGACAGCAGGACCACCGGCAGCCCGGTCAGGGAGTCGGGCACCGGGGACGCAGCGGACACGGCCTGATCCTGCCCCGTCGCGTTCGACCGATGCTCCACGGGGCACACCGCGGCGACCTGCTCATCCCACACCCGGAGGTCCCGGTGGCCGAGAACGTGCAGCCCTCATCCGAGCCCGACGCCGCCACGACCGGCGGCACCGGGCACGAGCCGTCCGGGGACGGACCTCCACCGCCGGCTTCCTCGGCGTCGGCCGGCACCGGCGGAGTCGGCACCCAGGCGGAGCAGAAGGAGGGCGGCGGCGCACCGCCGCCGGACAGCCCGCTCGACGTCTCGGGCACCGGTACGTCGGGCGAGGACACCCCGCCGCGGTCGCCGTCCGGCACCTGAGCCCGCCGACCCGCCTGGAGGAACGCGTGACCGACCAGCACACCCCCGAGGACCCGTCCGCCGCGCCGGCGCAGCCGCCCGGCCAGCAGCAGCCCCACCCCGGCACGGAGGCCGCGCTGACGCCGCGGGCCGACCACGGCGAGGACTCCTACCGCGGCAGCGGCCGGCTCGAGGGCCGGCGCGCCCTGATCACCGGCGGCGACTCCGGGATCGGGCGCGCCGTCGCCCTCGCCTTCGCCCGCGAGGGTGCCGACGTGGTCCTGTCGTACCTGCCCGAGGAGCAGGAGGACGCCGAGGAGAGCGCGCGCCTGGTGCGCGAAGCCGGCCGGACGGCCGTGCTGGCCCCTGGCGACATCTCGGGCGAGCAGCACTGCCTCGCGCTGGTTCAGCGCACCGTCGACGAGCTCGGCGGCATCGACCTGCTGGTCAACAACGCCGCGCACCAGATGGCGCAGAGCGGGATCGCCGACATCAGCACCGAGCAGTTCGACCGGGTGATGAAGACGAACGTCTACGCGATGTTCTGGCTGAGCAAGGCGGCGGTGCCGCACATGCCGCCCGGCTCGTCGATCCTCAACACGTCGTCGATCCAGGCCTACTCGCCCTCCCCGAGCCTGCTCGACTACGCGACGACCAAGGCCGCGATCGTGAACTTCACCCGCGGTCTCGCCACCGAGCTCGCCGACAAGGGCATCCGGGTGAACACCGTGGCGCCCGGCCCGATCTGGACGCCGCTGATCCCGGCCACGTTGCCCGAGGGCGAGGTGGAGGACTTCGGCAGCGAGACGCCGCTCGGGCGGGTGGCGCAGCCGGCGGAGGTCGCCCCGGCGTTCGTCTTCCTGGCCTCGGCGGAGTCCAGCTACATCACTGGCGAGCGGATCGGCGTCGCCGGCGGCATGCCCTTCCCCTAGACGGCCTCCCTGCGGCGGCCGGCCTGAGGTGCGGCAGGCTGCAGCCCGTGGGGACCGCGCTGCTGACCGACCGCTACGAGCTGACGATGCTCGACGCCGCCCTGGCGTCCGGCCTCGCGCAGCGGCCGGTCGTCTTCCAGGTCTTCGCCCGCAGGCTGCCGGCCGGCCGCCGGTACGGGGTTCTGTCCGGGCTGCACCGCTTCCTGGCGCACCTGCCGGACTTCCGGTTCGACGCCGACGAGCTGTCCTGGCTGGTCTCCGAGCGCGTGGTGCGGCCGGAGACGGCTCGCCACCTCGAGGCCTGGCGCTTCGGTGGTGACATCACCGCCTACGCCGAGGGTGAGGTGTGGGTGCCGCGCTCGCCGCTGGTGCAGGTCCGGTCGACCTTCGGCGACGGCGTGCTGCTCGAGACGCTGCTGCTGTCGTGCCTGAACGGCGACAGCGCGGTGGCGGCCGCCGCGGCCCGGATCCGGACCGCGGCCGGCGACGCACGGCTCATCGAGATGGGCAGCCGCCGGGCGCACGAGCAGGCGGCCGTCGCCAACGCCCGCACAGCGTGGATGTGCGGCTTCGACACGACCTCGAACCTCGCCGCGGGCCGGCTGCACGGTGTGCCGACGAGCGGCACGGTCGCGCACGCCTTCGTCCTCGCCCACCCGACCGAGAAGGAGGCCTTGGCCGCCTACGTCGCCGCGGCCGGGCCGGCCACGGTGCTGCTCGTCGACACCTACGACGTCCTCGACGGCGTGCGCACCGCCGTCGAGGTGGCCGGGCCGGGGCTTGCCGCCGTCCGCCTCGACAGCGGGAACCTGCCGGCCCTCGTGCCGCAGGTCCGCCGGCTGCTGGACGAGCTCGGCGCCGCGGCCACGCAGATCGTGTGCACGGGCGACCTCGACGAGGCCAGCATCCCGGAGGTGCGGGCGGCCGGCGCGAACGCGTTCGGGGTCGGGTCGAAGCTGGCGGCCGGGGGTGGGGCGCCGAGCGCGAGCCTGGTCTACAAGGTCGTGGAGCAGGACGGCGTCGGCGTCGCCAAGCGGTCGGAGGGCAAGACCGACGTCCCCGGCGCCAGGACCGCCTGCCGCCGGCTCGACGACGCCGGACGAGCCGTGGCCGAGCTCGTCCTGCCGGCCGGAGCGCCACCGCCGCAGGGCCCGCACCGCGTGCTGCAGTCGACGGTGGTCCGCTCCGGCGAGGTGGTGGCCGACCTCGACCTCGCGGCCGCCCGGGCCAAGCACGCAGCCGCCAAGGCGGAGCTCCCCGACCTCTCGCTGGCTCCCGGTGAGCCGATCCCGACGATCTTCGAGCCCGGAGGACCGGCATGACCCGCTACGACGCCGCGACCGCACTGGTGGTCGTCGACGTGCAGAACGACTTCGCCGACCCGCACGGCGGGCTGGCCGTGCGCGGCGGCGAGCAGGTCGCCGCGGCGGCGACCCGCGAGGCCGCCGAGGCGCGGGCCGCCGGAGCACTCGTCGTCTGCACCCAGGACTGGCACCCAACCGACACCCCGCACTTCGCCAAGGACGGCGGCACGTGGCCGGTGCACTGCGTCGGCGGCACGTGGGGCGCCGAGCTGCACCCGGGGCTCGACGCGCCGGGGGAGCGGGTGCGCAAGGGCACCGGGGGCGAGGACGGCTACTCCGGCTTCACCGTGCGGGACCCGGTCACCGGGGCCGAGTCGCCGACGCCGCTCGAGGCGCTCCTGCGCGAGCGCGGCGTCGAGCGGCTGGTCGTGTGCGGCATCGCCACCGACTACTGCGTGCTCGAGACCGTGCTTGACGCCGTCCGGCTCGGCTTCCCGACGACGGTGCTCACCGCAGCGGTGCGGCCGGTGGACCTCGAGCCCGGCGACGGCGACCGGGCGCTGTCACGGATGGCGCAGGCCGGCGCCCAGCTGGCCTAGCCGGACCGACCCCGGTCGGACGTACCGGGCAGGAGATCGGCCTCACACGGCGAAAGGGATCCGCAACCCGCGGCCACCGCCGCAGGTGGTGCCCTCACCACGTCCCGGAGCCGCTCATGCGCACCCGCCCGCTCGTCGCCCTGGTGGTCACCGCCACCGCCGCGGCCCTCGCCACCTCCGCCCTCGCCGCCCCCACCGCCGTCACCGTCGAGACGGTGAGCCGGGCCGGCACCACCGTCACCGCCGCCGGTACGGCGGTCTTCGACGGCGTCGTCCAGGCCGCCTCGGTCGGCGGCACCAACACCGACCCGCCGGTGGCCCCCGTCGGCGGCCACGCCGGCGTCCAGCTCGTCGACGCGCTCATCGCCCCGCTCGAGGACGGGAAGGGTCTGCGGTTCATCTGGCAGCTGGACTCACTGCCCGCTCAGGTGCCGCCGGAGGGGACCCGCTACACGTGGTCGTTCGGCATCGGGGACAAGACGTTCCAGCTGCAGGCCAAGCGCACGAACATGGGCTCGACCACCGTGCTCGACGACGCGGCCGGGCACGCTGCTGCGCTGAGCAAGAACGGGTTCTTCCAGCTGCGCGGCAACTGCACCGACAGCTACATGGGCACGCCCGTCGCCAGCTGCCCGCACATCGCCTTCCTCACCGGCGCCTTCGACGTCGCGAACAAGCAGGTGACGATGGACGTGCCGTTCGGCCTCGAGGTCGCTCCGGCGATCGCGCCGGGAGCGGTGATCACCGAGGTCCAGACCGCCGGCATGAGCATCACCGCCGCCTTCCAGGCGGGCGTGTCGAACGCCAACACCAGCGACGTCATCAACGGCTGGAACCCGTACTACGCCGGCCCGAACGTGAGCCTCGCGAGCGGAGTCGCCACCTCCAACCCGGCGACCCTGCAGTACGTCCCGGCCACGCTCGACGGTCAGAGCTGGTCCGGCACCGTGGCCGCACCGACGACCCGCACCACCCTGTTCGTGCGCACCTGCGAGGGCGCGTCGAGCTCCTGCACCTACACCTCGGCCCCGATCGGCTGAGCCCGCACCACCCCGCACGACCGCGCGGCCCCGCCCGGCAGACTGCCCGGCGGGGCCGTGGCCGTGCGGGGGAGTGCAGCGTGGGAGTCGTGGAGCTGACCCGGGCGCGGGGCGCGGAGGCGGCGGGCGCCGTGCTGGCTGGGGCCGGCGTTCGTCGAGGACCCGCTGTGGGCGTGGCTGGTGCGCGGGGCGGGCCGCGAGCAGCGGCTCACCGCCGTCTTCAGCGCCCTCGCGGCGGCGTCGCCCGGGCCCTGCGGGTGCAGTCGGTGTTCGAGCGGCGCCACCCCAGCCGGTGCTCGACCGCTGCGACGCCGACGGGGTCCCGGCCTACCTGGAGAGCTCGAACCCGCGCATGCGGCGCCCGCCGGGCTGACCTACCGCCGGGCGTGCTGCTGGGTGCGGCGCCGGTCGACGGCGACCTGCACGCCCAGCAGGACGACGGCCAGCAGCAGCAGCGCGCTGACGCCGACGCCGGCGGGGCTCGACGTCAGCGCGGCGGACAGCGACCGGTCGCCGGCGTCCGTCGCGGCACGGACCTCCCCGGAGCCGGTCGCGTCGACCGCGGCATGGTCGTGCGCCGCGTGGTCGTGGTCGTCCACGTCGACGCCGGCCGCAGCGTCCTCGGTCGGGCTCGTCGTGGTCGGGCCTGCGGGCGCGGCGTCGACGGCGGTCCCGGCGGCGTCGAAGGCGACGTCGAGGTGCTGCAGCTCGCCGTCGTCGTCCTCGACGCAGTAGCGGTAGGCAGCGCCGTCCCGGTCGACCGGCTGCCCGACGGCGGCCAGGAACCGCTCCAGCTCGAGGCCGAGCGCTGCGTGCAGGTCCTCCTGCTGCAGGGTCGAGCCGTCGCGGACGCACTCGCCGCCGCCGTAGACGGCCCGCTCCCACAGCTGCAGGTAGGCCTCGGCGCCGCCCAGCATGTCGTCGAGGATCGCTGCGCCGCCGCCGCGCTCGGGCGCGAGCTCGTCGGCCGCGAGCGACAGCTCGTGGAACCAGTCGGCGAACAGCCCGTAGTGCGACACGCCCTCGGTGTTGACGTCGAAGGTGCGCAGCCCGCTGGTGTGCTGGCTCAGCCGGACGCCGCCGATCGGCGCCTGCCAGCCGGCTGCGTAGTCGACCCGCGTCGCGGCCTCACGGCGCGGGCCGGGCTGCCCGCCGAGCCCGTTGGTGTCGGCGCCGTAGCCCAGCCCGAAGGTGTGGCCGGCCGGGGCGTTGCGGGCGGCGAAGTCGCGGTGCTCGGCCCACGCACGTACGAACGAGGCGGCATCGTCGGTGCGCGGGGCGACCAGGCCGTCCGCCCGGTAGATGCGCTGGTAGATCACGTCGTTGGCCCAGCTGTGGCTGGAGATCACCGCCGGGCGGCGGGCCGGCCGCCCCTGCTCCGCCGCGCGCTGCTGCTCCGCCGCCCACAGCGGGCCCTCGATCAGGTCCATCGCCTCGCGCTGGGCGGAGGCGCTCATGTGGTCGGGGTCGAAGATCATGCCCTTCTCGACCATGCGGGCGATGAGGTGCCGCCCCAGCTCGGTGAGCCCGCGCGCGTTGCAGTGCGGCCCCGGCCCGTAGACCGGCGCGACGAACCCGCGGGTGATCCCGCCGAACTGGTCGAGCACCCGGCCGGCCAGCGCGTCGACGCCCTCGCCGTCGCCCGGCGTGGCGTCGGTGGGCACCGGCTGGGTCTTGTCGTGCTCGTCCCCGTCGACGCCGTGCTGGTGGGTGTGGCCGTCCGGCTCACAGCTGCGCATGTCCCAGAAGTGGCCGGTGACGTACCGGTTGCCGGTGTTGACGACGGGGCCGGTCGTGCCGCCGTCGCCGGTGACGCCGGTCAGGGCGTTGTCGAACTTGTTCACCAGCTCCATCTGGCGCACGCCCATGTCGAACACCTCCTGCAGGCGCTCGTCGATCTGCTCGGTCGTGCACTGCGGCTGGTCGAGCACCTCGCGGCAGTCGAACAGCTCCGACACCTCGATGCCGAGCACGACGGCCAGGCGTCCGGCGTTGACCACCTGGCGCGCCTGCGCGGGGCTCGTCACGATCCGGAACCAGCCCTCGCCCGGTCCGCCCGCCTGCGCGTCGACGTAGTCCTGCAGCTCGAACAGCCGCTGCGCCTGCAGGCGCACGCCGTCCATCTCGTTGCAGCTGTTCTTCTTCTGCGGGTAGAGCTGGCAGAGCGCGGTGTTGTCGACCAGCAGGTTCGTCAGCAGCCGCAGGCCGCCGGCGTGCGCCCGCTCCAGCCAGCGCCAGTAGAACTGCTCGTGGGTGAGCGTCCGGGGCTGCGGCCAGTAGGAGAACGTCGGCCAGCCCACCGGGTCGTACTCGGCCACGGGGTCGCTCGCCGGCATGCCACCGAGCGGCACCTCGAGGAAGCGGTTGAGCGGCTTGCCCTCCTGGTCGCAGCCGCCGAGGGCGAACTCCACGCCGTACTCGTGCCACGGCCGGCCGCAGCGCAGCTCGCCGCCGAGGAACTCGAAGGCCATCCCGTGAACGTGCGCCTCGAAGAAGCCGCGCGCCTCGCTCGCGGCGCTCTCGGCGACCGGCTGCGGCGCTCCGCTGGCCCCGGTGTCGACCTCCGGCCAGGTGGCGCACGCGGCGCCGTTCGGGTCGTCGGCCGGGTCGTCGTCGGGCACGTGCCGCAGGGCCAGCGGCGTCGCCTCGGCGCCGGCCGCCGGGGCGAGCGCGAGGGTGCCGTCCTGCACGGTGAGCACGGCATCGCGAGCCGGCAGGGCGAAGGAGAACGAACGCGCCGGGCCCCGGCCCTTCGGACCGGCCTCGGCCACCTCCACCCGCCACTCGGCCTCCACGCTCGGGCCGTCGGCCACGACGACGTCGCTCGACGGGAGCGCACCCGGCAGAGGGGCGGGCAGGGCCGAGCCGCCCGAGAGGTAGCCGCGGACGTCCCACCACGCACCCTCGTAGCGGGTGTCCGGGCCCTCGTTCGTGGCCAGCAGGTACTCCCCGAGCCGGGTGGCCTGGAAGTGCAGGGGGAGCGCGGCCGCGGCGTCGGGCACGAGGACCAGCCCGCCGCCGTCGCGGGCCACGAACCCCTGCCCCGGCGCCTCGACGGTGTAGCAGCCGCCGGCCATGGCGTACCGGTCCTCCGGCGTGGACCGGCGGTCGTCGACGTCGCGCCCCTCCACGAGCGCGAAGGGGACTGTGCGCGCCGGGGTGGAGTCGTCGGGCGCCGGGGAGCGCTGCGCGGCGACGGCGCCGGTGCCGGCGGCCACCAGCGACAGCGAGGCGACGGCGAGCAGGGCTCGCAGCGCGGAGGGGCGGCGGGTCGGCGTGGACATGAGCGCTCCGGGGC
>DATLGD010000069.1:0-2685 GCA_035540755.1 Mycobacteriales bacterium | reverse complement strand
TGACGGCGGCCACGAGAACCTGCCCGGAGACGGCCACGTAACTGCCCGCTGATGGCCACGAGAAGTGCCCATCGGTGGTCATGGGATCTGCCCGACACGACGTCGTCTGCCTCGCCGCTTCCGGCGGTTGAGGCCCCTCCTCGGGTGCGCTGGCGGTGCTACCGCGCCCGCGCTCCCGAGGAGGGACACCGTGAAGTCTGCAGGGGAGATCATGGAGATTCTCGAAGCGTTCGACCTGACCGGCTCGTCGCGCGCCGCGGCCGAACTGGTCGGCTGCTCGCACCACACCGTCGCCCGTTACGTCGCCCAGCGGGAGGGCGGTGGCCTGTCCGACCGGCCGGCTGCGCGGCCGCAGCTGATCGACGCGTTTTTGCCCAAGGTCGAGGAGTGGGTGGAGCGCTCGGCCGGCAAGATCCGGGCCGACGTGGCGCACCGCAAGCTCCTCGCGCTGGGCTACCGCGGCTCGGAGCGCACCACCCGCCGGGCGGTCCGCACGTCGAAGGTGGCGTTCAAGGCCGGGCGGGTGCGGGTGCACCGGCCGTGGGTGACCGAGCCGGGCATGTGGTTGCAGTACGACTTCGGCGACGGCCCGGTCGTCGACGGAGTCAAGACGGTGCTGTTCTGCGCCTGGCTGGCCTGGTCGCGGTTCCGGGTGGTGCTGCCGATCCGGGACAAGACGCTGCCGAGCGTGTTCGCCGCGTTGGACGTGACGCTGCGCCGCCTGGGTGGGGTCCCGACCTACGTGCTGACCGACAACGAGAAGACCGTCACCGTCGAGCACGTCGCCGGGATCGCCGTGCGCAACCCGCAGACGGTCGCGTTCGCCCGGCACTACGGGCTGAGCGTGCACACCTGCGAGCCAGCCGATCCGGCCTCCAAGGGCGGCAGCGAGAACACCGTCAAGCTCGCCAAGGCCGACCTGGTCCCGACCGCGACGAACCTGCGGGAGGCTTACGCTTCGTTCGCCGAGCTCGAGCAGGCGTGCGCGGCGTTCTGCGAGCAGGTCAACGCCAGGGCGCACCGGCTGACCCGCCGGGCGCCGGTGGACATGCTGGCCGAGGAGCGCGCCCGGCTGCACCCGTTGCCGGACCTCCCGCACACCGTCGCGCTCGGCGTGAGCCGGCAGGTCCCGGCCACCACGCCGATGGTCACCTTCGAGGGCGGGCAGTACTCGGTGCCGCACACCCTGCTCGGGCAGGCTGTCTGGGTAAGGGTGCACGGCACCGGCGCGGCCGAGCAGGTCGTGCTGGTCCACGTCGGGCCGGACGGGCCGGTCGAGGTCGCCCGGCATTGGCGCGCGACGCCGGGCAGCCCCCGGCTCGACGACGCGCACTTCCCACCCGCGCCGGCCGGCGCGCTGGACCGGCAGCCGAAAGCGAAAAGCGCTGCGGAGCAGGCGTTCCTGGCACTTGGGGACGGCGCACGGCTGTGGTTGACCGAGGCCGCCGCGGCCGGCACCAGTCGGATGCGGATCAAGATGGCCGAGGCGGTCAGCCTGGCCAAGCTCGGCGACCCGCAGCACGTCGACTGGGCGCTCGGGCACGCCGCGCTCAACGGCCGGTTCGGCGAACGCGACCTGGCCTCGATCCTGGCCCACCACGCTCAGACCCGACCCGGGCCGGTGCACACCGCCGGTGAGCAGCGCAGCCTGACCCAGGGCACCAGCGGCTGGGCCGCGCTCGGCGCTGCTCCAACCAGCGCCCCGGCCTCGGCGCCGGTCGAGGCTGAGGAGACCGGTCGATGAGCGCCCGCACCAAGACGCCAGCGGCAGTGTCGGGGCCGGTCGCGCCGGCCGCCGGTGTCCCGGCCGCGCCGCCGCTGCCGGCCGACCTGGAGGCGCTGCTGCGCCGGCTGCGGATGCCGCACACCCGCCGCCTGGCACCCGAGGTCCTGGCCACCGCCAAAGCCCAACGGTGGGAGCCGGTCGAGGTGCTCCGTGCGCTGCTCGGTGAGGAGGTCGCCGGCCGGGACCGCTCCGCCCTGGCCACCCGGCGCGCCGCGGCCAGCTTCCCGACCGGCAAGACCTTCGAGGTCTGGTCCGAGCAGGCCAGCAGCATCCCGGCCCCGACCCAGCAGGCGCTACGCACCCTGGAGTGGATCGGCCGGCGGGAGAACCTGGTGGTCTGCGGCCCGTCCGGCACCGGCAAGACGTTCCTGCTCGAAGCCCTCGGCCAAGCCGCCGTCGAACGCGGGCTGCGCGTCGCCTGGTTCACCCTTGAAGACCTCGGCGTGCTGGTCCGCCGGCACCGCGCCGACGACACCGTCACCAAAGCCATCAGCCGGGTGCTGCGCGCCGACCTCGTCGTCGTCGACGACATCGGCCTGCTGCCGGTCGCCACCGACGCCGCCGAGGGCCTCTACCGGCTCGTCGACGCCGCCTACGAAAAGCGCTCAGTCGCCGTCTCGAGCAACCTGCACCCCGCCGCGTTCGACGAGCTCATGCCCAAGACGCTCGCCACCGCGACCGTCGACCGACTACTGCACCACGCCCACGTCTGCCAGACCAGCGGCGACAGCGTCCGCCTGTCCCAGGCGCTCGCAGGCCAGGGGGTGAGGCCGCTGACCTGAGCCCGACCGTGGTGGCCAGCCCGGGCAGATCCCATGGCCACCACCGGGCAGATCTGATGACCGTCAGCGGGCAGGTTTCACGACCGCCCGTGGGCAGGTCCTCGTGTCCCTTGACAC
>DATLGD010000068.1:0-7953 GCA_035540755.1 Mycobacteriales bacterium | reverse complement strand
GCGGCGTGGCGGAGGACCTCCTCGTCGACCGCGCCTTCGCCGAGGTGCGGGGCGAGGCCACGGCGCTGGCCGAGGTGGGCGACCTGACCGTGCCCGGCGACCACAACGTGGCGAACGCACTCGCCGCGGCGGCGCTGGCCCGGGCCCACGGCGTCCCGGCCGACGCCGTCCGCGACGGGCTGCGCGCCTTCCGGCCCGATGCGCACCGCAACGCCCTGGTGACGACGGTCGACGGCGTCGCCTGGGTCGACGACAGCAAGGCCACCAACCCGCACGCGGCCGCGGCCAGCCTCGCCGCCTACGAGCGGGTCGTCTGGCTGGCCGGCGGCCTGCTGAAGGGCGCCGACGTCGACGTGCTGGTGCGCACCGCGGCCCCGCGGCTGCGCGCCGTCGTGCTGCTCGGCACCGATCGCGGTCCGTTCCGCGAGGCGCTCGCGCGACACGCGCCGGATGTCCCCGTCGCGGAGGTGGAACGCCTCGACACTGGTGCCATGCCCGACGCCGTCGCGCACGCCCGTGCCCTCGCGCAGCCGGGGGACACCGTGCTCCTCGCGCCCGCGGCCGCCTCCATGGACTGCTTCCGCGACTACGCCGAGCGCGGGGACCTGTTCGCCGCCGCCGCGGGTGCGCTCGAGGACGCCGGGTGAGCGCCGTCCCCACCGAGACCGGCTCCCCGAAGCTGCCGCCCCTGCAGCGGCCGCTGGCCTCCTACTACCTGCTGCTGGCCTCGGCCGGCCTGCTGCTGTTCCTTGGGCTGGTCATGGTCTTCTCGGCCAGCAACGTCCGCTCGTACGCCACCTACGGCTCGTCGTCGGCCATCGCCATCAACCAGGCCACCTACATCGCCATCGGCCTGCCGATGGCGATCGTCGCCTCGCGGATGCCGGTGCGGTTCTGGCGCTGGATCGCCTGTCCGGCGCTGATCGGCGTCGTCCTGCTGCTCGTGCTGGTGCTGCTGCCGGGCGTGGGCCGCAACGTCGACGGAGCCACCCGCTGGATCCCGCTGCCCGGCGGGCTCAACCTGCAGCCGAGCGAGCTGGCCAAGCTGGCGCTGGCGCTGTGGGGCGCCGACCTGCTGGCCCGCAAGCACCGGCTGCTGGGCGACTGGCGGCACCTGCTCGTGCCGCTGGTCCCGGTGGCCTTCCTGCTGGCCGGCCTGATCATGCTCGAGCCCGACATGGGCACGACGATGGCGCTGCTCGCGGTCCTCGCCGCCCTGCTGTGGGTGGCGGGCACGCCGCTGCGCTACTTCGCCGGTTTCATGGGCGTGCTCGTCACCGCCTCGGTCTTCCTCGCCGTCGCCGAGCCCTACCGCATGGCGCGCGTCACCGCCTTCCTCGACCCGTTCGCGAACGCCCAGGGCAGCGGCTACCAGGCCGTGCAGGGCCTCTACGCCATCAGCTCCGGCGGACTGCTCGGCGTCGGGCTCGGCGGCAGCCAGTCCAAGTGGTCCGGCGGGCTGCCCAACGCCCACACCGACTTCATCTTCGCGATCATCGCCGAGGAGCTCGGCCTGATCGGCTCGCTGTCGGTGCTCGTGCTCATCGCCACCATGACCTACGCCGGCGTGCGCATCGCCAAGCGCACCCGCGACCCGTTCGTGCGCCTGGCGGCCAGCGCTGTCACCTGCTGGCTGGCGGCCCAGTCGGTGATCAACATCGGCGGGGTGGTGGGGCTGCTGCCGATCACCGGCATCCCCCTGCCGCTGATGTCCTTCGGCGGGTCGGCGATGCTCCCCACCCTCGTCGCGGTCGGCATGCTGCTGTCGTTCGCCCGGGCCGAGCCCGGCGCCGAGGCGGCGCTGCGGGCCCGGCCCGGGCTGCTCCGCCGGGTCCGCAGCCGCGGTGCCCCGCAGGTCGCGCCGCGCACGCCCGGCCGCACCGGCAGCCGCGTGCCGGCCGTCGCCCCGCGCCCCCGCGCCGCCTCGGCTCCCGCCCGCGGCCGACGGCCGGCCGGTCGCCGGTGACCCGCCCGATCAGCGTCGTCGTGGCCGGCGGCGGCACCGCCGGCCACGTCGAGCCCGCGCTCGCCCTCGCCGACGCCGTCCGCCGGCTGCGCCCGGACGCCGTCGTCACCGCCCTCGGCACCGCCACCGGGCTCGAGGCCCGGCTGGTCCCGGCTCGCGGATACGAGCTGGCCGAGGTCCCGCGCGTCCCGCTGCCGCGCCGGCCCACCCTGGACCTGCTGCGGGTGCCGACCCGGTTGGCCCGCGCGGTGAAGCGCACCCGCGCGCACCTGGACCGGGTCGAGGCCGACGTCGTGGTCGGCTTCGGCGGCTACGTCGCCCTGCCGGCCTACCTGGCCGCACGCCGGCGCGGCACACCGGTCGTCGTGCACGAGGCCAACGCCCGGGCCGGCCTGGCGAACCGCATCGGCGCCCGGCTGACCCCGCACGTCGCCGCGGCGGTCGAGGGCAGCGGCCTGTCGGGCGCGAGCGTCCTCGGCATCCCGCTGCGCCCGCAGATCGCGACCCTGGACCGGGCCGCGGCGCGCGCCGAGGCGCGCGAGGCGTTCGGTCTTCCGGCCGAGGGCCGGGTCCTGCTCGTCACCGGCGGCTCGCAGGGCGCCCAGCGCCTGAACCGGGCGCTCACCGGCGCCGCCCGCGACCTCGCGGCTGCCGGCGTGCACGTCCTGCACGTCGCCGGCCCCAAGCAGGCCGACCTCGTCCGGCGCGAGCTCGGCGCAGGCCAGGGCGCCGCCCCGGCCACCCACCACGTGCTGCCCTACGTCGACCGCATGGACCTCGCCTACGCCGCCGCGGACCTCGCCGTGTGCCGGGCCGGTGCGATGACCTGCGCGGAGCTGTCGGCCGTCGGCCTGCCCGCGGTCTACGTGCCGCTGCCGATCGGCAACGGCGAGCAGGCGCTCAACGCGCGGCCCGTCGTCGACGCCGGCGGCGGCCTGCTGATCGCCGACGCCGACTTCGACGCCGCCCGCGTGCGCAGCCAGGTGCTGCCGCTGCTGCGCGACCCCGCCAAGCTGGAGCGGATGAGCGCCGCGGCTGCCCGGCACGGCTCGCGCGACGCCGACCGGGCACTGGCCGAGATGGTGCTGCGCGCCGCAGCGGGGGAGGCCGAGGCGTCGTGAGCCCCGACCCGCGCAGCGCCCTGCCGGATCTGTCGTCCGTCCACCTCGTCGGCATCGGCGGTGCCGGCATGAGCGGCATCGCCCGGGTGCTGCTGGCCCGTGGCGCGGCGGTCAGCGGCAGCGACGCCAAGGACTCGCGCACCGTCGCGGCGCTGCGCGCCCTGGGAGCGAGGGTGTTCGTCGGCCACGACGGGGCGCACGTCGAGGGCGCCCGTACCGTCGTGGTGTCCACGGCCATCCGCGAGGACAACCCCGAGGTCGCCGCAGCGCGCCGTCGCGGCCTGGCCGTCGTGCCGCGCGCCGAGGCGCTGGCCGCGCTCATGGTCGGGCGGCGCGGGGTGGCCGTCGCCGGCACGCACGGCAAGACCACGACCACCTCCATGCTCACCGTCGCCGCGCAGCGCTGCGGCGTCGACCCGTCGTTCGCCATCGGCGGCGACCTCAACGAGGCCGGCAGCAACGCCCACCACGGCACCGGTGACCTGTTCGTGGTGGAGGCCGACGAGAGCGACGGCTCCTTCCTCGCCTACCACCCGCACGCGGCGGTCATCACCAACGCCGAGGCTGACCACCTCGACCACTACGGCGACGAGGCCGCCGTGTTCCGGGCCTTCGAGGACTTCGTCGACACCATCGACGACGACGGCTTCCTGGTCGCCTGCGCCGACGACCCCGGGTCCCGGCGGCTGGCCGCCACCGCTCGCAGCCGCGGCGTCGACGTGCGCACCTACGGCACGGGGGACGACGCCGACCTGCGGCTGCACTCGCTCACCGTCAGCGGGTCCACCAGCCGCTACGAGCCGGTGCTCAACGGCCGCCGGCTGACCCCGGTGGCCCTGTCCGTGCCGGGCCGGCACCTCGCTCTCAACTCCGGCGCGGCCCTGCTCGCCGGGCTCGGTCTCGGGCTGCCCGAGGACCGGCTGGTCGACGGCCTGGCCGGCTTCACCGGCGTGCGGCGCCGGATGGAGCTCAAGGGCTCGGTCGGCGGCGTGCGGGTCTACGACGACTACGCCCACCACCCGACCGAGCTGGTGGCGCAGCTGCACGCGGCGCGGGAGGTCGCCGGCAGCGGCCGGCTCGTCGTGGCCTTCCAGCCGCACCGCTACAGCCGCACCCTCGCCTTCGCGCGCGCCTTCGGCGAGGCGCTGGCGCTGGCCGACGAGGTGGTGGTCATGGAGGTCTACGCCGCGGGGGAGGAGCCGGTGCCCGGCGCCACCGGTGCCACCGTCGCCGCGGCGGTCCCGCTGCCGGCCGAGCGGGTCGCCTTCGAGCCGTCCTGGTCGGCGGTGCCCGGCGCACTGGCCGGGCGAGCGCGGCCGGGTGACCTGGTGCTGACCCTGGGTGCTGGTGACGTGACCCTCGTCGGTCCCGAGGTCCTGCGCCTGCTCGGCGGCGACGCCGGGCCGGAGCGGGCCGGCTCCGGAGCGGAGGGGCGCTCGTGACCGCGCCGTCGCGGCCGCGCCGGCCGGCTCCGCCGACGCCGGGCGGGCGTCCCGGTGTCGTGGCCGCGGCGCCGCGGCTGGCGGCCCGCCGCAGCCAGGAGCGGTCCGCGCGCCGCCGCGCCCGCCTGCGCCGCGTGCTGGCAGCCCTCGCGGTGCTCGTGCCGGTGGCCGCCCTCGCCTGGCTGGTCCTGCTCTCCCCGGTGCTCGCCGTCTCGCAGGTGGAGGTCGCCGGCACCGACCGACTGGCCCCCGCCGACGTCGTCGCGGCGGCCGCCGTCGAGGACGGGACGCCGCTCGCCCGGATCGACGTCGCCGACGTCGCCGACCGGGTGCGGGCCGTCCTGCCCCCGGCGCAGGACGTGCGGGTGCGCCGGGTGTGGCCGTCGACGCTGCGGCTGCAGGTCACCGAGCGCACGCCTGAGGTGGGGATCGTCGGCGGGGACGGCGCGCTCCTGGTCGACGCCGCCGGGGTCGGCTTCGCCAGGGAGCCGGCCCTGCCGGCGGGGGTGCCGCGGCTGGAGGTCGCCGCGCCGGGGCCGGACGACCCCGCCACGCGCGCAGCGCTCACCGTGCTGGGCGAGGTCCCGGCCGAGGTGCGCGAGCAGGCCGCCGTGATCCGCGCCGGCAGCGCGGCGGACGTGCAGATCGAGCTCACCGACGGCCGCACCGTGGTCTGGGGCGGGCCCGGCGAGGCCGCTGCCAAGTCCGCCGCGCTGCAGGCGCTGCTCGGCATGGAGGGCACGGTCTTCGACGTCAGCGCGCCCGGCATCGTGGTGCGCCGGTGAGACCGGTCCTGCTCTGGAACCACGCAGGTGCCCCGCACGTCACCACCTCGGACGGGTCGGCGCCGCCCGCCCGGGAAGGACCTCCACCGTCCTGACCTGCGCCGGCCCGAGGAGGCCACGCTGTCCCCGCCGCTCGATCCCGCCTCGCCGTCCGGCGTGCCGGCGGAGCCTGCTCCCACACCGAGCGAGGACCGCGCCCGCGCGGCCCGCGCGACCATGGAGCAGCTGACGGCGAGCCCGGACGTGTTCGCGACCTTCTTCGAGCAGGCCCGGATCGGCCTGGCGCTCGCCGACCTGTCCGGTCGGTACGTGCGGGTGAACGAGACGTACGCCCAGCTGGTCGGCCACCCTCCCGAGGACCTCGTCGGGGTGTCGTTCACCGCGGTGCTCCACCCGGACGACCGATCCGTCGACGACGCTCCGGAGGAGCTGCTCGACGGGGCGTCGGACCCCCTGCAGACCGAGCAGCGGTACCTGCACGCCGACGGTCGGGTGCGGTGGGTGCTGCACGGCGTCACCGTCGTCCCGGACGACGAGGGCCGGCCGGCGTGGTTCGCGGTGAGTGCCCAGGACATCACCGAGCGGCGGCGGGCGGAGCAGGACCTTCGCGACCTCGCTGCGGTGCTGTCCGAGCGCGCCGTGCGCGACCCGCTCACCGGGCTGGCCAACCGCGGGCTGCTGGAGGAGCGGCTGCGGGCGGCGCTGTCGAGGGACGCCCGCACCGGCGGTGGCACCGGAGTGCTCTTCCTGGACCTGGACGGCTTCAAGGCCGTCAACGACCGGTACGGCCACGACGCCGGCGACGCCGTGCTGCGTGGTGTGGCGGGGCGGCTCGCCGCCGCGGTCCGCCCCTCCGACACCGTCGCCCGCCTCGGCGGCGACGAGTTCGTCGTCCTCGTCGAGGCGGCGGAGGTCGGCGACCTGGCGCCGGTCGAGCGGCGGCTCCGGGCGGCGGTGACGGCGCCGGTCGAGGTCCGCGGCTCCGGTCCGGTCTCGGTCGGCGTCAGCGTCGGCACCGCCTGGAGCGGCGGGGGAGAGGACGACCCCCGCACGCTGCTGCGCCGCGCCGACGAGGCGATGTACCTCGACAAGCGCTCGACCGAGGTCCCGCGCCCGCCGTCCGCCTGACCCTCGCGTTCGGGCTCGGGCTCGAAACGGGTTGCGTTCGCGACACGCCGGGGCAGTCGGTTGACCTGCCGATCCCGGCGCCCGTAGCGTCCCGCGCTGTCAGCAGGTTGACATAACTCTAACCGTTCAGTCGAGGTAGAGGGTTCGGCACCCTCGACCCGCACCGGTCCCCGGCAGCCCCCGGAGCCCGTCGCCGCTCCGCCCCGCAACCCACCCGACGAGAGGGATCCAGCCCCGTGGCCAACCCGCAGAACTACCTGGCCGTCATCAAGGTCGTCGGCATCGGCGGTGGTGGTGTCAACGCCGTCAACCGCATGATCGAGGCAGGCCTCAAGGGCGTCGAGTTCATCGCGATCAACACCGACGCGCAGGCGCTGCTCATGAGCGACGCCGACGTCAAGCTCGACATCGGCCGCGAGCTCACCCGGGGTCTCGGCGCCGGCGCGGCGCCCGATGTCGGCCGGCAGGCCGCCGAGGACCACCGCGACGAGATCGAGGAGGTGCTCAAGGGCGCCGACATGGTCTTCGTCACCGCCGGCGAGGGCGGCGGCACCGGCACCGGCGGTGCGCCTGTCGTCGCGAGCGTGGCGCGCGGGCTCGGCGCGCTCACCATCGGCGTCGTCACCCGGCCGTTCTCCTTCGAGGGCCGCCGGCGCGCCCACCAGGCCGAGGAGGGCATCGACGCCCTGCGGGCCGAGGTCGACACCCTCATCGTCATCCCGAACGACCGGCTGCTGTCGATCAGCGACCGCAACGTCAGCGTCATGGACGCCTTCAAGAGCGCCGACCAGGTCCTGCTGTCCGGTGTCCAGGGCATCACCGACCTCATCACGACCCCGGGCCTGATCAACCTCGACTTCGCCGACGTCAAGAGCGTCATGACCAACGCCGGCAGCGCACTCATGGGCATCGGCCACGCCCGCGGCGACGACCGCGCCGCGGTGGCCGCGGAGATGGCCATCGCCAGCCCGCTGCTCGAGGCCAGCATGGACGGCGCGCACGGGGTGCTGCTCAACATCTCCGGCGGCAGCGACCTCGGCCTGTTCGAGATCAACGAGGCGGCCCAGCTGGTCGCCGACGCCGCCCACCCCGACGCCAACATCATCTTCGGTGCGGTCATCGACGACGCGCTCGGTGACGAGGTGCGGGTCACCGTCATCGCCGCCGGCTTCGACGCCGGCGCGCCCACGCCGGTGCGCCGGATCGAGAGCCGCCGGGTGGCACCGGCCACGGTCGACCTCACCGCGGCGCAGCAGCAGCCGCAGGCACAGCGGCCGCCGCAGCCGGCCGCGCAGCAGCAGCGGGCTCCGCAGCCGCCGCCGGCCCAGCCGCGCCCGCAGCAGCAGCCGGCGCAGCCCCCGCGCCGCACCGTGGTGTTCGAGGACGAGCTCGACGCCCGCCACCTACTTGAGGAAGTCGGGGACGTCGAGCTCGTCCTCGAACACCACGGTGCGGCGCGGGGGCTGCGCCGGCTGCTGCTGCGGGCGCGGCTGGGCCGGCCGCGCAGCAGC
>DATLGD010000067.1:0-11294 GCA_035540755.1 Mycobacteriales bacterium | reverse complement strand
GTCCAGCCGTTCTGCTTGCGTTGGTGGCACCAGCGGCTGCGGGGCGCGAGGTTGTCGGCGCGGGTCGGCCCGTGCGGCCAGGGGCGGGTGTGCTCGTCGTCGCAGGTGCGGGACGGGCAGCGGCAGGTCAGGAAGTCGCAGCGGGGCTGGCGGGTCTTGACCAGCCGGGACAGCCCGGCCGAGGGTCGGTACTGCGGTTCGGCCTGGACCGGCGCGACCGAGGGGGTGTGGACCATGTCGAGCAGGGCGGCGCGGACCGCTTCGGCCTGGGCCTGGGCCAGTGCCTGCTCACCGGTCAGGCCGTGCCGGCGCAGCTGCCGGATGCGGCCGCGGTCGGCGACCGGGCGCACGACGGTGTCTTCGACGTGCAGGACCTGTCCGGTGACCGCGTCGACGCAGGCCTTGCGCAGCTCGGCGGTCGCCAGCAGCTGGCGGCCCAGGGCGGCGTCGACCGGGCCGATCTCGGCCAGGTCGCACGGCTCGTCGTCCAGACCGAGGGCGGTGCTGACCGGCATGTGCACGACGATCTGCGCCGGCCGCCGCCGGCGGCCGTCCAGCACAAGCGCGCTGCCCGGGGCCGGGTCGGCTGACCCGGCCGCCGGCGACCGGGGCGCAGGGGCGGGGACCGGACCGTCGTCCGCATCCTGTGCGCACGCCCGGTCGCTGTCGCCGTTCTGCCCGGCCGGGCCAGGGTCGGCCAGCAGGGTGTCGACGGTCCAGTCCAGCCGGCGCTGGTCGCGGGTGCGGCCGGAGCCGTCGTCGGCCAGGGTCTCCCTCTCCGCCCGGTGCAGGATCGCCAGGCCCTGCTCGGCCCGCATCAGCAAGGTCAGCTCGACCATCCCGTCCCCGGCGTCGCGCAGGTTCATCCGGCGCGTGCGCGCGGCCTCGCGGCGGCGCTCGGCGGCGCCGGCCGGGTCCAGCCGCAACGCGATCCGGCGAGCCATCTCGGTGATCGAGGCCGGCGGCCGCCCCGGCATCCTGGGCAGCATCTGCCGCTCGACGGCGTCGGCGACGTCCGGGTTCAGTCCGTCCAGCACCCGCAGCAGGGCCTTCAGGTGCGGCAGCCCGAACCGGCCGGCGCCGGCCGCGACGGCGCTGGTCGGGTGCGCGACCAGCAGCAGCGCGTCGTCCAGCACCGCCTCGGCCGCCGGGCGGCTGACCGACAGCGTGCCCATCAGCTCAGCGACCGCGTCGTGCCGGTCGCACCCGGCCTGCCGGGCCAGCACGTAGCCGCGGGCGACCGCCCGGCAGCGCTGCACGTGCAGCACGGTGGCCTGCCGGTCGTGCTCGAACACCTGCTGCCAGGCCGCCGCCAGCTCCGAGCCGCCGTCTTCCAGCAGCAACGGATCGACCGCCGGCCCGGCGAACGGATCCGGGTAGTTCCGGAAGCCCGGCAGGACGTCAACATCATCGGCGGCCTGCGCCTGACCGGCCAGGCCGTCGGCCTCCACCAGGTCCTCCAGCGGCAGGAACAACGACGTCGCTGCCCCCACCCCGCCACCTCCACGCTCGAACACCTGTTCGATACAGTACTCCCCGGCAGCGCCTCTGTAAACCCTCAAAGCCGTTGTCTTGCAGCAACTCCGTCGCCGGCGGCCTGTTCCGCCGGGAGCGCCTCTGGTGGGCTGCCGGCTGCCCCGTCGGCGAGGCGCCCCCCGCTCCCGCTCAGGCCCGCCTACCGTCGCCGTCCATGCGCAGCCGGCACTACAGCGACGACGTCCTCGCCGACCCGCGTCGGCCGAAGCGGGTGGTGCCCGACCGGCCCGCGGAGCGCGGCCTCGTGGTCGAGGAGGTCGCCACCGGCTTCTGCGGAGCCGTCGTCGAGTGCGACAAGGAGCGGGTGAGCCTCGAGGACCGGCACGGGAAGGTGCGCGTCTTCCCGCTCACCCAGGCCGGGTTCCTGGTCGACGGCGCGCCGGTCACGCTCGTCCGGCCGGTGACCGCCGGGCCGTCCGGGCCAACACGGACGGCCTCCGGCTCGGTGGCGCTGGCCGGGGTGCGGGCCCGGGTCGCGCGGGGCAGCCGGATCTGGGTCGAGGGCAAGCACGACGCCGAGCTGGTCGAGCGGGTGTGGGGCGACGACCTGCGCATCGAAGGCGTCGTCGTCGAGCCGCTGGACGGCGTCGACGACCTGCCGGCGCTGGTGCGCTCCTTCCGGCCGGGGCGCGGGCGGCGGCTCGGGGTGCTCGTCGACCACCTGGTCGAGGGCAGCAAGGAGAGCCGCACCGTCGCCCAGGTGCGCGACCCGCACGTGCTCGTCACCGGCCACCCCTTCGTCGACGTGTGGCAGGCGGTGAAGCCGGCGTCGGTGGGCATCGCGGCCTGGCCGGTCGTGCCGCGGGGCCGGCCGTGGAAGGAGGGCGTGTGCGCGGCGCTCGGCTGGGGCGAGCCGTGGGAGGGGTGGAAGCGGGTGCTCGCGGCCGTCGACTCCTACGCCGACCTCGAGGTGCCGCTGCTGCGGTCGGTCGAGATGCTGATCGACTTCGTCGCCGACCCGACCGACTGACTCACCAGTCCTCGACCTGCCAGGGCGCGCCCAGCTCGTCCCGCTCGGCGACCTGCCCGGGCTGGAGGACGCGCACGGCGTCGACGAGCGTGCGGTCGCGCTCCAGCGCGTCGTGCAGGCACTCGAGGACGGCGCGGGACGGCTCGAAGTCCGAGACGCCGTCGAGGAAGCGGAGCTCGCCGTCGTCGAGGCACTCCACGAGCAGCACCGGCGCGTCGCCGCGGGCGACCCGGGCGCTGGTCAGCACCGCGGTGTGCGGATCGTCCGGCAGCGGCCACTCCTGACCTGCCTCGGCGACGGTCACCGGGGCCGGCGGCGGCTCCGCGAGCAGCGGCTGCAGGTCCGGATGGGCGAAGCCGGGGTGCCAGGGCAGCCGGCCCTCGTCGTCCGGCCAGACCAGCTGCCGCAGGCGCACGCGGGCGCCGTACAGCTCGCAGGCCGGCAGGCCGGCGACCGGTCCGTGGACGGGAAGCAGGGTCGGTGGCGCGCCGTCGAGCAGGTCCGGCAGGGGCACGCCGTCACCGTCGTCGAAGCCGGCGAGGTGGCGCTCCACGACCTCGTGCAGGAGGGCACCGCCGACGTCCTCGGGCAGGCCGAGGACCACCAGCTCGGGGGTGCCGTTCTCGGTCAGCCCGACCGTGGACGCGACCGCAGGGCGGCCGCGGCCGGCCGGCTCGGTCACCAGCACCCAGCCGTGCTCGGCGACGGCGCGGCGGAGGTCGTCGGGCCCGTTCACGGTCGTCATCCTGCCCGCCGGCCGGCGCGGCGTGTCCTCCCACCCGCCCGGCGCCGCGCTCGCCTATGGTCGAGGACCTCGCCGCGGACCGTCCTCCCGGCACCCGCTCGGCCGCGGTCGGGGGTGTGCCGGGCCGTGGCCTGCCCTCCTCGCCCCCGCACCGAGAGCCTCCGTGACCGCTGAGCACGCCGCACGATCCGAGACCCCCGCAGCCCCCGCAGCCCCCCTGCGAGCGTGGCAGCGGGCTGCGCTCGTGTCCTACCTGCGCTCCGACCCGCAGGACTTCACCGCCGTCGCGACCCCCGGCGCCGGAAAGACGACGTTCGCCCTGCGCGTCGCCAGCGAGCTGCTGACGTCGGGGCGGGTGCAGGCCGTCACCGTCGTCGCGCCCACCGAGCACCTCAAGACGCAGTGGGCTCTCGCGGCGGCTCGGGTCGGCATCCCGCTCGACCCGACGTTCCGCAACGCGATGGGCTCGCACAGCGCCGACTTCCGCGGCGTCGTCGTCACCTACGCGCAGGTCGCCGCGTCTCCGGCGCTGCACCGTGCGCGCACCAACCGCCGCCGCACGCTGGTGATCCTCGACGAGGTGCACCACGCCGGCGACGCGCTGTCGTGGGGCGACGCCGTCCGTGAGGCGTTCGAGCCGGCTGCCCGGCGGCTGTGCCTGACCGGGACGCCCTTTCGCAGCGACACCGCCGCGATCCCGTTCGTGCGCTACGAGAAGGGCGCCGACGGCGTCACCCGCAGCGCGTCCGACTCCTCCTACGGCTACACCGAGGCGCTGCGCGACGGCGTCGTCCGGCCGGTGCTGTTCCTCGCCTACAGCGGCACCACCACCTGGCGCACGCGCGCCGGGGAGGAGGTCACGGCCACCCTCGGCGAGCCGCTCACCGCCGACCAGGCGGCGGCGGCCTGGCGCACAGCTCTCGACCCGGGCGGCGACTGGATGCCCGCCGTCCTGCAGGCCGCCGACCGCCGGCTGTCGCAGGTGCGGGCCGGCGGCATGCCCGACGCCGGCGGGATGGTCATCGCCTCCGACCACAAGGCCGCGAAGGCCTACGCCGTGCTGCTGCAGCGCATCACCGGCTCGGCGCCGGTGGTCATCCTCTCCGACGACCCCACGGCGTCCAAGCGGCTCGCGGACTTCGACGAGTCCGGCGAGCGCTGGCTGGTCGCCGTGCGGATGGTCTCGGAGGGCGTCGACATCCCGCGGCTGGCCGTCGGCGTGTACGCCACCTCGGTGCAGACGCCGCTGTACTTCGCGCAGGCCATCGGCCGCTTCGTCCGGGCCCGCCGCCCGGGGGAGACGGCGTCGGTGTTCCTGCCGTCGGTGCCGACGCTGATGCAGCTCGCCGCCGAGGTCGAGAAGTCGCGCGACCACGCCCTCGACGGACCGCAGAAGGAGCAGTTCCTCGCCGACGAGCTGGTCGCGGCCGCGAACCGGGAGCAGGACGAGCCCGGCGAGGAGGAGCCGGCGTTCACCGCCCTGTCGGCGAGCGCGCAGCTCGACCGGGTCATCTACGACGGCGGCGAGTACGGCACCGGCGCCGGCGTGGGCAGCGACGACGAGATGGAGTACCTGGGCCTGCCGGGGCTGCTCGAGCCCGAGCAGGTGCGGGCGCTGCTCGCCAGGCGGCAGTCCGAGCAGGTGAAGCAGGCGCCGCCACCGCCCGCGGTGCGGGAGAAGTCGGCGTTCGAGGTGCTGCAGGGCCTGCGCAAGGAGCTCAACGGCCTGGTCGGTGCCTGGCACCACCGCACCGGCACGCCCCACGGCGCTGTCCACGCGCAGCTGCGCAAGGAGTGTGGCGGCCCGCCGACCGCCGTCGCGACGGCTCAGCAGGTGCAGGACCGGATCGAGACGATCCGGAAGTGGGCGAACGCCCGCCGCTGAGCAGGGCTAGTGCGCGTCCTCCATCAGGCCGCCCTTGAGCGCCATGACGATCCCGACGATGCCGATGACGACGCCGACGACGGCGAGCGGGATGTTCTGCCAGACGAACGCGAAGGCGAGGACCACGGTCGACAGGATGAGCACCAGCACCGTGATCCAGGAGGTCATCTTGTGCTTGTGCGCGGTATGGGCCTGCGAGGTGTTGCCGAGGTCGGCCATGGCTGTCCTTCTCCCGGGGGGCGTGGTGGGCAGCGGTGCGAGCGCTGTTCCGGCCCGTCATGCTAGCGGCCGATGAGCAGCGCCGGGCAGGTCACCGATCCCGCCGATCCCCGCGTCGCCGACTACGTCGGGCTGACCGACGCCGTGCGGCGGATGCGGCACGACCTCGAGGCGGGGTTCTTCATCGCCGAGGGGGAGAAGGTCGTGCGGCGCGCGGCCGCCGCCGGCTTCCCGGCCCGCTCGCTGCTGGTGTCGCCGCAGCGCCTCGCCGAGCTCGACCCGGCCCTGCTCGACCTCGGCTGCCCGGTGCTCGTCGCCTCCTACGAGGTGCTGCAGGCGACCACCGGCTTCCACGTGCACCGCGGCGTGCTCGCCTCCTTCGGCCGCCTGCCGGTGCCGGCCGCGGCCGAGGTGCTGGCCGACGCGCGGCGCGTCGTGGTCATGGAGGAGGTCGCCAACCACACCAACCTCGGCGCGGTGTTCCGCAGCGTGGCGGCGCTCGGGATGGACGCCGTGCTGCTCGGGCCGCGGTCCTGCGACCCGCTGTACCGGCGCTCGGTGCGCGTGTCGATGGGTCAGGTCTTCGCCGTCCCCTACGCCTACCTGGACCGGTGGCCAGACTCCCTCGACGACCTGCGGCAGGCCGGCTTCCGGGTGCTCGCGCTGACCCCGCACCCGGCTGCGACGCCGCTGGATGCCCTGCGGCTCGGCGACGACGACCGGGTAGCGCTGGTGCTCGGCGCCGAGGGGCCGGGGCTGACCGAGCAGGCCATGGTCGCGAGCGACGAGCGGGTGCGGATCCCGATGGCCGCGGGCGTCGACTCGCTCAACGTGGCGGCGGCCGCCGCGGTCGCCTGCTGGGTGCTCGGCCGCCGGCGGTGAACAATGGCGGCATGCGCTCCCTGCTGCTGACCCTGCCGCTCCTGCTCGTCCTGCCCGCCTGCGCCGGGGGCGACGGCGAGCCGACGCTCGAGGAGCGGCGGGAGGCCTATGTCGAGCAGGCCGAGGAGGTCTGCGTGCAGAGCAACCAGCAGGTGCAGGAGCTGGGCACGCCGGGCTCCGTCGCCGAGGTCCCTGCGGCCGCCGACCGCGCCGTCGAGATCGTGCGCACGACCGTCGACCAGATCACCGCGCTGGACCCGCCCGAGGAGGACCGGCCGGAGCTGACCGAGCGCGTGCTCGACCCGCTGCGTGACGACGTCGGCGTCGCGGAGGCCTACGCCGAGGAGGTCAAGGCGGCCGCGGCGGCGGGCGACGGGGCGACGCTGCTGCGGCTCGTGCAGGAGCGGCCGCAGACCTCCGCCGACCTCGACTTCATGCGCGAGTACGGCTTCGACCAGTGCGTCAGGGCCGCCGACCAGCAGGGCTGAGCGACAGGTACCGCGGCGGGACGGCGGCGACCAGCCAGACCCCGTTGGCGGAGACCTGGAAGACGTGGCCGCCGGCAGCCATCGCGGCGGCGTCGACGCGCAGGACGGCGTGCGCCCCGCGCCGCGCGCCGACCGCGGCCGCCGTCGCGACGTCCGGGCTCAGGTGCACCGCGTGGCGGTTCCCCGGCCGCAGGCCCTCGCGCATTATGGCCGGCACGTTGCGCACGGGCGTGCCGTGGAAGAGCTCGGCGGGTGGGGACGCGGGTCCGTAGCCGAGGTCGACCGGGACGCTGTGCCCCTGGCTGGCCCGGATCCGCCGGCCGGCCGGGTCGAGGGCGAAGCGCTGCTTGTCGCTGCCCGCGACGACGGCGTCGAGCTCTGCTCGGGTGAGCCGCAGGCCGTGCCGGCCGACCGCGTCGAGCAGCACGTCGACGTCCACCCAGCCGGCCTCGTCCAGCTCCACGCCGACGCTCTGCGGTGCGTGCCGGAGCACGTACGACAGCCGCTTGCTGACGCGGCGCGCGTCCATGCTCACTGGTGCACCCTGGTCGTGTTGGTGGCCATCTGGTCGCTGATGCACCTGAGGTGCCGCCGGGTCATCGCCCTGCTCGCTTGACGCTTCGACGTCCAGCCTGAGTTCTGCGAGACCCGGCGGTTACCCAGGCCGCTTCGACCGTCGACAGGGCTGAGCGCCTCCGAGCGCCGATCAGTGAGCGAACCGGCAACAGCGACCTGGTACCGCACGTCAGGTGCCTCCCCACTGGTGGAAGCAGCGAGGAGGCTGTGATGAAGCATGCCCTGAACACGCCGACGGCGACCAGCCTGGCGGCCAAACCGCTCAACGGGTTGACCGCCGGCCTGGACTGGGCCAAGGACGACCATGTGGTCTGCGTGGTCGATGACAGCGGCGAGGTGACCGCCCGGTTCGCCGTGCAGCACACGAGCAGCGGGCTGCGCTCGATCGTGCAGCGGCTGGTCAAGCTCGGCTGCGCCGAGATCGCGATCGAGCGTCCCGACGGGCCGGTCGTGGACACCTTGCTCGAGGCCGAGCTGACGGTGGTGGTGATCAGCCCGAACCAGGTCAAGAACCTGCGTTCGCGCTACGGCAGCGCCGGCAACAAGGACGACCGGTTCGACGCCTACGTGCTGGCTGACACGCTGCGCACCGACCGGCGGCGGTTGCGGGCGCTGGTCCCTGACAGCCCCGCCACGGTCACGCTGCGCGCCACCTGCCGAGCGCGCAAGGACCTGGTCCGCACACGCGTCGCGGTCGCCAACCAGCTCCGCGCGCACCTGCAAACCGTCTTTCCGGCAGGCGCTTTGCTGTTCGAGGAGGTCGACAGCGCGATAAACCTGGCGTTCCTGACCCGCTTCAGCCACCAGGGCCTGGCCGACTGGCTGTCGCCCCGGCGCCTGGGGCACTGGCTGCGCGCCGCCGGCTAAGTCCTCCGAGCAGCTGCACGCCAAGCTGCTGGCCGCGCCTCGCGGCGTCACCGGAGACCAGGCCGTCAGTCGCGCACAGATCACCCTGACCTACGTCGCCACCCTCACTACGCTCAAGCAGCAGATCGCCGTCCTGGACGCCCAGATCCGCGAGCAACTCCCCGCCCACCCCGACAGCGAGATCTTCACCAGCCTGCCCCGCTCGGGCACCGTCCGGGCCGCACGGCTGCTGTCCGAGATCGGCGACTGCCGCGCCCGCTTCCCAACCCCTGAGTCCCTGGCCTGCCTTGCCGGCGTCGCGCCCAGCACCCAAGCCAGCGGCAAGAGCCGGCACGTCGGGTTCCGCTGGGCCTGCGACAAGCAGCTGCGCGACGCCGTCACCGACTTCGCCGGCGACACCCGCCGCGCCAACCCCTGGGCCGCGCAGCTCTACAAGCACGCCATCGACCGCGGACACGACCACGCCCACGCCACCCGCATCCTCGCCCGCGCCTGGCTGTTCGTGATCTGGCACTGCTGGCAGAACCACACCGCCTACGACCCCGCCCAGCACAACGCCCTACAGCGCGTTCTGAACGAACAAACCAAGATCAAGACCGCGGCGGCTTGACACAGGGCTGCTCAGGCGTCGAGCAGGTCCAGCGCCGCGCCGACGACGGACTCCGCGTCGAGCCCGTGGTGCCGGTAGACGTCGGGAAGGCTCCCGGCCTGCCCGAACCGCGCGACGCCGAGGCAGCTGACCGGGGTGCCGGTGACGGTGCCGAGGAAGGCGAGCGTGTGCGGGTGACCGTCGAGCAGGGTGACCAGCGGGACGGGCCGGAACAGGCGGTCGAGCACGGTCTCGTCGACGCCGTGCACGGGGCCGCGCAGCAGGCCGCGGCGCGACTGGGCGGCCCGCCACAGCCGGTCGTAGGAGGTGACCACCACGACGTCGGCGGCCAGGCCCAGCGCGGTGAGCCGGTCGGCGGCCTCCACCGCCTCGGGCACGAGCGCGCCCACGACGGCGATCGTGACGTCGGCGTCGCCGTCGGCGGTGCGCAGCCGGTAGCCGCCGGCGAGCACGTCGCGGCGCCGCGCCTCGCGGCCGGCGTCGTCCTCGGGCAGCGCCGCGAGCGCCTGGTCCAGCGGGCGGGTGGACAGGCGCAGGTAGGCCGACTCGCCGTCGGGGCGGCCGAGGCGTGACAGGGCGTCGAGCAGGCACCACTCGACCTCGACGGCGAACGCCGGCTCGTAGGCGGTGACCCCCGGTGTCTCCAGCCCGATCGACGGCGTCGTGATGCTCTGGTGCGCACCGCCTTCAGGGGCGAGCGTCACACCGGACGGCGTGCCCACCAGGACCGACTGGCCGCCGGCGTAGGTGCCGAACACCCACGGCTCGAGGGCCCGGCCGACGAACGGGTCGTACACGGTGCCGATCGGCAGCAGCGGCTGACCGAGGGTCGACCAGGTGGCGCCGAGCTCGCCCAGCAGGCTCACCAGGTTCACCTCGGCGATGCCGAGCTCGACGTGCTGGCCGGTGCTCGTCTCGCGCCAGCGGACGAGGCGGTCGTCGGCGCCGTCGCCCGAGGCGAACCAGTCGTGCCGGTCCTGCGGCGACCAGACGCCGACCTTGTTGATCCAGCCGCCGGTGTTGGTGCTGCTCGCCACGTCCGGGCTCACCGTCACCACCCGGCGGGCGACCTCGGGAGCCTCGCGGGTGAGGTCGGTGAGCACTCGGCCGAGCGCGGCCTGGGTCGAGTGCCTGCCCCGCAGGCTGCGGCCGAGCGTCGTCGGCACGGGCGGGGGCGGGGTCGGCTCCACCGGCGAGCGCTCGAGGCGGGCGGCGGTGCGGGCGCAGAGCTTGCCGGCGGGGGAGTCGGGGTCGAGCGGCGTCCACGGCTGGTCGACGCGGCGTGCGAGCGAGTGGGCGAACTCGGCGTACTGCTCGTCGGTGAGCAGCGCCGAGTGGTTGTTCGGGTGCCCCTCGATCGGCAGGCCGCAGCCCTTGATGGTGTAGGCGAGCACGACGGTCGGCCGGTCGTTGTCGACGGCGCCGAAGGCGCGTGACAGCTCCACCAGGTCGTGGCCGCCGAGGTCGCGGACCGCGACAGCGAGGTCGACGTCGTCCACCGGCGCGAGGAAGGCGCCGAGGTCGGCGTCGTCCCGGACCAGGCGGGCGCGCAGGTCCTCGAACGGGGCGCGGAGGAGCCACTGGTACTCCTCGTTGTCCATGCTGTCGATGCGGGCGCGGAGCAGGGAGCCGCCGTCGCGGGCGAACAGGGCCTGCAGGCGCCGGCCGTACTTGACCTCGATCACCTGCCAGCCGGCGGCGGCGAACATGCCGGCCCAGCGCTGCACGGCGATCTCGGGGACGATCCGGTCCAGCGACTGCCGGTTGACGTCGACCACCCAGAGGACCTCGCCGAGGCGCTGCACGACCGGGTCGGCGACGCACTCCCAGATCGCGCCCTCGTCGAGCTCGGCGTCACCGAGCAGGCTGATCTGCCGGCCGCCGGGGCGGGTGTCGAAGTGGGTGCTGACGTAGCGCCGGGCGATCGCCCCCCACACCGGCGCGGTGGCTCCGATGCCGACCGAGCCGGTCGAGTAGTCGGGGGTGTCCGGGTCCTTGGTGCGGCTGGGGTAGGGCTGCAGGCCGCCGAACTCCCGGAGCCGGGGCAGGTAGTCGGCGTCGAGGCGCCCGAGCAGGGAGTTGATGGCGTGCAGCACCGGGCTGGCGTGCGGCTTGACGCTCACCCGGTCGGCCGCCGTCAGCGCGTCGAACCACAGCGCCGTCATGATCGTGACGATCGAGGCGCTGCTCGCCTGGTGCCCGCCGACCTTGATGCCGGAGCCGTCGCCCGGCCGGGCGTTGGCGGCCTGCACGATGCTCGTGGCCAGCCACAGCACCTGCTTCTCGACCTCGCGGAGCGCCTGCTCGTCCTCGGTCCGCGCCACGTCCACGGGACGATCCTGGCAGAACATCACCCCGCTCTGAGGGCCGCCTCCGCCCGGTCGAGCCCCGTTGCGTCGCCTGGCCCCGCGGGGTCGGTGGCCACCTGGGCGGACGTCCTGCGGTGCTGGCGCCAACGGCGAACAGCGGCAGAGCGTGGCCGTCCACAGGACGGGCACCTACGTCGCCGCTGTCCA
>DATLGD010000066.1:0-13777 GCA_035540755.1 Mycobacteriales bacterium | reverse complement strand
TCGGGCCGGACGCCGTCGAGCAGCGTCTGCCGCTCGGGCCGTACCGCTACGAGATGGTGCGCTCCCAGGACTACGAGCGGTGGGCCTCGGACCGGCTCGACGGCGTGGAGCAGCGGACCGCCGCCGTCGGGAGGATCGACGACGGGGCGGAGCAGGCGGTCGTGCGCGGGGACGGCCTGGAGCTCGCGGCGCGCTTCGTCTTCGACACCCGCCCGGCGCCGCCGGCGCGCCCGGGCCGGACCGCGCTGCTCCAGCACTTCCGCGGCTGGTTCGTCCGCACGACCTCCGACGCGTTCGACCCCGGCGTGGCGGGGCTCATGGACTTCCGCCTGCCGCAGCCGCTCGGCGGGGTGGCGTTCGGCTACGTGCTGCCGACCTCGTCGCGCGAGGCCCTCGTCGAGTACACCGAGTTCACCCGCGAGGTCCTCGACGACCAGGCGTACGACGTCGCGCTCCGCCACTACACCGGGCAGGTGCTCGGGCTGCCGTCGTTCGAGGTCACCGCCGTCGAGCAGGGCGCGATCCCGATGACCGACGCGCCGTTCCCGCGCCGGGTCGGCCGCCGCGTCTTCCGGCTCGGGGCCGCCGGCGGCGCCACGCGCCCGGCCACCGGCTACACCTTCAGCGCCGCGCAGCGCCAGGCTGCGGCCGTGGCCGAGGCCCTGGCCGCCGGGCGCAACCCTGAGCCGCCGGCGGCCTACCCGCGCCGGCACCGCGCCATGGACGCGCTGCTGCTGCGCGCGCTCGACACCGGACGGCTCGACGGCGCGTCGTTCCTCGCCGACCTGTTCGCCCGGCATCCGGTCGACCGGGTGCTGCGCTTCCTCGACGGCGGCTCGAGCCTGCGCGAGGAGCTGGCCGTGATGGCGGGCGCCCCTCGCGGCCCGATGCTCCGCTCGCTGCTCCCCGGCTGAGGGCCCTGCGCCGACGGCCCGGTTGATCAACAGGGGCGCGGCGCCGACACGCCGTCGGCGTGTCGATGTGCTTCTCCTGTTGATCAACAGGGGAGGCAACAGTGCGTCGGGGGGAGAGCCCGGATCGACCGCAGCGAGGAGCCCCCCGACCGGCGAGGTCGGGGGGCTCCGGAGCGTGCGGGGTGCTGCTAGCCGAGCTTGGCGAGGGCCTCGCCGGCGGCCTCGGTACCGGCCTCGACGGCCTTCTCGGTGTCGCGCACGGCGCCCTGGCCGCGCTTGCGGGCGCGCTCGGCCATCCGCTGCGCGCGCTGGGTGCTGTCCTGCCGGCCGATGGCGCGGACCAGCGCGGAGCCGTCCTTCGCCACCTCGGTGTAGCCCTGCTGCGCCTTCTCGGCGAGGTCCCCGGCGGTGGCGAAGACGCTCACGACGCGCTGACGGGCGCGGGTCGGGGTCTCGACGACGAGCGACGGGACCTCCTTGACGCCGGCGACCGCGCGGTCGACCAGGCCGAGCGCGAACAGCGCCGGGCGGTACGGGGTCCTCGCGACGGCGGTAACCTCGGCCTGCGCGGCGGCGGCCACGCGGCGGCTGTGCTTCACGACGCCCTGCTCGGCGCGGCCGGCCTCGCGGCGGGCCGGACGGGAGGCGGTCTTCGCGGTGGTCTTGGCGTTGCGCGCCGTGGTCTTGGCGCTGCTCGCCGTCGCCTTGGCGTTGGTGGAGGTCTTGCGGTTCGTGGAGGTGCGGTTCGTGGTGGCGGTGGCCATGAGGTGTCCCCTCGGATCGGGTGCGTTCCTGCGTCACCCCTGTGCTTGCCCGGTGCTAGCACCAGCAAGCACCCGAGAAGTGTGTCCTGCACCACGTCGCGGCGTGCGCCGGGTCGAGCGCCCGGAGGCAGGCCGGTTGCCGATGACGCCGGGCGCCCGTCGGTAGCGTCCCGCCCGTGGACGTCCTCGTCGTCGGCTCAGGTGCTCGCGAGCACGCCCTGCTGGTCGCCCTGTCGCGCGACGCCGCCGTCGACCGGCTGCTCTGCGCACCGGGCAACGCCGGCACGGCCGAGGTCGCCGAGCGCCGCCCGCTCGACGTCACCGACGCCGAGGCCGTCGCGGCCCTCGCGCGGGAGGCGGAAGTCGACCTCGTCGTGGTCGGCCCCGAGGTGCCGCTGGTCGCCGGGGCGGCCGACGCCGTCCGCGCGGCCGGCATCGCCTGCTTCGGACCGTCGGCGGCCGCCGCCGAGATCGAGGGCAGCAAGGCCTTCGCCAAGGCCGTGATGGCCGACGCCGGCGTGCCCACCGCCGCGGCCGAGGTGTTCGACGACGCCGAGGCGTGCGCCGCGCACCTGCGCAGCGTGGACGCGCCCTACGTCGTCAAGGCCGACGGCCTGGCCGCCGGAAAGGGCGTGCACGTGGGCAGCGACGTCGACGTCGCCGTCGCCTTCGCGCGGGACGTGCTGGCCGCGCCCGGCGCACGGGTCGTCGTCGAGGACTTCCTCGACGGCCCCGAGGTCTCGCTGTTCGCGCTGACCGACGGCACGGCCGTCGTCCCGCTCCTGCCGGCGCAGGACCACAAGCGGGTCGGCGATGACGACACCGGACCCAACACCGGCGGCATGGGCGCCTACGCCCCGCTGCCCTGGCTGCCCGACGGCACGGTCGAGCGCGTGCAGCGCGAGGTGCTGCAGCCGGTCGTCGACCGGATGCGCGAGCGTGGCACGCCCTTCACCGGGCTGCTCTACGCCGGGCTCGCCCTGACCTCCCGAGGGCCGCAGGTCATCGAGTTCAACTGCCGCTTCGGCGACCCGGAGACCCAGGTGGTGCTGGCCCTGCTCGAGACGCCGCTCGCCGGGCTGCTGCACGCGTGCGCCACCGGGACGCTCGCCGAGCACCCGCCGCTCGCGTGGGCGGACGGCGCCGCCGTCACCGTCGTCGTCGCGGCCGAGGGCTACCCGAGCTCGCCGGTGAAGGGCGACCCGGTCGGGCTCGGCGCGCTGCCGGACGGGGTCGTCGTGCTGCACGCCGGCACGGCGCTGGACGGCGGGCGGCTGGTCTCCGCCGGCGGCCGGGTGCTGTCGGTGACCGCTGTCGGCCCCGACCTCGCCGCCGCGCGCGCCGCGGCCTACCGCGGGGTGGACGCCGTGTCCCTGCGCGGCGGGCACTGGCGGGGCGACATCGCCCGTCGGGCGGTCGAGGGCGGCATCGCGGTGCCGTAGCGGGTTCGGCGCGTCCGCGGGTGCAGGGCGCGCGGGTGCGGCACCATGGGCTGCACCTGACCCCGGTCCTGTCCGCGACGCGTCGGGAGCCCGGCGGTGGAGACAACGGTGCGACCCGGCTCACCGGCGCAGCGCGGCACGGTGCAGGAGTGGCACGTCCTGCAGCGCGCGCTCCCGGCGACGCCCGTCGCCGCCCGGCTGGCGCGGATGACCGCGCGGGTGGCCTGCCGCGCCTGGCGGGTGCCGGCGGCCGAGGAGCCCGCCGCGCTCGTCGTCTCCGAGCTGGTGACCACGGTGCTGCGCCGCACGGAGACGACCACCCTGTCGCTGCGGGTGCTCATGACGCCGCGGCGGCTCCGTCTCGAGGTGCACGACCCCTCCGGCCGGCTGCCCGAGGACCTCGGCGCTCCCGGCACCGACGACGTCGACGCGCTGGCCGTCGTCGCCGCGACGGCGGTCCGGTGGGGTGCCGAGCGCCGAGCGGCGGGGGCGCAGCTCTGGGCCGAGATCGCGCTCTGAGGCCGGTGCGCCCGCGGGCTCTGGGAGACTGGCGCGGCCGTCGTCGTCGTCCTGAGGAGCACCCGCGTGATCGAGCGCTACACCCTGCCCGAGATGGGCCGGGTCTGGAGCGAGGCCCACAAGTACGAGCTGTGGTGCCAGGTCGAGGTGCTGGTGCTGGAGGCGCACGCCCGGGCCGGCGTCGTACCCGCCGACGTCGTGGCGCCGGTGCGGGCGGCCGCGCCCCCGACCCCCGAGGCCGTCGCCGAGATCGAGGCGGTCACCCAGCACGACGTCATCGCGTTCCTGTCGGCGTGGGCCGACAACACCGAGCCGCGCGAGGCCGCGGCCTACGTGCACTTCGGCATGACCAGCTCGGACCTGCTCGACACCGCGCTGGCGCTGCAGCTGGTCGAGGCGAGCGACCTGCTGCTCGCCAAGTGCGACCGCCTCGTCGCCGCGCTCCGCGACCTGGGCCTCGCGCACCGGAGCACCGTCAAGGTCGGCCGCACGCACGGCATCCACGCCGAGCCGACCGTGTTCGGGCACCGGGTCGCCGATCTCGCCTTCGCGATGGCGCGCTCGCGCGACCGGCTGAAGCGCGCGCGCGACGCCGTCGCCGTCTGCAAGATCAGCGGTGCCGTCGGCACGTACTCCAACATCGACCCGTCGGTCGAGGCGAAGGTGGCGCGGGAGCTCGGGCTGACACCGGCGCCGGCCGCCACCCAGGTGGTTCTCCGCGACGGCCTGAGCGAGTGGGTGTGCGCGCTCGCCGTGATCGCGACGGTGTGCGAGGCGTTCGCGCTCGAGGTGCGGCACGGCCAGCGCACCGAGGTGCGCGAGCTGTGGGAGCCGTTCGGCAAGGGCCAGAAGGGCTCCTCGGCGATGCCGCACAAGAAGAACCCGATCGCCTCCGAGCGCATCGCCGGGCTCGCGCGCGTCGTGCGCGCGCAGGTCGTGCCGGTCATGGAGGGCATCCCGCTCTGGCACGAGCGCGACATCAGCCACTCCAGCACCGAGCGCATCGCGTTGCCCGATGCCGCCGTCGGCACCGACTACCTGCTGCACCTGACCACCCGGCTGGTGACCGGCCTGGTCGTCGACGCCGACCGCATGCGCCAGAACCTGGACAGCTCAGGCGGTCTCATCTACACCTCGACGGTGCTGCTCGAGCTGGTCGAGGGTGGGCTCTCGCGCGAGGACGCCTACAGCTTCGTGCAGCAGGCGGCCATGACCACCTGGGAGACCGGCCGGCCGTTCCGCGAGACCCTCACCGAGCAGGCCACCGCCGCCGGCCAGGAGCTCGACGAGGCGCGGCTGGACGAGGTGTGCCGGCCCGAGCGGTACGTCGAGCGCCTCGCGCCGGTGTTCGAGCGGCTCGAGCAGCTGGCCTGAACCGACGCGTGTCGCGCCGTCGAGCGGCTGTCACCCTTCGGCGGCGGCGTCGCGTCGCCGCGTCGTACGGCTGAGCCGGTTCCGCGGCGTGGGGGCGGGCACAGGCCTCCGCAACCGAGCGCAGGAGGCAGCTGTGGGCCAGATGACCCGTCCCCGTCGCTGAAGGGCGGATGCTCGTCGGCGTCTGCGCCGCCGTCGCCGAGTCGACCGGCGTGAGCGTCACGATCGTCCGGCTGCTGTTCCTGATCGCCGGCTTCGTCGGCGCCGGCGAGATCGTCTACCTGGTGCTCTGGATCCTGCTGCCGAAGCGACGCGACTAGCCGGCCGACTGCCAGGCCAGCAGCGCGTCCTCGCACTCGCGCAGCACCTCGTCGACCTCCTGCGGGTCGACCACCGACCGCTCGACGGCGTCGCGCACGTCATCGGGCCGGTCGCGGTCGACGATCCGCACCGTCGTGCCGCCGTCGGCCAGGGCGGACGCCGTCTCGCGCACCAGCTCCAGGGCCGGGTCGGAGATGGAGCCGAGACCGTGCAGGTCGAGCACCAGCCAGCTGGGCCGCCGGCCCTCGCGGTCGAGCAGCTGGCGGCACAGGGTCTGCGCGGCCAGCACCGTCATCGGCCCCTGCAGCTCCCAGAGCTCCAGCCGGTCGGCGTGCTCGTCCAGCACGGCCGCTTCGTGCGCCGGGCGCTCCGCCCGTGACCGGCGCGTGCAGGCGTGGCGCACCACCGGCACGCTGCTGCGGGCGACGGCGAACATGTGCAGGCCGAGGTCGTCGGTGAGGCGCTCGCAGGCCCGCACCGCCCGCACGCTGTTGCCGTTGCCGTCCAGCGGCGGGCTCCACAGGCCGAGGCCGAGCTGGGCCGGCAGCACCGTCACGATCCCGCCGGACACCCCCGACTTGGCCGGCATGCCGACCCGGTGCACCCACCGGCCGGCGCCGTCGTAGAGGCCGCAGGTGCTCATGACGCTCAGCACGGTCGGCAGCAGTCCGGGGTGGACGACCCGCTCGCCGGTGACCGGGTTGCGGCCGCCGGCGGCGAGCGTCGCGCCCATGACGGCGAGGTCGCGCGCGGTGACCCGCAGCGAGCTGGTGCGGAAGTAGGCGTCGACGGCGTCGTCGACGTCGATGGTCAGCGCGCCGGTGCCGTGCATGAGGTAGGCCAGCGCCCGGTTGCGGTCGCCGTGCTCCTGCTCCGAGGCGCGGACCCGCTCGTCCACCTCGAGCCGGCGCCCGGCGAAGGCCGACAGCCCCTGCTGGATCCGGGCGAACCGCTCCTGTCCGGTGTCGCCGTCGACCAGCGAGGACACCAGGACGGCGCCGGCGTTGACCATCGGGTTGGGCGGCTTGCCGGTGCCCGCCTCGAGCACCACGGCGTCGAACGCCTCCCCGGTCGGCTCGGTGCCGACGCGCTCCAGCACCTCGTCGAGGCCGGCGTCGGCCAGCGCGAGCGCGTAGACGAACGGCTTGGCGACCGACTGGACGGTGAACTCGACCTCGGCGTCGCCGGCGGTGAAGACGTCGCCGTCCGCGGTGGCGAGGGCCAGGCCGAAGCAGTCTGGGTCGGCTTCGAGCAGGGCCGGGATGCTGTCCTCGAGCTCGCCGTCGCGAAGGTCGAGCAGGTCGGTGTGGAGAGCGCGCAGGCGCTGGTCGACGGGGTGCAGGGTCACCGCAGGAGTGCAGCACGACCGGGCCCGGTCAGCAGCCGCAGGCGGGCTGGGAGACTGCGCGCCGTGACCGACCTCCCCCTCCCGCTCGTGGCCCGCGGCAAGGTCCGCGAGCTCTACGCCGTCGGTGACGACGCGCTGCTCCTGGTCGCCAGCGACCGCCTGTCCGCCTACGACGTCGTGCTGCCGACGCCGGTGCCGGACAAGGGCGCGGTGCTCACCGGCCTGTCGCTGTGGTGGTTCGAGCAGCTCGCCGACGTCGTCCCGCACCACCTGGTCACGGCCCGGGTGGCGCAGTACCCGGCCGAGCTCTCGCCGTTCGCCGACGTCCTGCGCGGCCGCTCGATGCTCGTGCGGCGTCTGGCGATGGTGCCGGTCGAGTGCGTGGCGCGCGGCTACCTCACCGGCTCGGGACTCGCCGACTACCGGGCGACCGGCGCCGTGTGCGGGGTGCCGCTGCCGCCGGGGCTCGACGACGGCGCGCGGCTGCCGACGCCGGTGTTCACGCCGGCGACCAAGGCCGAGGTCGGCGACCACGACGAGAACGTCTCGTTCGAGGCCGTGGCCGCGGCGGTCGGCCGCGACCTGGCCGAGCAGCTGCGCCGGGTGACGCTCGAGGTCTACGCCCGTGGCGCCGCGCTGGCCGCCGAGCGCGGCATCCTGCTCGCCGACACCAAGCTCGAGCTCGGTCACGACGCCGACGGCGTCCTCACCCTGGGCGACGAGGTCCTGACGCCGGACTCCTCGCGGTTCTGGCCGGCGGACGCCTGGGAGCCGGGCCGGCCGCAGCCCTCCTTCGACAAGCAGTACGTGCGCGACTGGCTGACCGCCTCGGGCTGGGACCGCACCGCGCCCGGGCCGGAGCTGCCGGACGACGTCGTCGATCGCACCCGGGCCAAGTACGTGGAGGCCTACGAGCGGCTGACCGGATCGTCGTTCGACGACTACCTCCGCTCGGCCTGAACTGCGTGCTTCGCGCAGGACCACGACGGGGGCCGCTCTACGCTGGGGCCATGGCCGTGCACCGGATCGTCGTCGACGTCATGCTCAAGCCGGAGATCCTCGACCCTGCCGGTCAGGCGGTGGCGAACGCCCTGCCGACCCTCGGCTTCGCGCCGGTGACGAGCCTGCGGATCGGCAAGCACATCGAGCTCGAGATCGAGGCCGACGACGTCGACGCCGCGGTGGAGCAGGCCACGAAGATGGCCGACGTCCTGCTCGCCAACCCGGTCATCGAGGACCACGCCGTCCGGGCGGTCTGACGACGTTCCAGCCGCTCAGGGCGGGGTAGCCCACGCGCTTCATCCGGTGCGAGCCACCGGACCCGCGTGCGGGGGCGGCGAGCGGGGTAGCAGTGCTGCCGTGGAGATCAAGCTGACGCTCGCCCTGCCGCGCGACGAGCTGTCCGTGCCGGTGGCGCGGCGGGTGCTCAAGCAGGCGATGGACGTCCTGGGGGTCGACGCGGACGTCACCGCCGACATCGAGCTGGCCCTGACCGAGGCGTGCACCAACGTGCTCGACCACGCCGTCGAGGCCGACGAGTACGAGGTCTCCGCCGGCATCGACGGCGACGCCTGCGTCATCGAGGTGGTCGACCGCGGGGCCGGCTTCGACGCCAGTGCCCTCGGCCTCGACGACGCCGCCCCGCACGCCGAGGACGGCCGCGGGATCCAGCTGATGCGTGCGCTGGTCGACCAGGTCCGGTTCGAGCAGCGGCCGCAGGTCGGCACGGTGGTCCACCTCGAGAAGCAGCTGGAGTGGCACGACGGCTCGATCATCAAAGCGCTCAGCGAGGGCGGGAAGCGCACCGAGCACGGCCCGTGGAGCGACGGCGAGCAGCTCGAGGACGCGCCCGAGCCGGTCCGGCCACGCCGGTAGGCTCGCCGGGTGCCCGCCCACGACGGTCCTGCGACCGGTCCACGGATCGGCCCTCGGATCGGCCCTCGGATCGGCCCTCGGATCGGCGTGGTCACCTTCCCCGGCAGCCTGGACGACCGCGACGCCCAGCGGGCGGTGCGCCTGGCCGGCGCCGAGGCGGTCGCCCTCTGGCACGCCGACGCGGACCTGGGCGGCGTTGACGCCGTCGTCCTCCCGGGCGGGTTCTCCTACGGCGACTACCTGCGCGCGGGAGCCATCGCCCGGTTCGCGCCGGCGATGCAGAGCGTCGTCGACGCCGCCCGCGGCGGGATGCCGGTGCTCGGCATCTGCAACGGCTTCCAGGTGCTGTGCGAGTCGCACCTGCTGCCCGGCGCGCTGACCCGCAACGCGCACCTGCACTTCGTCAACCGCGACCAGCGGCTGCGGATCACGAGCACGGCGACGGCGTGGACGGGCGGCTTCGAGCCCGGTCAGGAGATCGTTGTCCCGGTCAAGAACGGCGAGGGCTCCTACGTCGCCGACGAGGCGACGCTCGACCGGCTCGAGGGCGAGGGTCGGGTCGTCGCCTACTACACCGGCAGCAACCCCAACGGCTCGTCCCGCGACATCGCCGGCATCGCCAACGAGCGCGGCAACGTCGTCGGGTTCATGCCGCACCCGGAGCACGCCGTCGAGGACCTCACCGGCCCGGGCACCGACGGGCTGGTGTTCTTCACCTCGGTGCTGCGGGCGCTGGTCGAGGCGTAGGGCCTTTCCGCGCCGAACGCGTTCTGCACAGATCGGCAGCCAGGTCCGGCCGCGCTCCGGTTCGCCGTCAGCCTGGTGACATGCCGAGCTGCGAGGAGCACGATGAGCGCCATGACCATGCTGCCGCTGCGTCCGGACGGGTGGACGGTCGACGACCTCGACCTGATCCCCGAGGACTGGCCGTTCCGCTACGAGCTGGTCGACGGGTCGCTGCTCGTGAGCCCGCCGCCGCCCAACGCGCACAACCTGGTGGCCAACTCGCTGTCCCATCTGCTCCACCCGGTGCTGGACCGGAAGTGGGTCTCGCTCACCCCCGGCGGCGTCGAGTTCGGTCGGTGCGACTGGCGGCAGCCCGACCTGCTGGTGATGGCCAGAGCCGCGCTGTCCAAGAAGTACGCCGCTCCTGGCGACGCGCTGCTGGCCGTCGAGGTGATGAGCCCGAGCAGCGTCGGCACCGACCGGCTGGTCAAGCCGCACCAGTACGCCGCAGCCGGCATCGTGCACTTCTGGCGCTTCGAGCCGGTCGAGGCGGTGCTGATCACGCACGTGCTCGACGACGGCGTCTACCGCGAGACGGCGCGCTACACCGACGAGGTGACGATCGACGAGCCGGTCACGCTGCGGTTCCGGGTGGCCGACCTGCTGCCCTGAGCGCTGCCCGAACACCACCGCTGACGCCGACGCCGGCCCGTCCTCCGTCGGCCCAGCCGGGTCGGTGGTCAGGCTGCCGGTAGCGTCGAGCGGGTGAGCGAGTACGCCGCCCAGAACGACTCCGCCGGTCCGCTGCCGTCCGGTGCCAGCAGCGTCGACACCGTCGAGCGCGCGACCGCCGCTCCCGACGAGGAGCAGCCCTTCCTCGAGCTCGGGCTGAAGGACGAGGAGTACCGCCGCATCCGCGAGGTGCTCGGTCGGCGGCCGACGCAGACCGAGCTGGCGATGTACTCGATCATGTGGAGCGAGCACTGCTCCTACAAGAGCAGCAAGGTGCACCTGCGCCAGTTCGGCGACGGGCCCGCCAGCGAGCGCCTGCTGGTCGGCATGGGCGAGAACGCCGGCGTCGTCGACGTCGGCGAGGGGCTCGCGGTGACCTTCAAGGTCGAGTCGCACAACCACCCGAGCTACGTCGAGCCGTACCAGGGCGCGGCCACCGGCATCGGCGGCATCGTGCGCGACATCCTCACCATGGGCGCCCGGCCGGTGCTGGTGATGGACCCGCTCCGGTTCGGCGACGCCGACCACCCCGACACCGCGCGGGTGCTGCCCGGAATCGTCGCCGGCATCGGCGGCTACGGGAACTGCCTCGGACTGCCGAACGTCGGCGGCGAGGTGGTCTTCGACCCGAGCTACCAGGGCAACCCGCTGGTGAACGCGCTGTGCCTCGGCGTCATGCCGAAGGAGCGCATCCAGCTGTCCGCCGCGCGCGGCATCGGCAACGTCGTCGTGCTGCTCGGGGCGAAGACCGGCCGCGACGGCATCGGCGGCGTCAGCGTCCTCGCGTCCGCCGATTTCGAGGGGGATCCGAGGAGGGCTGGGCCGGCCAAGCGGCCGGCCGTGCAGGTCGGCGACCCGTTTCTGGAGAAGCTGCTCATCGAGAGCTGCCTGGAGATGTTCGACGCCGGGCTGGTGTCCGGCATCCAGGACCTCGGCGGCGCCGGGCTGACCTGCGCGCTGACCGAGACCTCCGCCGCCGGCCGGTCCGGCATGCGCGCGCACCTCGAGCGGGTGCCGCTGCGCGAGGCGTCGATGGAGCCGCACGAGGTGCTCGCCAGCGAGTCCCAGGAGCGCATGCTCGCCATCGTCGAGCCGGACAAGCTCGACGCCGTGCTCGCCATCGCCGAGAAGTGGGGCGTGCTCGCGACGCCGATCGGCGAGGTCACCGGCGGCGACCGGCTCGTGGTCACCTGGCACGGCGACGTCGTCGTCGACGTGCCGCCGGGCTCGCTCGCCGACGAGGGACCGGTCTACGAGCGTCCCTACGCGCGCCCGGCCGACCAGGACGCCCTGCAGTCCGCGGCGCTGCCGCCGTACCCGGGCCCGGACGAGCTGCGCGACCTGCTGCTGCGCATGGTCGCCTCCCCGAACCTGTGCTCGCGACGCTGGGTCGTCGAGCAGTACGACCGGATCGTGCTCGGCAGCACCGTGCTGGCCTGGCCGGAAGACGGCGGCGTCGTGCGGCTGTCGGAGGAGACCGGCCTCGGCGTCGCCCTCGCCACCGACGGCAACGGGCGCTACACCCGGCTCGACCCGTTCGCCGGCGCGCAGCTGGCCCTCGCCGAGGCCTACCGCAACGTCGCTGCCACCGGCGCGGTGCCGATCGCCGTCACCAACTGCCTCAACTTCGGCTCACCCGAGGACCCGGACGTCATGTGGCAGTTCGCCGAGGCCACCCGCGGGCTCGCCGAGGGCTGCCGGGCGCTCGCCACCCCGGTCACCGGCGGCAACGTCAGCTTCTACAACTCCACCGCCGGCACGGCCATCCACCCGACGCCCGTCGTCGGCGTCCTCGGCCTCTTCGACGACGTCGCGCGCCGCACGTCGATCGGCTTCCAGGAGCCCGGCGAGGTGCTGCTGCTGCTCGGCGACACCCGCGACGAGCTCGGCGGCTCCGAGTGGGCGTGGGCCGAGCACCGCCACCTCGGCGGTCGCCCCCCCGCCGTCGACCTCGACCGGGAGAGGCTGCTCGGCGAGGTGCTCGTCGCCGGCTCCCGCGACGGGATGCTCTCCAGCGCGCACGACCTGTCCGACGGCGGCCTTGCGCAGGCTCTGGTCGAGTCGTGCCTCGCGGGACGGCGAGGTGCCGGGCTCGGTGGCCGCGTCGTGCTGCCGGCCGGCCTCGACCCGTTCGTGCAGCTGTTCAGCGAGTCCGCCGGCCGCGCGCTGGTGAGCGTGCCGCGCTCGGAAGAGCTGCGCTTCACCGAGATGTGCGACGCGCGTGGCCTGCCTTGCACGCGCATCGGCGTCAGCGACGACACCGGAACGCTCGAGGTGCAGGACCTGTTCGAGGTCGCGCTGGAGGAGCTGCGCGAGGCGCACGAGGGCACGCTGCCCCGGCTGTTCGGTCCACTCGCCGGGCAGACCTCGCCGGCGAACCCGGTCGTCGCCCAGCCCGCCACCGGCGGGACGGCGCCCGGCGCCTAGGCCCCCGGTGCTCCATCCGCGCTCGCGTTCCTCGGCGGCCTGACGTGCCGCCCCGCCGCCGGGATCCCGCGCAGGTCGACGCCGCCGTCGCCGCGGTGCTCGCGGCCGTCGACGCCGGCGCCCACCCGGCCCGCGCCGACCTCGCCCTCGCCGTGCGCGGCCTGGCCGACCGGCTGGCCGAGCTGGCACCCGGGCACCACGTCGAGCTGCGCGTGCCGCCCTTCACCGCCGTGCAGTGCGTGGCCGGCCCGCGGCACACCCGGGGCACGCCGCCGAACGTCGTCGAGGCGCAGCCGCTGCCGTTCGTGCTGCTGTGCACCGGCCGGGTCGCCTGGTCCGAGGCGGCCGGCGACGGCCGGGTCCGGACCTGGGGCGACCGCGCCGACCTCGCGCCGTGGCTGCCGCTGCCGCCCGGCCCGGGCTGAGCGCAGCCCGGCCGTGCGCCCGGCCGGGCCGGCCTGTCGTGCACCAGGAGGCGAGACGACGCCCTCGGGCCCTAGGTTGCGGGCAGGCCACACCCGCCGACCCGAGGGGGACCGTCCCGTGAAGGAGCTCATCTGGCACCGGCAGCTGCTGCCGGCGCTCGACCGATACGCCGCCAAGCCGTTCCTGACCGACACCGGCACGGGCCGGACGTCGTCCTACGGCGAGCACGGCACCCGGGTGCTGCGCCTGGCGAGCGCGCTGCGCTCCGAGCTCGGGGTGCAGCCCGGGGAACGGGTGGCGGTGATGGCGCTCAACAGCGCAGCCTTCGAGGAGGTCTACCACGCCTGCCTGCTCGGCACGGCGGTCGTCAACCCGCTGAACCTGCGCTTCGCACCGCCCGAGGTCGCCCACGTGCTGTCCGACAGCGGGACCAAGGTCGTGTTCGTCGACATGTGGTTCGCCCCGGTCATCGCGGCGGTGCGCGAGCAGACCGGCGTGGAGAAGGTCGTGCTCCTCGGCGACCCCGCGCCGGACACCCCGTACGACCTGACCTATGACGACCTCCTGGCCGCCGGCGAGGAGAGCGTGCCGGAGGAGCCGGACGAGGACGACCCGGCCATGCTCATGTACACCGGCGGCACGACCGGGCTGCCGAAGGGGGTGCTGCTCACCCAGCGCGCGCTGATGCTCACGAATTACCACATCGGCCTCACCTTCGGCTTCGGCCAGTCGGAGGAGCGCTACCTGGCGCAGGTGCCGATGTTCCACGCGGCGTCGATGGGCGCGATCCTGTCGATCCCGACGACCGGCGAGCAGCTCGTGACCGTCCCGGTGTTCAATCCCGGCGACGTCCTGGCGGCCTGCGAGAAGCACCAGTGCACCGGCACGATGATGGTGCCGACGATGATC
>DATLGD010000065.1:0-40874 GCA_035540755.1 Mycobacteriales bacterium | reverse complement strand
CTCCGGGGCAGGGGCCAGGGCTGGGGTCGGTGCAGGGCCTCTGGGTCTGACACCGACGGGTGCCGCCGGATTCCCGCTCTGCCAGGGTGGGCGCCGCGACCTCTCGCCAGATCGGAGTGCTGATGGTGCTGCACGACTTCGACGACGTGGCGCTCGAGGACCTGCGCCTGCGGCGCAGCGCGAAGTGGAGCCGCTACCCGCCGGACGTCCTGCCCATGTGGGTGGCCGAGCTGGACGTGAGCCTGGCCGACGTCGTCACCGGCGAGCTGACCGACGCCGTGACCACCGGCGACACCGGCTACGCCTGGCCGGAGCGGCTCGCTCCGGCCTTCGCCGGCTTCGCCGCGCGGCAGTGGGGCTGGCAGGTCGAGCCACCGCGCTGCTGGGCGGTCGCCGACGTGATGGTCGGCGTGGGCGAGGCGCTGCGCATGCTCACGTCCCCGGGCGACCCGGTGGTCGTCTGCCCGCCGGTGTACACCCCGTTCTTCCACGTTCCCGCGGAGCACGGGCGCCCCGTCGTGCAGGTGCCGCTGGTCGACGGCGGCCTCGACCTCGCCGGCATCGACGCGGCGCTCGCCGCCGGCGCCCGCGCCGTGCTGCTGTGCAGCCCGCACAACCCGACCGGGCGGGTCTGGGCGCCCGCCGAGCTCGCCGCGCTGGACGAGGTGGCCCGGCGGCACGCCGTCATCGTGGTCAGCGACGAGATCCACGCCCCCCTGACGCTGCCGGGCGCGACGTTCACGCCTTACCTGGCGGAGGGACCGCGGCACGCCGTCGCCGTCGTCAGCGCGTCGAAGGCCTTCAACCTGGCCGGTCTCAAGGCGGCCCTCCTGGTGGCCGGCTCCGACGACGTGGCCGACCGGCTGCGCCGGCTGCCCGAGGAGGTCGCCTTCCGCTGCGGTCACCTCGGCGTGCTCGCGAGCGTGGCGGCCTGGCGCCACGGTGACGACTGGCTGGCCGACCTGCGCGCGCACCTCGATCGCAACCGGCAGCTGCTCGGGGAGCTGCTCGCGGCGCAGCTGCCGGGCGTCGGGTACGCACCGCCGCAGGCGTCGTACCTGGCCTGGCTCGACTTCCGCGCCGTCGGCCTGGAGGCGCCGGCTGCTCACCTGCTCGAGCACGGGCGCGTGGCGCTGGTGGAGGGCACCGACTTCGGCGCGCCCGGCGCCGGGTTCGCCCGGCTCAACCTCGGCACGACCCGCGCCGTGCTCGAGGACGGCGTGCGCCGGATGTGCGCCGCTCGCGGCTAGCGGACCGGGGCCCCGTCCACCCGCAGGGCAGCCTTGACGTCGCCGATCGTCAGCTGGCCGAAGTGGAAGACGCTCGCGGCGAGGACGGCGTCGGCCCCTGCCTGCACCGCGGGCGGGAAGTGCTCGACCGCGCCCGCTCCCCCGCTGGCGATGACCGGCACGCGCACGGCCGCGCGGACGGCGCGCAGCAGCTCGAGGTCGAAGCCGACCCGGGTGCCGTCGGCGTCCATCGAGTTCAGCAGCACCTCACCGACCCCGAGCTCCTCGCCGCGGGCCGCCCACTGGACAGCGTCGATGCCGGTGCCGCGCCGCCCGCCGTGGGTGGTGACCTCGAAGCCCGACGGCGTCGAGACGCCGTCGCGCACCCGGCGGGCGTCGACCGACAGGACGAGGACCTGGTTGCCGAAGCGGTGCGCGATCTCGCCCAGCAGCTCGGGCCGCGCCACCGCCGCGGTGTTCACCCCGACTTTGTCGGCGCCGGCGCGCAGCAGGCGGTCGACGTCCTCCACCGCGCGTACCCCGCCGCCGACGGTGAGCGGGATGAACACCTGCTCTGCGGTGCGGCGCACGACGTCGTAGGTGGTCTCGCGGGAGCCGGACGAGGCGGTGATGTCGAGGAAGACCAGCTCGTCGGCGCCCTCGGCGTCGTAGATGCGGGCCATCTCGACCGGGTCGCCGGCGTCGACGAGGTCGGTGAAGTTCACGCCCTTCACCACCCGGCCGGCGTCGACGTCGAGGCACGGGATGACGCGCACGGCTCGGGTCACGTGCCTCGACGCTACCGGGCTCAGCGGGGCCAGAGCACCGCCTGCGTGCACCGGAACAGGGCCAGCACCTTGCCGGTCTGCTCGCCGCGCACGGTCGCGTCCCAGACCTGGGTGGTGCGGCCCGCGTGCACGGCCGCCGCCTCGCAGGTCAACGCCCCCTCGCGCAGCGTGCCGAGGAAGTTCGTCTTGAGCTCGATGGTGGTGAACCCGGTGGCGCCCGCGGGCAGCAGGAGCCGGGTGCCGTAGCCGCAGGTGGTGTCGGCGAGCGCGACGACCGCCGCTGCGTGCAGGTACCCGTTCGGCGCGTGCAGCTCGGGCCGGACGTCGAGCCGGCTGCGCATGCCCTCGGGCGTGGCCTCGACGATCTCGAGGCCGACCAGCCCGGGCAGATGACCCGCGCTGAGCGCGTTGAGCTCCTCGACCCCGGTCACCCGGCCCGCCGCGTGTTCGCGACGACGGCGTCGACGATCGTCGGCCAGAGCTCGCGCGGGACGTCGTGCCCCATCCCGGGCAGCAGCAGGAGCTCGGCGCCCGGGACGGCGTCGGCCGTGGCCAGGCCTCCCGCCACCTGCACCAGCGGGTCGTCCTCGCCGTGCACCACCAGCGTCGGCACGCGCAGCGAGCGGAGCGCCTCGGTGCGGTCGCCGGAGGCGTGGATGGCGACCAGCTGCCGGGCGATGCCGGTCGGGTCGTAGCCGCGGTCCCAGGCCTGCCCGGTGATCTCGCTGAGCCACGCCTCGTCGAGCGGGTAGCCGGGCGAGCCGATCACCCGGTAGGCGGTCACGGCGCGCTCGACCGCCTCGTCGCGGCTGGTCGCCGGCGCCGCCAGCAGCACCGCGAGCGCCTCGCGCGTCGCGGCGCCGATGTGCGGCGAGGGCGTCGACATGATCGAGCTGAGGCTGCGAACCCGCCCGGGGTGCCGGATCGCCACCGTCTGGGCGATCATCCCGCCCATCGACGCGCCCACCACGTGCGCGGCGTCGACGCCGAGCGCGTCGAGCAGCCCGACCACGTCGTCGGCCATGTCCTCCAGCCGGTACGACGCCGAGGAGGTGTCGCCGCCGAAGACCGCCATCAGGTCCGGCTTCGGGGCGTCGTGGAGGTGCGTCGACAGCCCGATGTCGCGGTTGTCGAAGCGGACGACGAACAGGCCCCGCTCGACGAACGCCGCGCAGAATTCCTCGTGCCAGCTGAGCATCTGCGTGCCGAGCCCGGCGACCAGGAGCAGCGTCGGGTCGGCCCGGTCGCCGAAGGTCTCGTAGGCGATCTCGACGCCGCTCGCGGCCGCGGTCTGCGCCGTCATGCGGCGGACCCCAGCCGGTCCAGCGCCGCCATGTCGTCGTCGCCGAGCGTGAAGCCGTCGACGTCGGCGTTGGCCCGGATCCGCTCCGGTGACGACGACTTCGGGATGACGACGACGCCGTGCTGCAGGTGCCAGCGCACCACCACCTGGGCCGGGGTGCGCCCGAGGCGGCCCGCGATGCCGGTGACCACCGGGTGCTCGATCGTGCCGCCCTTGAGCCCGCTGTAGCCCTCGAGCACGACGTCGCGGTCGCGGTGGGCCTGCAGCAGCGGGGCGTCGAAGCGCAGCGGGCTCCACGGGACCTGGTTCACCGCCGGCCGGACGCCGGTGGCACGGTCGAGCTCGTCGATCTGCGCGAGCGAGTAGTTGCTCACCCCGATGTCGCGCACCAGGCCGTCCTGACGGGCGGCGACGAAGCGCTCCCAGACCCCGATGCCGGCGTTTCCCGGCGGCCAGTGCACGAGCCACAGGTCGACGACGTCGAGGCCGAGCTGCTCGAGGCTCTGCTCCAGCGTCTCCCGCTCCCGGCCGGCGTGGTCGGGCGGGAGCTTGGTGGTGACGAAGACGCCGCCGCGCCCGGCCTCGCGGACGGCGGCGCCGACCTCGCGCTCGTTGCCGTACATCGTGGCCGTGTCGACATGGCGGTAGCCGGCGGCGAGCGCCTCGGCGGTGGCGCGGCGTGCGGCGTCTCCGGACAGCCGCCAGGTCCCGAAGCCGAGAAGGGGCATGGCGGCCCCGCTGGGCAGCGGTGCAGCAGCGGTGGGCACGGAGGGCATGTCGCTCATGCGGGCCAGCCTGCCTGACGCCCACGGCCGCGACGACGACCGGGTGTGGCAGGTTCCCGCTCGTGCGGGTGGCGGTGGTGGGAGCCGGGATCTCCGGGCTGACCGCTGCCCTGCGGCTGTCCGAGGCCGGGCACGCGGTGCAGGTCGTGGCCGCCGAGCCGCCGGCCCGCACGACGTCCGCCGTGGCGGCAGCGCTCTGGTACCCCTACCGGGCGCTGCCGCAGGACGACGTCACCCGCTGGGCGGCGGTGAGCTTCCGGGTGCTGCAGTCGCTGGCCGGCGACCCGTCGTCCGGCGTGCGGATGCGCACCGGCCGCGAGCTCCTCCGGCAGCCCGCTCCGGACCCGTGGTGGCGCGACGCCGTGCCGGAGCTCGACCGGGTCCCGCCCGCCGAGCTGCCCCAGGGCTTCGCCGACGGCTACCTGCTGACCGTTCCGGTCGCCGACACCTCGCTGCACCTGACCTGGCTGCTGGACCGGCTCGCCCGGCGCGGCGTGCACGTCCGCACCGAGCGCTTGCGCTCCCTGGACGCCGCCGCCCAGGACGCCGACGCCGTCGTCGACTGCGCCGGGCTCGGCGCAGCCGCCTTGGCCGGCGACGGCAGCCTCGTGCCGGTGCGCGGCCAGGTCGTGGTCGTCGAGCAGGTGGGGCTGACCGCGTGGCTGCTCGACCAGTCCGACCCGGAGCGGCTCACCTACGTCGTGCCGCGCGAGCGGACGGTGGTGCTCGGCGGCACGGCAGAGGTCGGTGCCAAGGGCACCGCTCCCGACCCCGCCATCTCCGACCAGGTCCTGGCCCGGTGCCGCGGCCTCGTGCCGCAGCTGGCCGGCGCACGGGTGCTGGAGCACAAGGTGGGCCTGCGGCCGACCCGGCCGTCGGTGCGGGTCGAGACAGAGGTGCTGCCCTCCGGGCGGCCGGTGGTGCACGACTACGGGCACGGCGGGGCCGGCGTCACGCTGTCCTGGGGCTGCGCCGAGGACGTCGTGCGCCTGGTCGCCGACCTCTGACGAGACAGCGCTGACGGCGCGCCTCCCGCGGTCGGGAGCCTCGGTCCGCGAGGGTGCGACGGGAAGATCACCCACGCACCCTGGAGGTCACCGTGCCCGACTCCCCCCGGATCCTCACCCTCGCTCAGGCCGCCGACGAGCTCGGTGTGGCGCCCGCCCGGGTGCGTGCGCTGGTCGCCAGCGGCGCGCTGGACGTCGTGGCCGGCCATCCCGGCAGCGTGCTCGCCACCGACGTGCACGAGCTCACCCGCCGCGGCGCCGTCCGGTCGGTGGACATCGCGGCCGTCGAGGGCGCCCTCGACCGGGCCCTGCGCCGCCGGCTGCCGGACGTGCTCGCCGAGCGGCTCGACGCCGCGCTCGCGCCGCTGGCCGGCGAGGTGGCCACCGCCTTCGCCGACGTCGAGCTCAGCACGCAGCGCGTCGAGCAGGCCGAGGAGCGGGCCCGCGTCGCCGAGCAGGAGCTGGCCCGGGCGCAGGACCGGATCGCCGCGCTCGAGCAGCGGGTCGTCGCGCTGCAGATGCAGCCGACCGGCCTGTTCCGTCGCCGCCGCACGTCGGTCGCACCGGCCTGACCAGCTACAGGACGACGGCGGCGCCGCCCCGGCGGTCGTCGGCGGCGGCGCTGACTGCGCCGTCGGCGTCGCGCCTGACCGCTTGCGTGCCGCCGAAGTAGAAGTCGCGGCGGGCCCACTCGGCCACCGGCCAGCAGGCCCGCAGCGCGGCAACCACCTCCGGCGCCAGACCCGGCTCGACCTGCAGGGCGCTGCGGTCCCAGTGCAGCCGCGGCGCCAGCACGGCATCCGGCACCTGCACGCCGCGGTCGAGCACCGCCGTCAGCACGCAGACGAGGGCGCTGCGGATGCGCTCGCTGCCACCGCTGCCCAGGCCGAGCCGGGCGCCCCCGGCGGTACGCACCAGCATCGGCGCCATCATCGAGCCGATCCGGGTGCCCGGCGGCGTCGCGGAGAAGCCCTCCGGGTGCAGGTCGGACTCCCCCATCACGTTGTTGAGCTGGATGCCGGTGCCCGGCACGAAGACGCCGGAGCAGCTGCCGTTGCTCACCGTCATCGCCGCGACGCTGCCCTCGCCGTCGACGACGCTGAGGTGCGTGGTGCCGCGCACCGAACGCGGCGCCGTCACGTGCCGCTCAGACATGTCCACCAGCACCTGCGCGAGGCGCACCGCGGACTCCGCCGAGCCGTCCAGCGGCCTGCCGGCGTCCAGGGTGGCCAGGCCGTCGAGGACGAGGGTGCCTCCGAACGACGGTGCCGGGTTGGTGGCCACCTCGGCTCCGCGGTAGCGCCGGTGCAGCGGCTGCCGCTCGTGCACCGCGTACGCCTCGAGGTCTGCGGCGGCCAGGACGCCGCCGCTGCGGTCCATCGCGTCGGCGAGCGGCCCTGCGAGATCGGCCATGCGGCGCACCCGACCGGCCGCCACCTCCCCGAGCAGGTCGGCCAGGGCCGGGTTGCGGAGCCGCTCGCCGGCCCTGACGAGCCGACCGCCCGGGGTGAAGACCCCGCGACCGTCTTCGGTCAGGGTCAGGATCTCGGCGAGCAGCGCGACGACGCCGGCCTGCGCCTCGTCGAGGACGGTCCCCTCGGCGGCCAGCCGTCGCGCCGGGGCGACGACGTCGGCCAGCGGCAGCCGGCCGAAGCGCCGGTGCACGTGCAGCCACCCGTCGAGGCAGCCGGGCACGGCCACGGACCCCCACCCGGCGTGGAAGACCTGCTCGGCGCCGCGGAAGCGCAACGTGACCGGCAGGAACGACGGCTGGAGCCGCTCGGGCGGGCGGCCACGGCCGGGCGCGTCGACGAAGAAGTCGACCAGCGTGTCCGGCCCGCCCGCCGGAGCAGCCAGCAGGAACCCGCCGCCGCCGAGGCTGGCCAGGCCCGGCTCGCTGACCGTGGTCGCGAAGCCGGCGGCAACGGCGGCGTCGAAGGCGTTGCCGCCGGCCAGCAGCACCTCCACCGCGGCCTGTGCGGTGTCGCGGTTGCCCGCCGCCACCGCCGCCCGACCTGTCGCCACGGGGCACGACAGTAGGTCGGTGACGGCTCAGGGCAGGACATCAGGTGGCGTGCTCACCGGATGTCTCCGACGCGGTCAGGGTCACCCGGCCCGCGAGCGCCGCCGCGAGTGCGGCGCAGGGGGCGAGGTCGGCGGGATCGGGGGTGGACAGCGTCAGCGTGAGCAGCCCGCCGAGCTCGGGCACCGGCAGCTGCACCACGGCCGTGGCCGCCCGGTGCGCCCCGTCGTCGGTGAGCACGTCGACCACGTCGGCGCTGGCCACCGCGGTGCCCAGTGCGAGGTCGAGCATGCAGACCTCGCCGGCGGTGCTGGTCCGGGCCCGCGCGATCCCGTGCAGGCCGGCGACGACGACCGCCGGCTCCTCGGGAGGCAGCGGGAGCAGGTGCACGACCAGCGAGACGGTGGTGGCGACCCGCTCGCCGCCGGGGACGTCCACGCGTCCCCACGCGACCGCGGCGAGCAGCGCACCCGAGCCGGCGCGGTCGGCACGCACGCCCTGCCACCAGGGCTCGAGCTCGGCCGGGACCGAGACGACGTCGACGAGTGCGCCCTCCTCGGCGTCGAGGACGACGAACCCGGCCGGCAGGACCAGCTGCAGAGCGACGTCGGTGCCGCCCCTCACCGGCCACCGCCGGTGCGGGAGCTGAGCACCGGCACGGGACCGACCTGGCGCGGCTCCGCACGCACCCCCGGCGCAACGGTGTGCACGACCGGACGGGCAGGGGCGGCTGCGGGCGCCGGGCGTTCCCGGTGCTGCGGGGGCAGCAGGCCGCGGTCCCGGGCCGTGCCGACGGTGCTGACCAGCCCGACGCCGTGGCCGGCGAGCGTCGGCTGCAGCTGCACCGACCGCCACACCAGCTCGCGGCTGGACATCGTCAGGCCGTTGGTGAACATCGACGGCGGCTGGCCCACGCCGCGACTGAAGAAGGTGGGGGCCCTGGTGCCGCTCGCCGCGGCCGCCTCGCCGAGGCGGGTGACCTGGGCGGCCCTCCCGGCCGCCGTGGCCGCCCCCGCGAGCCCGAAGCCGGCGGCGGCCAGCAGGACGTCGCCGGCGTCCCGCTCGTCGGTGTAGGCCGCCAGGAGGGAGGTGCCGGCCAGCACCGCGAGGGAGGCGAGCAGGACCGGCGTTCCCAGCCCCGGCACGAACGCAGCGACGAAGGCCACCGTCGACAGGACGTCGGTGACCGCGGCGATCACCTCGCGGTTGTCGCGCACCCACTGCCCCACCGCCTCGTTCGCGGCCTGGACGCCGTCGACGAGCGACGTGCCGATCCGCGTCAGCAGCCCCGGCGTCGGCGGCGCCACCCTGGCCGCCTCGCGCACAACCCGCTCGGCCGTGCGGGCGCCGGCCTGTGCCCGCTGGCGGACGGCCTCACCCCTGCGACGGGCAGCGGCGAGCGCAGCCTCGGCCGCGTCGACGGCACGAGCGCGCGCCGGCCCGGCCTGCAGGTGGGCGAGGAAGGCGTCGGAGCCGGCGTTGGTGGGCGGCAGCGCGGCGGCGGCCGCGCGCGCCTCGCGCAGGCGGGCCAGGGCCGCTGCCGCCTCGCGCTCGGCGTCGCGCGCCTCGGTCTGCAGCTGGGCGAGGGTCGCCGACCACGTGTCGAGCTGTCGCGCGGCTGCGCCGAACGCCTCGGAGGTGAGCCGCAGCTGGCGCGGCAGCTCCCCGACGGACGCCGAGAACGCGCCCGCGGCGTCGCCGCACCACGCCGACCCGAGCTCGCTGAAGGCGCGCACCTCGTCGGCGAGCGCGTCGACGTCGGCGGCCACCCGGCCGGTCTCCCGGCCCAGCCGGGCGATCTCGCCGGCGTCGCCCGGGGCGGGGTCGAAGCCCAGGGAGGGGAAGGCGGTCACCGGCAGGCCTCGGCGACCGCCCGGTCGACCAGGCGGTAGGCGCTCGCAGCCTCGGCGAGCTGCGCCCCGGTGACGTCGGCGGCCTCGCCCAGCTGGCGCAGGCCGTGCTTCCAGTGCTCGCCGAAGTCGTCGAGGGCCGAGGCCAGACCGGGGTCACCGATCGCGGCGGGGCCGGTGCGCGCCAGCTGCCTCGAGATGCCGCCGAGCCGCTCACCGGCGCGCTGCAGCCGGCGTGCGGTGCGGTCGAGATCGTCCGGATCGACCGTGACCTGGCCCACGGCTCACCCCCTGTCGGCGGAACGATAGGCGGTGCGAGCCGACCCCGTCGCCGGCCCTGTGGGCAACGCGCCTCGCCCGCCCGCAGGGGGTCAGGACAGGACGAGCAGCAGCATGACCAGCCCGAACGCGGCGTAGAGGATGAGCACCGCGGGACTGCCGAACCGGCGGGTGTAGTACTGCCGGTACACGCCCGGGCCGGTGTCGCCGGCCGGGAGCCGGGTCAGCAGGGCCCGCTCCCGCCGGCGCAGGGCGCGCACCTCGCGGTACATGACCACGCGCCGGTGCACCATCGGGCGCAGGCCGAACCAGGCGCCGACGCAGCACGGCACGCCCACGATCAGCGCCGGCGGGTAGGGGTCGAGGTCATGGCCCAGCGCGAGGCCGGTGCCGACGAGGACGAGACCGGCGACGAGCAGCAGCACGCCGATGCACCCGGCGATCAGCTCGCCGCCCTGCACGGCGTCGCCGCTCTCCCACTGCGCGACCACGGCTTCCCGGACCTGCTGCAGCTCGGCCCGCAGTGCCTGCTCGTCGCCGCCCAGCGACGACGGCTGCTCGGCCGACCCGCCGTCGAGCGCCTCGGTCATCTGCCCTCTCCGCCCTTTCCGGCCTTCCGCAGCGGCCTGCTGTCCGCGGGGGACGCTAGCCGCTGCGACCCGGCCCCGTCGCCGGCCCTGTGGACGATCCGGGCCGGGCCGAGCGGACGGCCGCGAGCGCCTCGGGGAGCGTGAAGGCTCCGGCGTAGAGCGCCTTGCCGACGATCGCGCCCTCGACGCCGTGCGGCACCAGCGCGGCCAGCGCGCGCAGGTCGTCGAGCGAGGACACCCCACCGCTCGCGACCACCGGACGGTCGGTGCGGCCGCAGACCTCGCGGAGCAGCTCGACGTTCGGGCCGGTGAGGGTGCCGTCGCGCCGGACGTCGGTGACGACGTAGCGGGCGCAGCCCTCGGCGTCGAGCCGGGCCAGCACCTCCCACAGGTCACCGCCCTCCTTCGTCCACCCGCGAGCGGCCAGCGTCGTGCCGCGCACGTCGAGGCCGACGGCGATCCGGTCGCCGTGCTCCGCGATCGCCTTCGCGCACCACTGCGGCGACTCGAGCGCGGCCGTGCCCAGGTTCACCCGGGCGCAGCCGGTGGCGAGGGCCGCCTCGAGAGAGGCGTCGTCGCGGATGCCGCCGCTCATCTCGACCTTGACGTCGAGCTCGCCGACGACCCGCGCGAGCAGCTCGCGGTTCGAGCCCCGCCCGAAGGCGGCGTCGAGGTCGACCAGGTGCACCCACTGCGCGCCGTCCCGCTGCCACTGCAGGGCAGCCTCGACCGGGTCGCCGTAAGACGTCTCGCTGCCCGCTTCGCCCTGCACCAGCCGCACCGCCTGGCCGTCCGCGACGTCGACGGCGGGCAGGAGCTCGAGCGTCACCGGCGGCCGGAGCGGCGCGAGGGGTCGCGCACGAGCACGACCACGAGCGGAAGGGCGAACGTCACGGCGATCATGATGCCGAGGCGTCCGGCGTTGGGCTCGACGAGGTGCAGCGTGAGCGCGAGGGCGCCGAGCCACACCACCGCCAGGGCCAGCTTCCACGCCAGCGGCAGCGGCGGGTAGCGGCGCTGCTTGTAGACCGGGCCGGTGGTGCGGGTGGTGCGGGTCGGCGTCGGGCGGCTCTTGCTGCCGGCGGCGGTGCGTCGCGGCGTCGGGCGGCCCTTCCCGGACTGGCCGGACTTCCCCGACTGGCCGGTGCGCTGCTTGCGGCTCACTGCGGTACTCCCCCTCGGACGGCGCCGACGGCTGGCCGGCGCGACCATCTCAGCACGACGCCGCTCACAGTCCGCGCACCCAGTTGCGCAGCAGCGCGGCGCCGGCGTCGCCGCTCTTCTCCGGGTGGAACTGGGTGGCTGACAGCGCACCGCGCTCCACCGCCGCCACGAAGCGCTCGCCGTGCTCGGCCCAGGTGACCGCGGCGTCCGGGCAGGCGCTCGCGGCGTACGAGTGCACGAAGTAGAACCGCTCGTCGGCGAGCCCCTCGAACAGCGCCGACCCCTCCGGCGGCGTGACGGTGTTCCAGCCCATGTGCGGCACGACGTCGGCCTGCAGCCGCTCGACGGTGCCGGGGAGCACGCCGAGACCGGCGGTCTCGATGCCGTGCTCGACGCCCTTCTCGAACAGGACCTGCATCCCGACGCAGATGCCGAGCACCGGGCGCCCGTGCCGCAGGCGGTTCCAGACCGCCGTCGCTCCGCCGACCGCGGCGATGCCGGACATGCACGCGGCGAACGCTCCCACGCCGGGGACGACGAGTCCGTCGGCCTCGAGCGCGGCGGTGCTGTCCGCCGTCACCTCCACGTCGGCGCCGACCCGCGCGAGGGCACGCTCGGCCGAGCGGAGGTTGCCCGAGCCGGAGTCGAGGACGACGACCCGCGCGGTCACCGACCGGACCTGCGGGACCAGGCGAGCCCGGCGAAGGCGATCAGCACGACCGGGTAGAAGACGGCGCCGAGGTCGACCGACCGCTCGCGGACGATGTCGGCGAGCTCGGGCAGGCTGAGCCCGGCGGCCAGGACGAGGACCAGCGCCAGCAGCGCGCCCTCGACGAGCCGCTCGCGCCGGGTGGTGGCGCGGGTCGCGACGGGACGGTCCTCGGGGCTGAGGTCGGGGAGGGTCACAGGCTGCCCTTGGTGCTCGGGATGCCCGCGACCCGCGGGTCGAGCGCGACGGCGTCGCGCAGCGCGCGGGCCACCGCCTTGAACTGCGCCTCGACGACGTGGTGGGCGTTGCGCCCGGAGATGACCCGCACGTGCAGGGCGATCCCCGACGCGGCGACGAACGACTCCCAGATGTGCTTGGTCAGCGTGGTGTCGTAGCTGCCGATCAGCTCGACCAGCTGCGGCTCCTCGTGCACGAGGTAGGGGCGGCCGGACAGGTCGACGGCGGCCTGCACGAGGCACTCGTCGAGCGGCACCAGGGCGTCGCCGAACCGACGCAGGCCCGCCTTGTCGCCGAGCGCCTGCTTGAGGGCGGTGCCGAGCGCGATCGAGGTGTCCTCGACCGTGTGGTGGGAGTCGACCTCGAGGTCGCCGCGGGTGCGCACGGTGAGGTCGAAGCCGCCGTGCTTGCCGAGCTGGGCGACCATGTGGTCGAAGAACGGCACCCCGGTGTCGGAGCTCGCCTGCCCGGTGCCGTCGAGGTCGAGCTCGACGCGGACGTCGCTCTCCTTGGTCGACCGCTCGACCAGTGCCGTGCGCGTCACTGTGCGGATCCCTTCGGCTCTTCGGAGGTCGTGGTCGGTGCAACGGCGGCCAGTGCGTCGAGGAACGACGTCGTCTCGTCCGGCGTGCCGGCGTTGACCCGCAGCCAGCCGGACAGCCCCGGGCCGGTGCTGACGTCGCGCACCAGCACGCCGGCGTCGAGCAGCGAGCGCCACACCGCTGCCGGGTCGCGGAACCGCCCGAACAGCAGGAAGTTGGCCTCGGTCGGGACAACGTCGAGACCGAGCCCGCGAATTCCGTGGACCATCCGGTCGCGCTGGCCCTTGACGGCCTCGACGGTGCCGAGCAGCTCGCCCGAGTGGGCGAGCGCGGTGCGCGCGGCGGCCTGGGTGAGCGCCGACAGGTGGTAGGGCAGGCGCACCAGGCGCAGGGCGTCGACGACGTCGGCCGACGCGGCGAGGTAGCCCAGCCGGGCACCGGCGAGGGCGAAGGCCTTGCTCATCGTGCGGCTGACCAGCAGCCGCGGGTGGCGGTCGAGCAGGGTCACCGCCGACGGCAGCGCGCTGAACTCGGCGTAGGCCTCGTCGACGACGACGACACCGCTGCTCGCCGCGCAGACGGCGTCGACGACGTCGAGCCCGGTCGCGGTGCCGGTCGGGTTGTTCGGCGTGGTGAGGAAGACGACCGCCGGGCGGTGCCGCTCGACGGCGGCGACGGCGTCGTCGACCGACAGGGTGAAGTCAGCCGCCCGCCGCTCGGCCGCCCAGGCCGTGCCCGTGCCGGTCGCCAGCAGCGGGTGCATCGAGTAGGACGGCTCGAACCCGAGCGCCGTGCGGCCGGGGCCGCCGAAGGCCTGCAGCACCTGCTGCAGCACCTCGTTGGAGCCGTTGGCCGCCCACAGCCGCTCGACGCCGAGCGGGACCTCGGTGCGCGAGGTCAGGTAGGCCGCGAGGTCGGTGCGCAGCGCCACGGCCTCGCGGTCCGGGTACCGGTTCAGCGTTCCCGCCACCTCGCCGACCGCGCGCTGCAGGGCCGCCACCAGCGCGGGGGACGGGCCGTGCGGGTTCTCGTTGACGTTGAGCTGCAGGGCCTGCGGCAGCTGCGGCGCGCCGTACGGGGTGCGGCCGCGCAGGTCCTCGCGCAGCGGCAGCTCGTCGAGCCCCATCACGCGGGGCGGGGTCGCGAGCGGATCGCGACGGCGTCGACGTGCGCGGTGAGGTCCTCAGCGGTGCCGAGCGCCCGCACCCGGTCCGTGACGGCGGCGAGCGCCTGGGGCGTGTACTCGACGACCGACATCCGCTTGAGGAACGACTGCGCCGACAGGCCGGAGCTGAACCGCGCGGTGCCACCGGTGGGGAGCACGTGGTTGGAGCCGGCGAGGTAGTCGCCGAGGCTCACCGGCGTCGAGCCGCCGACGAACACGGCGCCGGCGTTGCGCACCCGCAGCGCGCGCTCGCGGGCGTCGGCGGTCTGCACCTCCAGGTGCTCGGCGCCCCAGTCGTCGACCACCTCCAGCCCGTGGTCGAGGTCGTCGACGAGCACGTGCGCGCTCTGGCCGGCCAGCGCCGTCTCGACCCGCTCGCGGTGCCGGGTCGATGGCACCTGCGCGGCCAGCTCGGCGTCGACGGCGTCCAGCAGGGCCTCGCTCGGGGTGACGAGCAGGCAGGCGGCGAGCGGGTCGTGCTCGGCCTGCGCCACCAGGTCGGCGGCCACGTGGGCCGCGACGGCGGTGTCGTCGGCGAGGACGGCGACCTCGGTCGGCCCGGCCTCGGAGTCGATGCCGCAGCGGCCCTGCACGAGCCGCTTGGCCGCGGTGACGTAGACGTTGCCGGGGCCGGTGATGACGTCGACCGGGGGGCAGCCCGCCACCCCGTAGGCGAGCATGGCCACCGCCTGCGCGCCTCCGACCGCGTAGACCTCGTCGACGCCGAGCAGCGCGCAGGCGGCCAGCACCACCGGGTTCGGCAGGCCGCCGAACTCCTGCTTCGGCGGGCTGGCCACGGCCAGGCTCGTCACCCCGGCCACCTGAGCCGGCACGACGTTCATGACCACGCTGCTGGGGTAGGCGACCCGCCCGCCCGGCACGTACAGCCCGACGCGGCCCACCGGCACCCAGCGCTCGGTGACCGTGGCGCCCTCGACCACCGGCACGACGACGTCGTCGCGCAGCTGTGCCTCGGCCACCGTGCGGGCCCGCCGGGCAGCCTCCTCGAGGGCGTCGCGCACGGCGGGGTCGAGGGCGGTGAGCGCCTCCTGCAGCTTCGCCGCCGGCACCCGCACGTCGTCGCGCCGGACGCCGTCGAAGCGCTCGGTGGCCTCGAGCACGGCCGCCAGCCCCCGGTCGCGCACGTCCTCGACCACGGGGCGCACGACGTCGACGCCGGCCGCCACGTCCAGCTCGGCCCGCGGCAGGACGCCGCGCAGGTCGGTGCCCCGGCGTCCGCGCAGGTCGATGCGGCTCAGCACGGGACGGTGCTCCTCGGGCAGGGGAAGGACGACCCTGGAACTCTACCGACGATCTTGGTCACCGGCCTCCCGCGGTCTGCGTGACACCGGCCACGCCTCGGCGTGCACGAGCCCCGGACCCGGACGTAGCCTGCCGCCATGCCCGCCCGGCTCCCGCTGTTCCCGCTGGGGCTGGTGCTGGTCCCCGGCCTGGTGCTGCCGCTGCACGTGTTCGAGGAGCGCTACCGGGTGCTGGTGCACGACCTGCTGGCGCTGCCGGAGGAGGAGCGGGAGTTCGGCGTCGTCGCGATCCGCTCCGGCCGCGAGGTCGGCGAGGACGGCGTGCTGGCCCTGCACGAGGTCGGCTGCACCGCGCGGCTGCGGCACGCCGAGCCCTACGAGGACGGGCGCTTCGACCTCGTCACCACCGGAGCCGAGCGCTTCCGGCTGGTCGGCTTCGCGCACGACAAGCCCTACCTGGTCGGTGAGGTGGAGGCTCTTCCCGAGGCCGGCGGCCGAGCCGGCGAGGCCGAGGTGCTCGTCGCCGCGGTGCAGCAGGCGATCGCCGCCTACGTCGAGGCGCTCGCCGGCGCCGGCGCCGACCAGCCCGAGCTGCCCGAGCTCCCCGACGACGCGCGCACGCTCAGCTACCTGGTGTGCGCGGCGGTACGCGCAGATCTCGACGACCGGCAGGGCCTGCTCGAGCTTCCCGACGACGCCGGCCGCCTGCGCGCGGGCCTGGCCCTGCTGCGCCGGGAGGCCCGGCTGCTGCGGACGCTGTCGGCCGTGCCGGCCCCCGAGCTGACCCGCGCACCGCTCAACCCGAACTGACCGGCGCCTACGAGCGGCCCGGGCTCCGGGCGTAGGTGCCGGCCATGTGCACGAGAAGAGCGCCGATCGGCCAGCCGGCCAGCGCCGGCAGCGCCCGAAGCCGGGTGGTGAGCGTGACCGACCCGTCGGCTCCCGCGGCGACGAACTCCTGCGCCTCCTCCAGCCCCACGAGAAAGCCGGTGCGGCGCACGACCTCGGCGGCGAGCAGCCCCCCGACCGCGAGGCCGACCACGCAGCCGAGCCCGTGGCGCCGGCCCAGCAGCAGCGCGAGGACCCCTGACACCACCCCCGCGGCCGCCACCAGCGCCAGGAAGATCCCGTCGGTCGCGATGAAGTCGGGCGTGGTGGGGTCGGCCAGGCCGATCGAACCGGCCTGCACCGTGATCTCGACGCGCGGGCTCACCGCCGCCCAGAGCAACCCGACCGGAGCAGCGAGCAGGACGCAGCCCACGACCGTGGCGAGCAGCGCCGCGAGCTCGGCCCGCGGGCCGGAGGACCGCGCAGCGGGGGGAAGGACGTCCGGCGCGCTCACCGACGCCACGCTAGCCGCCCCCGCCCGCCCGTACGCTGCGCGCGTGCGGGTCCTCGGTGCATCGGCGGCGCTCGCCGCGCTCGTGCTGACCGGGTGCGGCCAGCAGCCGGCGCTCGAGCCGCCGCGTGCGGTGCCGACTCCGACGTCGGCGCTGCCCACCTCCGCCCCGTCAGCCCTCGCGACCGGTGCGGTGGCCACGCCCCTCCCGGACGGCGCTCTGCGCGACCTCGTGCCCTCGCCCGATGAGGTGCAGCCCGGCCTCGTCCCGCTGCTCGAGGTCTCGGGGCCGCGCGACGCCGCAGCCGTCGCGTCCTTCTCCACCGATCCCGGCACCGCCCGAGACGAGCTCGTCGCCAACGGCTTCAGCGACGCCTACGTGGTGCAGTACGCCGCCCGGGACGACTCGCGGGCGCTGACCGCCGTCGTCGTGCGCTTCGCGACGCCGGACGGAGCCCGGGCCGACCTCGAGGCCGACCTCGCCGCCAGCGCCGGTGAGGTGGTCGCCGACGCTCCGCCGGTCGGCGAGGCGTCCGAGGTCCGCCGGTTCGACCTTCCGGACGACGGTCCCGACGAGCTGGTCACCGTGCGCTTCCGCTCCGGGGCCACCACCTGGCTGCTGGCCTGGCGCGCGCCGGCCCCGCCGGACGTCGACGTGCCCGTCGGCCTCGCCCGGCTGCTCGCCGGCCGGGCCTGACCCCGTGACCGGCCCGCGTCAGTCCGCCGGCAGGAGCAGCCGGCCGGCCGTGACCACCGCCGACGGCGAGCGCCACGCCTCCGGCTGCACCAGCGGGTCGCAGGGCAGGAGCACGAGGTCGGCCGCCGCGCCCGGCGCGAGCACCCCCGACCGCCCGAGCAGCCTGGCCGACCCCTCGGTGGCGGCCCGGAGCGCACCGAGCCGGCCGAGCCCGGCGGCCGCCAGCCGGTCGAGCTCGCGCGGGTCCACCCCCGGCACCGTGCCGGCGTTGCCGAGGTCGGTGCCGTAGACCAGTCGGACCCCGGCGGCGTGCAGCGCGGCGGCGTTGCGCACCACGGCCGAGGGTGAGCCGTCCGCGTTCGGCGGACCGGCAAGCGTCTGCAGCGTCGACACCACGACCATCCCGGCGTCAGCGATGCGCTCGAGCAGGGCGTCGTCGAGCGGCTCGGTCGGCGTGTGCGCCAGCTCGTCGACCTCCGCGTCGAGCACCCGGCCCACCGCGGCGGCGGTCAGCGCGTGCGCGGTGACCCTCAGCCCGCGCTCGTGCGCGGCGTCCACGACGGCCCGCAGCTCGGCCCGGCCTGGCACCGGCTGCCCGCCCGCCGGCTCCACCGCCACCTTGACCACGTCGACGCCGTCGTCGACCAGACGGCCGACGAGGGTGCGGGCGACCGCGGCGTCGTCGAGGAAGGCCGCGAAGCCTCCGCTCCCCCAGGTCCGGGACGGGTAGCCGGTGGGGGCGGTGAGCACAGGACCGGCCAGGTGCACCGCCGGCGGTCCGGTGCGGGAGCGGAGCTCGGCCACCAGCTCCGGCGGTGCGCCGAGGTCGCGCACGGCGACGACGCCGCCGGTCAGCATCTGCTCGGGCGAGGCGAAGGCCAGGTGCACGTGGGCGTCCACGACGCCGGGGCCGATCCACGCATCCGGGCCGCCGAGCCGGCGCAGTCCCTCGGGCAGCGGGACCGAGCCGGCCGGTCCGAGCGCCGCGACCCGGCCGGCCGCGTCGACGACGACCACGCCGTCGAGGAGTGGCTCGGCGGCACCGCCGGCCCAGACCGTGCCGTGCAGGACGACGCCGGTGTCGAGCTGCTCGCGACGCGGCGGCGTCCCGGTCGGCTCGGTCAGTGCCACGCCTCCGCGGTCCGCCACACGAGGATGTCCAGGATGCGCAGCTGCGTCACCGGCGTGTCCTGCTCGGCGGCCAGCCTCTGGAGCTCGGCGAACGCCCCCGCCTCGGCCTGGAGGTCGGCGCGCATCTGCATGCACAGCAGTGCCATGAACTGCTGCCACGAGCGGTCGGTGGACCGCAGCACGGCTCCCGGTGCGGTGTAGGCCTCGAAGATGCGCGAGTCGTAGAGCGGGACCAGGTCCGGGCGCTTGCGGTGCAGCACCTTGCTGACGATCGTGCCGCGGATGCCCCGGCCGGCGTACTTCGGCTCGTCGAGCATCCCGAAGATGCCGGCCACGCACAGGACGTGGTCGTCGTCGGCGTCCTGCAGCGCGACCTGCGGCAGGTCGGCCACCCCCTCCAGCGCCGGCAGCATGTCGCGCAGCAGCCGGAAGCGGGACCGGTCGATGTCGACGCCCATCAGCGCCGGAGCGAGCAGGTCGCCGTCGACCAGCTCGGCCGACCCGTTGGTCACCAGGGTGTCGTAGCAGGGATAGGCGTAGCCGTTGCGGGCGTCGAGGTAGTCGAGCAGCACATGGTCGGGGTGCTCGACCTCGAGGGTCCCGCCGCAGAGCCTCACGGAGTCCACCGCACCAGCCTGCCACGACAGCGGCGCGGCCCGGGCTGGCCGCCACCCGGGTCAGCGACGGGCAGCTCAGCCGCCGACCGGCAGGCACCCCGGACCGAGCAGGGCCTTGAGGTCGGCGAACAGCGACGGGGTGGCGGTGACCCGCAGGCGGTCGTCGAGCCGGACGACGGTGGTCTTGGGCCCGCTGGTCAGCTGCAGGTGCACCTCGGTGGTGCCCGGGTGGGAGGACAGGACGTCCTTGAAGCGCTCCACCACCGGCGGGGTGCAGCGCTGGACGGGCAGCTGCACGACCACCGGTCCGCGCGGCCCGACCGACAGGTCGGGGATGGTGAGCTCGTTGGCGATCAGCTTCGGGACGTCCTCGCGCTTGTCGACCCGGCCCCGGACGAGCACGACGGCGTCCTCGACCAGGTGCACCGCGGCGGAGGCGTACGAGGCCGGGAAGAACATCACCTCGACCGAGCCCTCGAGGTCCTCGAGCTGCACCGCCGCCCAGGCGTTGCCCTGCTTGGTCACCCGCCGGGTGACGCTCGACAGGATCCCGCCGACCGTGACCGTGCGGCCGTCCTCGAGCTCGGCCATGGCCGACACCGGGCAGTCGACCGCCGCGGCCAGCACGTGCTCGATGCCGAGCAGCGGGTGGTCGGACACGTACAGCCCGAGCATCTCCCGCTCGTAGGCGAGCAGGACCGACTTCTCCCACTCCCCCATCGGGACGGTGACGTCGAACAGGCCCGAGTCGCCCGGACCGTCGTCGCCGCCCCCGAAGAGGTCGAACTGGCCGATGGCCTCGGCCCGCTTGGTCTCGAGGACGGCGTCGATGGCCTCGGGGCAGACCTGGACCAGGCCCTTGCGGCTGTGACCCAGGGAGTCGAAGGCCCCGGCGCGGCACAGCGAGTCGACGGTCTTCTTGTTGCACGCGACGGCGTCGACTTTGCGCAGGAAGTCGCCGAAGTCGGCGAAGCGGCCCTTGCTCGTGCGCGTCGCGACGATGGAGGCGACGACGTTCTCACCGACGTTGCGGATCGCCGTCAGGCCGAAGCGGATGTCGGTGCCGCGCGGGGTGAAGTCGCCGTCGGACTCGTTCACGTCGGGCGGCAGCACCTTGATGCCCATGCGCCGGCACTCGGCGAGGTAGAGCGCGCTCTTGTCCTTGTCGTCCTTGACCGAGGTGAGCAGCGCCGCCATGTACTCGGCCGGGTAGTTGGCCTTGAGGTAGGCGGTCCAGAACGACACGAGGCCGTAGCCGGCGGTGTGCGCGCGGTTGAAGGCGTAGTCGGAGAACGGGACGAGGATGTCCCACAGCGTCTTGATCGCCGCGTCGGAGAAGCCGTTGCCCTTCATGCCGTCACGGAACGGCACGTACTCCTTGTCGAGGATCTCCTTCTTCTTCTTGCCCATCGCGCGGCGCAGCAGGTCGGCGGCGCCGAGCGTGTAGCCGGCGAGCTGCTGGGCGATCGCCATGACCTGCTCCTGGTAGACGATCAACCCGTAGGTGTCGCCCAGGATGTCCTTCAGCGGCTCTTCGAGCTCGGGGTGGATCGGCACCACGGGCTTCCGGCCGGTCTTGCGGTCGGCGTAGTCGTTGTGCGCGTTGGCGCCCATCGGCCCCGGCCGGTACAGCGCGAGGACGGCGGAGATCGTCTCGAAGCTGTCCGGCTGCATGGACCGCAGCAGCGCCCGCATCGGTCCGCCGTCGAGCTGGAAGACCCCGAGCGTCTCGCCGCGGCTGAGCAGCTCGTAGGTCTTCGGGTCCGGCGTCATGACGTCGAGGTCCTCGAGCACCACGGTCTGGCCGCGGTTGTTCGCGATGTGCTTGAGGCAGTCGTCGAGGACGGTCAGGTTGCGCAGGCCCAGGAAGTCCATCTTGAGCAGCCCGAGGGTCTCGCAGGCGCCCATGTCGAACTGGGTGATGATCGCGCCGTCCTGGTCGCGGCGGTGGATCGGGATGACGTCGAGCAGGGGCTCGCGGCACAGGATGACCCCGGCGGCGTGCACGCCCCACTGGCGCTTGAGCCCCTCGAGCCCGCGGGCGGTGTCGACCACGGCCTTGACGTCGGGGTCGCTCTCGTAGAGGGCCCGGAACTCGCCGGCCTCGCCGTAGCGCTTGTGCTGGGGGTCGAAGACGCCGGACAGCGGGATGTCCTTGCCCATGACCGCCGGCGGCATGGCCTTGGTGATGCGGTCGCCGGTGGAGAAGGGGTGGCCGAGCACGCGCGCGGCGTCCTTCACGGCGGCCTTCGCCTTGATGGTGCCGTAGGTGATGATCTGGGCGACCCGCTCCTCGCCGTACTTCTCGGTGGCGTAGCGGATCATGTCGCCGCGCCGGCGCTCGTCGAAGTCGAGGTCGATGTCGGGCATCGAGATGCGCTCGGGGTTGAGGAAGCGCTCGAAGAGCAGCTTGTGCTCGATCGGGTCCAGCTCGGTGATCTTCAGCGCGTAGGCGACGAGGGAGCCGGCGGCCGAGCCGCGGCCCGGGCCGACCCGGATGCCGTTGTCCTTGGCGTACTGCACCAGGTCGGCGGTGACCAGGAAGTAGCCCGGGAACCCCATCTTGATGATGACGTCGCACTCGTAGTCGGCCTGGCGGACGTGCGTCTCGGGAACGGGGGCGCCCTTGAAGCGCTCGCGCAGGCCGGCGTGCACCTGCTCGCGCAGCCAGGCCTGCTCGTCGTAGCCCTCGGGGACGTCGACTCGCGGCATGAGGTCGGCGCCCTCGGTGAAGCTCATCTCGCAGCGCTCGGCGACCAGCAGCGTGTTGTCGCAGGCGTCCGGGAACTCGCTCCACAGGTCGCGCATCTCGCGCGGGCTCTTGAGATAGAAGTCCTGCGCGTCGAACTTGAAGCGGTTCGGGTCGCTCATCGTCTTGCCGGACTGCACGCACAGCAGCACCTCGTGGGCGCGCGCGTCCTCCGGGTGGGTGTAGTGCAGGTCGTTCGTCGCGAGGAACGGCAGGCCCATGTCCTTGGCGAGCCGGATGAGGTCCTTCTGGGCCCGGCGCTCGATCGGGATGCCGTGGTCCATCAGCTCGCAGAAGAAGTTCTCCGCGCCGAAGATGTCGCGGAACTCCCCCGCGCTGCGCTTGGCCTTCTCGTACTCGCCCATGCGCAGGTAGGTCTGGATCTCACCGGACGGGCAGCCGGTGGTCGCGATGATGTCGACGTTCGGCCGCACGTGCTCGGCCAGGAGCTCCTTGTCGACGCGGGGCTTGTAGTAGTAGCCCTCCAGGCTCGCCAGGCTGCTCAGCCTGAACAGCCGGTGCATGCCCTCGGTGGACGTCGCGAGCATGGTCATGTGCGTGTAGGCGCCGCCGCCCGAGACGTCGTCCTCGCCGCCGTCGCCCCAGCGGACGCGGGTCTTGTCGAACCGGCTGCCCGGAGCGATGTACATCTCGCTGCCGATGATCGGCTTGACCCCGTGCGCCTGGGACTTCTTCCAGAAGTCGTAGGCGCCGAACACGTTGCCGTGGTCGGTCATGGCCAGCGCCGGCATGCCGAGCTCGGCGGTCTTGGCGAACAGGTCGTCGAGCCGGGCCGCCCCGTCGAGCATGGAGTACTCGGTGTGCACGTGCAGGTGCACGAACGAGTCCGAATCGCCCATGTCGGGGGCAGCCTCCTACCTGGAACCGTGGTGCAACGCCATGACGATCAGCGTCGGTCCGAGGGGAAGGCGGGCCGTGCTGTGCTCTGGTGCGGCCGCTCTCAGGTCCGACGAGCGCGACCGCAGGATCGTCGCACGGCCCACCGACAAGCACCGGGATCCCCGGGGCGCGAGTCGCGGCGACGCCTAGGCTGGCCGGCGTGATCGGCCGCCTCCGCACCGTCCCCGCCCTCGACGGCCTCGACCTGCTGGCCGACCCGGTGGCCGACGCCGTCCGGCGCTGGACCGGACCGCCCCTGCACGTGGCGCCGATCGACCCCGACCTGGCCGACACCGCGGCGTTCTGCGAGGCCTACGAGGTTCCGCTCGAGGCGTCCGCCAACTGCGTCGTGGTGGCCGGGCGGCGCGGTGAGGACCTGCGCACCGCCGCCGTCGTGGTGCTCGCCACCACGCGGGCCGACGTGAACGGGCTGGTGCGCCGCCGGCTCGAGGCGCGCAAGGCCTCCTTCCTCCCCCATGCCGACGCCGTCGAGCGGACCGGGATGGAGTTCGGCGGCATCACCCCGTTCGGCCTGCCGGCGGACTGGCCGGTGCTCGTCGATCCCGCCGTCGTGGCGGCACCGCTGGTCGTCGTCGGCTCCGGGCTGCGCCGCTCCAAGCTCGTGGTGCCGGGGGCCGCTCTGGCCGAGCTGTCCTGCGCCGAGGTGCTCGTCGGGCTCGGGCAGCCGTCCTGACGCGTGCTTGCATGACGGCCGTGACCGACACCGCGCCGCGCCCGACGCTGCCGACCGTCCGGTACGGAGAGGCGTCGCTGGCCGACCTCCTGCCCTCGGTGCTGGCCTCGCTCGGCGTCGGTGGCGAGCCGAACCCGCTGACCCTCGCCGACACCGCGCGCGCGGTCGTGCTGCTGGTCGACGGCATGGGCTGGGAGCTGCTGAAGCGGCACGCCGACGCCGCTCCGTTCCTCACCGGCCTGACCGGCCGGCCGCTGACCGCCGGCTTCCCGTCGACGACCGTGACCAGCCTGACCTCGCTCGGCACCGGCCTGCCGCCGGGCGAGCACGGCCTGACCGGCTACTCCTCGTACGTGGAGGAGGTCGGCGACGCCGTCAACTGGCTGGCCTGGCGCCCGGTCGGCTCCGGCGGCGACCTGCGCGACCGGCTGCCGCCCGAGCAGGTGCAGCCGCAGCCGACCGCCTTCGAGCGCGCGGCCGACGCCGGCGTCACGGTCACGACGGCGACGTCGGCGCAGTTCGCCGACTCCGGCCTGACCCGGGCGGCCCTGCGCGGCGGGCGGTTCGCCGGCTCCTACGCCTGGGGCGACTCCCTCGCGCTCGCCCTCGACGGGGTGCAGCGCGGCAACCGCAGCCTGGTCTACTGCTACCTGTCCGAGCTCGACCTCATCGGTCACGTCCGCGGATCGGAGACCGACGCCTGGCTGAGCCAGCTGCAGCTGGTCGACGGATTCGCCCGGCTGCTGGCCGAGCAGCTGCCGCCCGACGCCGTCCTGCACGTCACGGCCGACCACGGGATGGTCGTCGTGCCGGAGGAGGGGCGGGTCGACGTCGACGCCAGCGGGATCCTGCAGGACGGCGTGGTGGCGCTCGCCGGCGAGCCGCGCATGCGTCACGTGCACACCCGCCCCGGCGCAGCGCGGGACGTGCTCGCCGCCTGGACCGCAGAGCTCGGCGACCGGATGTGGATCGGCACCCGGGACGACGCCGTCGCGGCCGGCCTGTTCGGCCCGGAGGTGACCACCACCGCCCGGTCCCGCATCGGCGACGTCGTCGCCATCGCCACGACGCCCGACGTCGCGGTCGTGCGCCGCAGCGCGGAGTCGATGCTGTCGTCGCTACCGGGGCAGCACGGCGCCCTCACCGACGACGAGCTGCTCGTGCCGCTGCTGAGCACCGGAGCCGGGTGAGCACCGGGCGTCAGCGGCGGCGGGCACCTACCCGCCTGACGGCGCGCCAGCCGGCGTAGCCCGCGCCGGTCCCCACCGCGGCACCGGCCACGAGCAGGGCCAGCGACAGGACCGGACGCGCCCCGCTGACGGCGCCGCGTGCCGGTACCGCCGCCCGCCCGGCCACCCCGGGCGACGCGGCCGACGCCAGGAGCGTGTCGAGCAGGCCCGCCGGGGGCTCCGCGGGCAGGTCGAGGGCCGGGGCCAGCGCGGTCAGGCCGCGACGCACGTCGAGCTGCCGCTCCAGCGCGGTCCGGCAGTCCCCGCACCCTCGGGTGTGGAGCGTGACCAGCCGCCGTCGGGAGCGGCCCAGCTCGCCCCGGACGTGGGCCGGCAGGTGGCGCTGCACCTCCGTGCAGACCCGGCCGAGCGGCCGGCCGTCGGAGCCGTCGGACGTCATGGCACCTCCACGAGCGAACGCAGCCGGGCGTGCGCCCGGTGCAGGCGAACCTTCACGGCACCCTCGCTGATGCCGAGCAGCGCGGCCGTCTCCCGGGTCGACAGGCCCTGCACGTCGCGCAGCAGCACCACCTCCCGGGCATCCTCGGACAGCCCGCCCAGGGCCCGGGCGGTGCGGGCCGCGAGGTCGGCGGTCTCCGCACGGTCCTCCGGGCCAGGACCGGCGGCGACCAGGTCGTCCACCCCGCCGGGCAGGCCGAACGGCGCGCGACCGGCGGACTGCCCGCGCCCGCGGACGTCGCCGCGCCGGGTCAGCGCCGTGCTGCAGACGTTGACCGTCACCCGGTGCAGCCACGTGCCGAAGGCGGCCTCGCCACGGAAGCCCAGCACCGAGCGCATCACGCGCAGGTACACCTCCTGGGTGGCGTCGGCCGCGTCTGCCGGATCGCCGAGCAGCCGCCGGCACAGGGCGTAGACGTCGGCGTAGGTGCCCCGGATGAGGGCGTCCATGGCGCCGCTCTCACCGCGCTGGCAGGCGCGCACGAGCGCCGGGTCGACCGGAGCAAGGACCACACGGCATTGGACCGCACCCACGCCCCGACCGTTACCGGCGACGCGCGTAACCGATCGGCGGCCGGCCGGTCCAACTCCTCGAGCGGGGCAGGTCGCCCCGCCGTCCTTCCCCACCTGGAGCCGTCATGTACGCGTTCGTGATCCTCCTCGGCCTGGCCCTCGCGCTCACCGTGGCGCTGCAGGTCCTCGACGAGCTGCTGCCCGTGAAGGCCCCGGCCGCCCTCACCCGCACCGCCGGCGTCGTCCTCGCCGTCGGGCTGGTGTGGGCGCTCGACTGGTCGGTGTTCACCGCGTTCGGCCAGGAGCTGCGCGCCGCCTGGATGCACCCGGTGGCCACCGGGCTGGTCCTCGTGGGCGGCGGCGAGCTGGTCCGCTCGCTGATCGGCGCGATCGCGCACCGCACCGGCGAGCCACCGGTCGAGATCGCCCCGTCGCGCCGGGTCCGCGCGGCCTGACCCCCCGAGCGCCCGAGGGCGGCCCCGACGTCCGGGGTCGCCCTCGCGGCGTTCCGGGAGGGTCAGAGGTCCTTGGCGTACGGGTACTCGCGCGAGTGCGACAGGTCGTGCAGGTCGCGCTCGCCCGGCAGGCGGGTGTAGCCGAGCCGGGCGTAGGTGGCGTGCGCGTCGAGGAACCGGGTGTCGGACCACAGCTCGACGCGACGGGCCCCGCGGCGCTGCGCCTCCTCGAGCACCAGCGCCTCGAGCCGGCGTGCGATCCCGCGGCGCCGGGCGGCCGCGGCCACGTACATCGACTTGAGCTCGACGACGTGCTCGCCCGCCGGCTTGGCGCCGCAGCACGCGACGACGACCCCGTCGAGCTCCACCAGCCACATCCGCCCGTCCCACCGCCGGTAGGCCGTCGCCGGGGCGCGCAGCCACGGCTCCTCGGCGTCGACGTGCAGCTCGACCCCCGGGTGCTCCGACCAGCAGCCGCCGATCAGCTCGACGAGCGCGTCGCCGTCGTCGTCGCGCACCTCGCGCACCACCGGCAGAGGCTTGCGCATGCTCAGGTGCTCGATGCCCGCCTCGAGGTAGACCCCGGTGGTGGCGGTGTAGCCGGCCCGCGCGTAGAACGGCACGGCGTGCACCTGCGCGTGCAGCTCGACGGCGGTCCGGCCGAGCTCGGCGGCGCGGTCCTCGAGCCGGCGCAGCACGGCGCCCCCGACGCCGCTGCCGCGCGCGTCCTCGGCCACGGCCATCCGGCCGACCGTGGCGGCGGCGGTTCCGTCGAGCAGCAGCCGGCCGGTGGCCACGACGCGGCCGTCCCGCACGGCCACGACGTGCTCGGCGGTGTCGTCGCGCGGGTCGAGCTCGAGCTCGGCCGGCACACCCTGTCCCACGACGAACACCTCGTGGCGCAGTGCGTGCAGCGCCGGCCGGTCCTCGGCGGTGGCCAGGCGCACCTCGACGGTCACCGCTCCGTCCCGGTCGGCAGCCGCCCCTCCGCCTCCGGCGCAAGCGGCGTGACCACCAGCTCGGTCGCCGTGAGCCCGGCAGGGGCCACCTCGACCCCGCGCACGCTCTCACGGTCGAGCAGCGCACGCAGCACGTCGGCCTCCGCCTCGACGACCAGCGCGAAGAGGGTGGGGCACTCGCCGCTGTAGGCCTCGGCCTCCGCGTCGGCACGGTCGGCCTGAGCGGCGAACTCGGCCTGCTGCGCCTGCTGCTCCGGGCCGGCCGGCTCGATCGCCGCGGCCAGCCTGCGCAGGCTCTCGGCCTCCGCCCGCTTGCGGCTCGCAGTCGCCGAGCACAGCGCCGGCAGGACGGACGTCGAGCCTGCCGTGGCGAACGGGACCTCGACGATCTCGGCGCCGTCCAGGCCGGTGGCCCGCAGATAGGCGCGCTGCGGGGTCGCGGAGTCGACCAGTGCGTCCGCTGCCCCCACCGGCAGGTAGCGGTCCAGGCTGACGAGGGCGAGGAAGCGGGCGTCCGGCCGCCGGAGCGCGAGCTCCTCGAGCAGCACGCGGGCCTGTGCGAGGTGCTCGTCGACGTCGGCGCCCGGCGGCACCCCGAGGGAGGCCGTCCGCAGCACCAGGTTGTCGCCGCCCGGCGAGACGACGGTCGGCTCCGGCGGCGGCTCGGTCAGCACCACCGCCGCCGCCGCACCCGCCAGGAGCACCGCCACCACGACCGCGACTCCGACGAGCGGGACCTCGCGCAGGCGCGCCAGCGGGCCGGACGACGCGTAGCGGCGGTCGAGCGACGCCGCTGCGGCGGTCAGCCACGTCGCGGCGGCGGTGCGAGCGGTCCGAGCCCCGGCCAGGCCGCGCCGGCGGACCGCCTCGACGGCGTCGACCGCCGCGCGGAGCCGCCGGGCAGCCGCCGGCACCAGGCGCCGGTCGAGCTCGCGGAGGTCCGGGAGCCTCACGAGGCTGCCGCGATGCGGTCCAGCGCCGCCTGGAGGTCCGCCGGGTAGGGGCTCTCGAAGCTCACCGGGCGCCCGTCGTCGGGGTGGGCGAAGCCGAGGCGCACGGCGTGCAGCCACTGCCGGGTGAGGCCGAGCCGCGTGGCGAGCACTGGGTCCGCGCCGTAGGTGACGTCGCCGACGCACGGGTGCCGGAGCGCCGCCATGTGCACCCGGATCTGGTGGGTGCGGCCGGTCTCGAGCCGGATGTCGAGCAGCGTCGCGTGACGGAACGCCTCGATCGTCTCGTAGTGGGTCACGCTGTCGCGGCCGCCGGACACCACCGCGTACCTGTAGGCCGAGCTCGGGTGCCGGTCGATCGGCGCGTCGACCGTGCCGACCATCGGGTCGGGGTGACCCTGCACGAGCGCGTGGTAGCGCTTGTCGACCGTGCGCTCGCGGAAGGCGTCCTTCAGCACGGTGTACGCGCGCTCGCTCTTCGCCACGACCATCAGACCGCTCGTCCCGACGTCGAGGCGGTGCACGACGCCCCGGCGCTCGTCGGCGCCGCTGGTGCTGACCTGGTGGCCGGCCGCGGCCAGCCCGCCGACGACGGTCGGGCCCTCCCAGCCCGGGCTCGGGTGCGCCGCGACCCCGACCGGCTTGTCGACGACGATGATGTCGTCGTCCTCGTGCACCACCCGCAGCCCGTCGACGACCTCGGGCGGTGCGCTCGGCGCCGTCTCGCGCGCGGGCAGCTCGACGTCGAGCACGGATCCGGCGAGCACCCGGTCGCTCTTCCCCGCGGGCCGACCGTCCAGCGTGGCGGCCCCGGCACCGATCAGCTCGGCCGCCGCCGTCCGCGACAGGCCCAGCAGCCGGCTGAGCGCAGCGTCGAGCCGCAGGCCCTCGAGACCCTCGGGGACGGGCAGCGTGCGGCGGTCGGTCACCTGTGCATCATGACGGCTTGCCGCCTCGGGAGCCGTCGAGCTCGACGCCGCGCAGCGACAGCAGCACCGCCAGCACGCCGCCGAGGACGATCGCGCTGTCAGCGACGTTGAAGCTCGGCCAGACCTGGAAGTCGATGAAGTCGACGACCGCGCCGCGCCCGGGACCGGGCGAGCGGAGCAGGCGGTCGACGAGGTTGCCGGTGGCGCCGCCGAGCAGCAGCCCGAGCGACAGCGCCCACGCCCCGCTGTGCAGGCGGCGCGACACGCGCAGGATGACCACCACGACGACGGCGGCGACGGCGGTGAACAGCACCGTCGCCCCCTCGGCGAAGGAGAACGCCGCGCCCGGGTTGCGGGTCACCCGGAGCAGCAGCCGGCCGCCGAGCAGCTCGACCGGCTCACCCCCCTCGAGGCGGGCGACGACGAGGACCTTGGTGACCACGTCCAGGGCGAGCGCCACCGCGGCGACCAGGAGGAGCAGGGCCGTCCGGCGAGGCCGTTGCGCCTGCTCCCCCGCCGAGGGGCTCCCCGACGCGGCGTCGTCGGCGCTCAGCGGCGCTCCTCGCGCTGCTTGCACGTCACGCACAGCGTCATCTTGGGGAAGGCCTGCAGGCGGGCCTTGGGGATCGCGTTGCCGCAGTTCTCGCAGGACCCGTAGGTGCCCTCGTCGAGCCGGGCCAGCGCGCGCTCGACCTGCAGCAGCAGGTCACGGCTGTTGTTGGCCAGCGACAGCTCGTGCTCGCGCTCGAAGGTCATGGTGCCGGCGTCGGCCTCGTCGCCGGACCCCTCGGCGCTCTGCTCGCGCTTCATGGCGGCCGAGGCGCTGACGGCGTCGTCGATCTCACCGCGGAGCTCGCGCTGCTGGCGCTCGAGCTCGGCTCGGACCTCGGCGAACTCGGCGTCCGTCCAGGTGACGTCGACGCTCGGCGCGGCGGCCGGCCCCTTCGGTGTCGCCTTCGGCCTCGCCGGGACGGCCGTGGTCTCGGCGGTCGTGTCGGCGGCCGGCTTCTCGGCGGGTGCCTTCGTCGCAGGCGCCTTCGTCGCAGGCGCCTTCGTCGCGGACGCCTTCGTCGCCGCGTTCCTCGTCGCCGCGTTCTTCGTCGCCGCCTTGGCAGGTGCCTTCTTCCTCGGCGCCTTCGCGGCCGCCTGCTTCGTGGCAGGCGTGGCAGGTGCCTCCTGCGCGGGCGGCGGCGCGGACGCCTTCTTCGCAGCCTTCCGCGCGGCCGGCTCCGTGGCCTTCGCGGGTGCCTTCGTCGCGGGCGCCTTCGTCGAAGCCTTCTTCGCAGCCTTCTTCGCAGCCTTCTTCGCGGCCGGCTCGGCCGCCTTCGCCGGTGCCTTCCTCGCGGGCGCCTTCGTCGCGGGCGCCTTCGTCGCGGGGGCCTTCTTCGTGGCCGCCTTCGCGGGTGCCTTCGTCGCGGGCGCCTTCTTCGTGGCCGCCGTCGCCGTCTTCGCCGTCTTCGTGGCCCTCGTGGCCTTCGCCGCGCCTGAGCCGCTGCCGGACCCGGCCGGCCGGGCGCCGGTGACCAGCGACGGGTCCTTCGCGCCGGCCGGCGGGCTGACCTTGACCGGCGCGGCGCTCTTGAGGGCGCTCGGCGTGATGGCGCTCTTGACCCGGCCGAGGAGGCGGCCGGCCTTCCCCGTGCCATCGCCCTTGGCCATGTCGCCCCCTCACCCCTCCCGCCGGGACGGCCCCGGCATGATCAAACCGCCCGCGAGGATACGCACCCGGGACAGCGAGTACGAACTCCGCCACACCACGGGGCGGCCGGCCCGTCCCGGTCGGCGCTAGGATCGCCCCGCCGCAGCGACGGGGACGAGTAGCGACGGACGCAGCCAGCAGCGAGCCGGGGACGGTGGGAGCCCGGAGGCGTGCTCGACGTGAAGATCACCCCCTGAGCGGCACCGCACGACCAGAGCGGGCGACGCGCCGGCGCTTCCCACGGGCAGCGCCGACGACGCCGCCAAGGAGGGTGGTACCGCGGGGAGCGCTGCTCCTCGTCCCTCCGTCGAGCACCGCTGACGGAGGAGACCGCATGACCACGCCCATGCCCCGCGCCGAGACCGGACTGCGCCCGCTGCCGGCGTCGGTCGACCTGCCGGCGCTGGAGCGCGCGCTGCTCGAGCGCTGGGAACGCGACCGGGTCTTCGAGCGCAGCCTCGAGCAGACCGCCGGCAGCGATCCCTGGGTGTTCTACGAGGGCCCGCCGACGGCCAACGGCAAGCCCGGGGCACACCACGTCGAGGCCCGCGTCTTCAAGGACCTGTTTCCCCGCTTCAAGACGATGCAGGGCTACAACGTCCCGCGACGCGCCGGGTGGGACTGCCACGGCCTGCCGGTCGAGCTCGCCGTCGAGAAGGAGCTCGGCTTCACCGGCAAGGGCGACATCGAGGCCTACGGCGTCGCCGCCTTCAACGACAGGTGCCGCGAGAGCGTCCTGCGGCACGTCGACGAGTTCGAGCGGATGACCCGCCGGATGGGCTACTGGGTCGACATGGGCGCGGCCTACCGCACGATGGACCCGCACTACGTCGAGAGCGTGTGGTGGTCGCTCAAGGAGATCGCCGGCAAGGGTCTGCTGGTCGAGGACTTCCGGGTCGCGCCGTGGTGCCCCCGCTGCGGCACGGCGCTGTCGGACCACGAGCTGGGCCAGCCCGGCGCCTACCGAGACGTCGTCGACCCGTCGGTGTACGTGCGCTTCCCGATCACCAGTGGGGAGTTCGCCGGGGAGGCCGACCTGCTGGTGTGGACGACCACGCCCTGGACGCTCGTGTCGAACACGGCGGTCGCCGTGCACCCGGAGGTCACCTATGTCCTGGCCCGGCACCCCGACCAGGCGAAGTCCCTCCTCGTCGCGAAGGATCTGCTCGGCTCGGCTCTCGGTGAAGGCTGGGAGGTCGACGCAGAGGTCGTCGGCCGCGAGTTGGAGCGCACGCACTACGCGCGGCCGTTCGAGCTCGTGCCGGCCGAGCGGTTCGAGGGCGACAGCCACTACGTCGTCACGGCCGACTACGTCACCACCGACGACGGCACGGGGCTGGTGCACCAGTCCCCCGCCTTCGGCGCCGACGACCTCGCGGTCGGGCGGCGGTACGGGCTGACCGTCGTCAACCCGGTGCGCCCGGACGGCACGTTCGAGGGCGACGTCCCGCTCGTCGGCGGGCAGTTCTTCAAGGCCGCCGACGCCGCCCTGGTGCGCGACCTGGACGAGCGCGGCCTGCTGTTCCGGCACCTGCCGTACGAGCACGCCTACCCGCACTGCTGGCGCTGCGACACCACGCTCCTCTACTACGCCCTCCCGTCCTGGTACATCCGCACGACGGCGGTCAAGGACCGGCTGCTCGAGGAGAACGAGAAGACCGACTGGCACCCGAAGACGATCCAGCACGGCCGCTACGGCGACTGGCTCACCAACAACATCGACTGGGCCCTGTCGCGCAGCCGCTACTGGGGCACGCCCCTGCCGGTCTGGCGGTGCACGGCCGACGCGTCGCACTGGGTCGTCGTCGGCGGGCTCGCCGAGCTCGGCGAGCGGGCCGGACAGGACCTGTCCGCGCTCGACCCGCACCGCCCGTACGTCGACGACGTCGTCCTGCCCTGTGAGACGTGCGGCGCCGAGAGCCGGCGGGTGCCGGAGGTCATCGACGTCTGGTACGACTCCGGCGCCATGCCGTTCGCCCAGGTCGGCTACCCGCACTCCGGGGTCGAGCCGGCCTACCCGGCCCAGTTCATCTGCGAGGCGCTCGACCAGACCCGCGGCTGGTTCTACACGCTGATGGCGATCGGCACCCTGGTGTTCGACCGCTCGTCCTACGAGACGGTGCTCTGCCTCGGCCTGCTCCTCGACAAGGACGGCCGCAAGATGAGCAAGCACCTCGGCAACGTGCTCGACCCGTTCGAGCTCATGGACGCCCACGGCGCCGACCCGCTCCGCTGGCTGATGCTGGCCGGCGGCTCGCCGTGGCAGAACCGGCGGGTCGGCCACGAGCAGGTCGAGGAGGTCGTGCGCAAGGTCCTGCTCACCTACTGGAACACCGCGTCCTTCCACGCCCTCTACGCCACGGTCAACGGCTGGTCGCCGCAGGGCGAGGCGCCACCTGTCGCCGAGCGCCCGCTGCTCGACCGGTGGGCGCTGGCCCAGGTGCACGACACCGCGCTCGAGGTGACGACCGCGCTCGAGGACTTCGACTCCGCCCGGGCCGGTCGGCGGCTCGCGGCCCTCGTCGACGACCTGTCGAACTGGTACGTGCGCACCTCGCGCCGCCGCTTCTGGGAGGGCGACCCGGCGGCGCTCGCCACCCTGCACGAGTGCCTGCGTCAGGTGACGCTGCTGATGGCCCCGTTCACCCCGTTCGTCACCGACGAGGTGTGGGACGCCCTGTTCAGCGGCGGCGGGGCGCCGGACTCGGTGCACCTGGCGGCGTGGCCCGCGGCCGACCCGGCCCTGGTCGACGACCGGCTCGCGGCGCAGGTGGCCCTGGCCCGGCGCCTGGTCGACCTCGGCCGCACGGCCCGCGCCGAGTCCAAGGTCCGCACCCGCCAGCCGCTCGGACGGGCGCTGGTGTCGGCACCCGGCTGGAGCGACCTGCCGCAGGAGCTGCGCGGCCTCGTCGCCACCGAGCTCAACGTCGGCGGGCTCGAGCCGCTGTCCGGTGAGGGCGACCTCGTCGACGTCTCGGTCAAGGCCAACTTCCGCTCCCTCGGCCGGCGCTTCGGCAAGCGCGTGCAGGAGGTCGCCCGGGCCGTTGCCGCGGCCGACGCCGCCGAGCTGGCCGCCGCGCTGCGGGCCGGCACGGCGTCGGTGGACATCGACGGCGAGCGGGTCGAGCTGGGGAGCGACGACGTCGTGGTCACCGAGACCCCGCGGTCGGGCTGGGCGGTGTCGACCGCGCACGGCGAGTCGGTCGCGCTCGACCTCGAGATCACGCCGGAGCTGCGCCGGGCCGGACTCGTGCGCGAGGCCGTGCGCCTGGTGCAGGACGCGCGCAAGAGCTCAGGGCTCGACGTCAGCGACCGGATCGAGCTGTGGTGGGCCGCCGACGACGACGAGCTCGGCGACGCACTCCGCGAGGGCGGCGACCGGCTGGCCGAGGAGGTGCTCGCCGTCAGCGTCACCGAGGGTCCGCCGGCCGTGGACGTCGCGCCGCACGACGGCGCCGACCTCGGCCTGCAGTTCTGGCTCCGGGTCGCCGGTACCTGACGCGATTCACCCGGACGGAGCCGTCAGACCTGACTACCGCCGGGCCGATGCCCAGGTACCAGCACCGCTGCTCCGTCCGGAGCAGCCTGCCTGGCCAGGAGGACTCGTGACCGTGCACGCCGTCGAGCTCGACCCGAAGCCGGTGCACCGCAGCTTCCGGCTCACCCGGCCAGGGGCGCCGACGGCCGTGGCCAGCCAGGTCCGGCCCGCCCTGGTCCTGCCGGAGCGCCAGGCCCGCGAGCTGCTGGCGGCGGCCGGGCAGGGCGACGTCTCCTGCGGCGGCTGCTTCTCCGCCGGGCCCGCCGGCGTCCAGGTCTGGTCCGGGCCGTGGGACGGCGTGCTCGGCGCGCACGGCAGCAGCGAGCACTGGGGCTCGGTCGACTGGTGCTACGACACCCCGAGCCGGCACTACATCACCGTCTACCGCGTGATGGTCACCGCCAGAGGGGCCGCCGCCGGTCAGACCACCGCCGGGCTGCTGGCCCGCGTGCTGTCGCTGGGCGGGGTCACGCTCGGCCAGCAGGGGGCGCTGCCGATCCCGCCGCCGCGCGACCCGTTCCGCTCCGAGCACCTGCGGGCGCGGACGCCGATGGAGACATAGCACCGCCGCGGACGTCGACCTGGTAGCTGGGCCGCGCAACCTCTACCGTCCCGCTCGTGGGTCGTCCCCGGACCGAGGCGGTGCCGACCGGAGAGCGCACCGAACCCCGCGGCCGAGTTCTCCGTCCTAGGGGTGTGCACGCGACCGCAGCCTCGCCGGTGGCCGCCCACAGGGTGGGCCGCGAGGACGCAGCGCGTGCGGTGTGGGTCGAGCACTACGGAGCGCTCGCCGGCTGGTGCGCGGCGCTCATCGGCGACACCGATGTCGCCCACGACATCGCCGCCGAGGCGTTCTCCCGGCTGCTCGGACGCTGGACGTCCGTCCGGGATCCCAAGCCGTTCCTCTACGCGGTGGCGGGCAACCTCGCCCGCGACCACTGGCGTCGTCAGGCGCACGACCGGCGGTTGGCTGCTCGCGCCGCTGCCGGGCAGCTGCACGAGCAGCCCGCGGCCGACCCGTGGCTGCGCGACCTCGTCGAGCGGCTCCCCGAGCGGCTGCGCATGCCGGTGCTCCTGCACTACTACGCCGACCTGCCCGTCGCCGCCGTCGCGGCGGCGATGCACCGTCCCGAAGGGACGATCAAGCGCCTGCTCGCCGAGGGGCGGGCCGCCCTGCTCGAGTCCTTGGAGGACGACCGATGACCGTCGACCCGACCGGCGAGCGCTTCCCCGAGCTGCCCCGTGCGTCGATCCCCGCCCTGCCCGCACCGGACAGCGCCTTCGACGCCGTCCTGCGCCGAGCCGCCGCCCGGCGGCTGCGGCGGGCCGGCCTGGCCGGCGCGCTGTCGCTCGCACTCGTCGCAGGCGCCGTCGCCGTCGGGTCCTGGCTGCCCGGCGGCTCCGGCGACGACTCGCTCGTCGCGGCGTCGGCCACTCCCAGCAGCGCGGAGCCGGCGGCGGTCGCCTCCGACCGGCCCTACCTGCTGCCGCCGGTGGCGCCGGCCCCTCCGAGCGCGGCTGCCGCCCCCGAGCCGGCCGCGGCGGCCGAGGCCGCGCCGACCCCGACCCCTGCCGCGGCGCAGCCGGCATCGTCGGGCCCGACGTCCGCGCCGCCGGTCCCGCCGCCACCGACCCGCACCTACCCCGGTCGGGTCGTCGACGGGGCCGGTCAGCCGGTCGCCGGGGCCTGGCTGCACACCTACGAGCCCGATGCACCTCTGCGTGCCGTCCGGATCGCCGACGACGGCACCTACGTCGGCACGTGCGACGGCCCGCGCGAGCTGATCGCCATGTGGGACCTGTCGCTGGCGTCGTCGCTCGTGCAGCCGGCGGGGATGCGCAACCTCGCCGCGACGTGGGTCGGCGGCGGCACCACCGCCGGCGCCGGGAGTCCCGTCTCCTGCGGCGGGACGACCCCGGTGACCACCGTCCTGCAGCCCGGCGCGACCCTCACCGGCCGGATCACCTATGTCGACAGCGACGGCCGGGAGTCGGCCTACCCCGACGGCGGCAATCCCGGGGGCGGACTGCTCTGCCAGCCGCTCGGCATCCAGCTCGACGGTCCGCAGTGCGCGAGCTGGGCCCCGCAGGGCGGGCGCTACCTGTTCACCGGCCTGCCGGGCGGCACCTACCGGCTCTGGGACATGTACACGCCGGACCACGAGGTGACCCTTCCCGCCGGCGGCACCGTCGAGCTCGACTGGTACGTCGACGCCCGACCTCGGTGACGGTGCACGCCGTGCCCGACAGGGGCGCGGGCGCGCACCGGACGGCTAGGGCTTGCAGACCCCGCAGGCCCGGAAGCCCTGCTTGTCCGCCTGGGCGCGGGTCAGCTCCTCGGTGCCCGAGGCACTGCGGACGAAGCGGCAGTCGGAGGTGTGGAAGCGGTCGCGGTCCGGGATCACGACGACGCGGCCGCCCCGCCGAGCCGGCTTGGCGGCCTTGGCAGGCGCGGCCGCCGACGCCGTCTCGGCCGCGCTCGTCGTGGTGACGGCCGGCGTGACCTCGGCGAGCTCCTTGGCCGTGGTGCGGCGACGGCCCTTGCTCGGGGCGTCCGCAGCCGGAGACGTCGCGGGAGCCTTCGACGACGCCTTGGCCGGCGCCTTCGCAGGCTTGGCAGCCTTCGCAGCCTTGGCAGGCTTCGCTGCCGGCTCGTCCCTCGCGCTGGTCCGGCTCGTCGTGGCGGTGCTCACCTTGCGGCTGCCACCACGGCGGGGGGCGGGGGCGGGCTCGCCCTCGTCGAGGTCCCCCGCACCGGGAACGCCCGTGTCGACGACCTCGTCCTCGACCGCCTCGTCGTCGATCGGGTCGTCGACGTAGATGTCCTCGAGCTCGCCGTCGTCCTCGTAGGCCAGCTCCTCGAGGGCGTCGTCGGGCTTGCAGACCCCGCACGGCGAGTACTGGGCACGGGCCTCGTCGACCTCGACCTCCTCGACCGACTTGCCGGCCAGGTAGCGGCAGCCGTCGACGTGGTAGCGGGGCCGTCCGGGTACGACGAGGACGACCGCACCGACGAGCTCGTACTCCTCGTCCACGTCGCCCTCGGGCGCGTCGTCGACGACCGCGGTCGACCGGCCGCCACCGCCGAGCGAGGCCGCACGCACCGGCTCGGCCGACGGCGTGCCCTCCCTGGCCGGGTCTGCCGAGTCGGCCGGCGCGTCGCCCTCGCTGACCGGCGGCGCGTCCGAGGCCCCTCCGGCGGAGGAGTCGCCGCGGCGCTGCAGGATGCCGATGACGAGGAAGACGAACGAGATCAGGCTGACGGCGATCGACCCGTAGACGAAGTTCAGGTCCTGCATCGTCAGCCCGAGCACGAGCAGGACGAGGGCGACGAGGACGAGTGCCCCGCTGATGACGATCACGAGAAGAGGTCCTCCGGTCGGGCGGGCCGGCCTGACGGTCGGTGTCGGGCGGGCTGGGCGATCCTAGCGGCGCGCCCGCGGGCAGCGGCTCGCCGCCGCTGAGGCGTCAGCGCGAGCCGGCGCCGTCGACGGTCGGGGGCTCACTGCCGAACGGGCCGACGGCCTCGGCGGCAGCCGTCGGGCCGGCGCCGAAACCGCTCTGCGGCGCGGGGGACTCTCGCGGCGGCGCGTCGGCCGGCCCTCCGGAGGGCAACCCCACCGCCGAGCTGCGGGCTGCGGCCGGCACGCCTGCGCCGCCGTCGTCGTCCGGGCCGGTGCGGCTGACCAGCTCGCGCAGCTGGTTCTCGAGGTAGGCGCGCAGCCGGGTGCGGTACTCGCGCTCGAACGCGCGCAGCTCCTCGATCCGGCTCTCCAGCGAGCGCTGCCGCTCCTCGAGGTCGCCGGTGGCGGCCTGCACCTTGGCGGCGGCCTGCTGCTCCAGCTGCAGCGCGGAGTCGCGGGCGGTGGCGACGGTGCGCTCGGCCTCGGCCCGGGCGCGGACGAGGGTGCTGTCGGCCTCGGCACGGGAGGAGGCGCGAAGCTGCTCGGCCTCGCCGCGGGCCGAGCCGAGCGTCTGCTCGGCCTCGGCGCGGGCGGAGGACAGCAGCTGCTCGGCCTCGGACTGCGCGGCCTGCACCATCTGCGCGGCCTCGGCGCGCGCCTCGGCGACCGCCTCGTCGGCGGTGCGCTGCGCGAGCAGCAGCGTGCGGAGCGCAGCCTCCTGACCTTCCATCGGACCGAGCGGGGCCGCCGGAGCAGCGGCCTGCTGGGGCTCGGGCGGCGCGGCCGGCTCCGGGGCGGCACTGGGCGCCGACGGCGGAGCGGGAGCGGCGCGGTTGCGCAGCTCGTTGTTCTCGCGGAACAGCCGGGCGAGCTCGCTCTCGACCTCGTCGAGGAAGGCGTCGACCTCGTCGACGAGGTAGCCGGGGCGGAGCCGACTCAGGGTGAACTGCTTGTTCGCGACGTCTGTCGGAGTCAGCGGCACGTCGTCACATCCGTCTCGGAGGTCGGGCGGGGCCGGGCGACACGGCGCCCGGAGGGGGCAGGGAAGGGGGTCACACGCCGGCGGCGTTCGCGATGACGCGGCGCAGGATTCCGACGAAGATGAACAGCACCAGGAAGGACAGGTCGAGGTTGATCGTGCCCAGCCGCAGCGGCGGGATCACCTTGCGCAGCGCCTTGAGCGGCGGGTCGGTGACCGAGTAGACGACCTCGAGCAGCACGGTCAGGGCCCCGCTGGGCCGGAACTGCCGCGCGAACATGAAGACGTACTCGAAGACCAGCCGGATGATGAGCAGCACCCAGAAGATCGTCAGGGCGGTCACGACGACCGAGGCAACGACTGTCACGAGATCGGGGTGCTCCTGGGGGACGGCGGGTGGCGCTCGACGTTACCGGTCCGTGCGCGCGGCACCCCGGCGCCGGCGCTCGGCGGACCCCGTCAGGACTGGTTGAAGAAGCCGCCGGTGGCGATCCGCGCCTTGTCCTCGGCCGTCACCTCGACGTGCTCGGGCGAGAGCAGGAAGACCTTGTTGGTCACCCGCTCGATGCTCCCGCGCAGGCCGAAGATGAGCCCGGCGGCGAAGTCGACCAGCCGCTTGGCGTCGCCGTCGTCCATCTCGGTGAGGTTCATGATCACCGGGGTGCCCTCGCGGAAGTGCTCGCCGATGGTGCGGGCCTCGTTGTAGGTGCGCGGGTGCAGCGTGGTGATGCGGTAGGGGTCCTCGGCCGGCGCCGGCGCGGCGCGCAGACCCGGGTCGAGCGCCGTGGCGCCCCGGGTGCGGGGTGCGTCCCGGTGCAGGGTGGCCGTGCGGGCAGGCGAGCGGTCGTCCGCGGTCCAGCGGCGCACCGAGCCGCCCTGCGGCTCGTCGTCGGCGAAGTCGTCGTCGTCGTAGGAGTCGTCGTCGTAGCGCCGGTCGCGGTCCTCGTCGTCCTCGACCAGGCCGAGGTACAGGCCGAGCTTGCGCATCGCGCCGGGCATGGCGGACTCCTCCGGGATCTGCGGGCGGTGCCGTGCGGAACCGTGCGGACACTACAAGCAAGGAGGCGGCCGTTGTCCGAGCAACGCCGTGCCGACACGCACGTGCGTGGCGCCGGCCGCGACGGCCGCCTCGAGGTCACCGCTCATGCCGGCGCTGACGGCGGTGGCCTCCGGATGGTCGGCCCGCAGCCGCTCGGCGACGCGGGCCAGGCGGGCGAAGGCGGGCTCCGCCGCCGCCCCGAGCGGCGCCACCGCCATGACGCCGCGCAGCCGCAGGCCATCGGCGATTGCGACCGCTTCCGCCAGCGCCGGCACGTCTGCCGGCAGCGCTCCCCCGCGCCCCGGGTCGCCGTCCAGGCTGACCTGCAGCAGCACCTCGACGGCGCGTCCCGCCCCGACGGCCCCCGCCGAGAGCGCCGCGACGAGCGGCAGCCGGTCGACCGAGTGCACGGCGTGCGCGTAGCGGGCGACGCTGCGGGCCTTGTTGCGCTGCAGCCGTCCGACCAGGTGCCAGCGCAGGGCCGGAACGACCGGCGCCAGCTCGGCCGCCTTGGCCGAGGCCTCCTGGTCCTTGCTCTCGCCGACGTCGCGCACGCCGAGCTCGGCGAGCAGCGCGACGTCGGAAGCCGGCCGGGTCTTGGTGACGGCGATGAGGTGCACGTCGTCGCGGGGCCGGCCGGCGGCGGTGCAGGCCGCGACCAGCCGCTGCTCGACGTCGTCCAGAGCGGCGCGCAGCTCGTCCCGCCGCTCCGCACGGCCCGGGGTCACGGCGTGAGCCAGGCGACGCCGGCGTGCCGGCCGGTGCGGCCGTCGCGCCGGTAGGAGTAGAAGCGCGGGTCGTCGAGGGTGCAGGCGTCGATGTGCTGCACCTCGTCGACCCCGGCCAGGCCGAGCGCACGGACCGCCCCGGCGCGCAGGTCCAGCGACGGCGTCCCCCGTCGGGTGGTCGCCCGCACGCCTGGCAGCTGGTGCTCGGCGTCGTCGGCCATGTCCGCCGGCACCTCGTAGCAGCACGCCCCGGCGGCCGGCCCCACCACGGCGCGGGTGCGCGCGGGATCGGCACCGAGACCGGCCATCGCCTCGACCGCGCGCTGCAGCACCCCGGCCAGCAGGCCGGCGCGGCCGGCGTGAGCCGCACCGACGACGCCGCCCTCGGGGTCGGCCAGCAGCACCGGCAGGCAGTCGGCGGCCATGACGACGAGCCCGAGCCCGCGGGTGCGGGTGACCAGCGCGTCGACGCCGCGCACCCCCGCGGTGCTGCCGCGGCTGCTCGCCCGCTCGACGACCGCCACCCCGGAGCCGTGCACCTGCTGCGCGAACGCCAGCTCCCGCACCCCGGCAGCGCGCACGAGCAGGTCGCGGTTGGTGAGCACCCGCCGAGCCTCGTCGTCGACGTGCAGGGCCAGGTTGAGGGCGTCCCACGGCGGCCCGCTCACGCCACCGGCCCGGGTCGTGAAGACGCCCCGGGCCGGTGCCTGCAGCGCAGCGTCGAGGAGCTCGACGCCCGCCACCTACTTGAGGAAGTCGGGGACGTCGAGCTCGTCCTCGAACACCACGGTGCGGCGCGGGGGCGGCGCCGCACCGTGGTGTTCGAGGACGAGCTCGACGTCCCCGACTTCCTCAAGTAGGTGGCGGGCGTCGAGGAGCTCGACGCCGCGCTGCAGGCACCGGCCCGGGGCGTCTTCACGACCCGGGCCGGTG